>CAXTKL010000011.1:0-41779 GCA_964244825.1 uncultured Aestuariivirga sp.
AGCGGGCAGGCGGGTGCGGTTGCAGCGCGGAACTTGGGGGTAGTCAATGCGCGGGGCGATGCGATTGCCTGGCTGGATGATGATGATGTCTGGACGGACACATTTTTCTTGTCTGCGAGTGTAGAATGCCTGAAGGCTGAAAGTGATTTTGTGTTCGGCGACGGAACGCTGGTGTTTCCGGACGGCGTGCGCAAGCGCTTTGCTAAGAATGCTGATGCTGAATCATTGAAGCGCGACAATACCATTCTGATTTCGGCGGTCTGTTACCGCCGCAGCCTGCATCAATCACTCGGCCTGTTTGACGAGACCCTGCCCTATTACTGGGATTGGGACTGGTACCTGCGTGTGGCGAGAGCCGGGCAGCTGATGACGCGGTTGATGACTCCCGTGACAGACATCCGGATTCACCGCAACAACATGTCCGGCAACGCAAATGCAACAGCACGGGCGGCCAATTTGCAACAGTTTTGCAACAAACACGATCTGCCCGGAATTGCATTGAAATCACATGTTGATTTTGTTTGAATGATTTAACCTATTGATTTGAAATGATTATTTCAGTTTTAAAAGCGTTAACAAAGAGTTAACCGCGATTTACTTGGGTATTTTGCGTTACAATTCAAAACAGGCCCGAAAATAAAGGGTTTTACAGATCGCTTGGGTGATGTATTCAAGTTTCATTAACGATTCGCCGTAACCCAAGGAGAGTGCAATGGCCGAAGAAAAAGTACTGACAGTAGCCCTTTCAAAGATCGCTGCTGAACTTGCTGAAAAGCATGAGATGTCGAAGAAGGGCATGGGTGAACTGTTGTCGAACTTTGTTGATGTGACAGTCAAGAACCTGAAGAAGGGCAACAAGGTGCGCATTACCGGCCTTGGCATTTTCCAGGTAAAGAAGCGTCCGGCACGTCTGGGCCGCAACCCGCTGACGGGTGAGCAGATCAAGATCAAGGCATCGAAGAAGCTGGCCTTCCGCGCTGCCAAGGAAGTCAAGGAAGCTATCTGAGTTTGTCTGTGACGGCATCCCGTCTGCAGAGGGCTTAAGAGACTCCACTCTATTCCTCCCAAGACTGGCGTAACCAACTCCCCGCAGCGAAAGCCGCGGGGTTTTTCTTTGGCGATGAGAAGAATTCACCGCAAGAGGTGATTGAAGCGCGCGGCCAATGCCGATAGTTTCTCATTCAAATGCGCACAACCGTCACCCGGGCGAAGGCCGGGGTCTGCCTGACTTGGGGCAAAGGATTCCGGGCTTCTCCGGAATGACGTTTCTTCTGGGAGTCAGTCATGAAATCTTCTGCACACGTCGTTGTCATCGGAGGTGGTGTGGTCGGCTGCTCGGTGTTGTACCACTTGACCAAGGCCGGCTGGAAGGATGTGGTGCTGGTCGAGCGTGACATTCTCACCTCGGGGTCCACCTGGCATGCCGCAGGCGGGTTTCACACGTTGAACGGTGATCCCAATGTGGCGAAGCTGCAAGGCTATACGATCAATCTCTATGACGAGTTGGAAAAAATTTCAGGCCAGGCTTGCGGCTTGCATCGTTCCGGCGGCCTGATCTTGGCAGACACGAAAGACCGTATGGACTGGCTGAAAATGGCCCATGCGCGGTCGCGTTATCTTGGCCTGGATTGCCAGTTGCTGACCATGGCGGAAGCCAAGCAGATGAACCCGCTGCTGGAAGAACAATATTTTGTCGGTGCGATGCTCGACGCGGCAGACGGCAATCTCGATCCAGAGGGCACCACCCATGCTTATGCCAAGGCAGCGCGTATTGGGGGGGCTGAGATTTATCAGCGCACCCGGGTTGTGGAAATCAATCCGCGTACGGATGGTTCCTGGGATGTGATCTCCGACAAGGGCAATATTCACGCCCAGCATGTGGTGAACTGTGGCGGCCTGTGGGCGCGGGAAGTGGGCCGCATGGTGGGATTGGAATTGCCGGTGCTGGCAATGGAGCACATGTACCTCGTCACTGATGAGATGCCGGAGGTGGTTGCCTATAACAAGGAATACGGCCACGAATTGCCGCACATCATTGATTTCCGTTCCGAGATCTACATGCGGCAGGAACGCTCCGGCCTGGTGCTTGGCACCTATGAGCAGGATTGCCGCCCGTGGAGCCCGAAGTCGACGCCGTGGGAATTTGGCCGTGAGTTATTGCAGCCAGACCTTGACCGCATCGCACCCAACCTGGAACTGGGGTACAAGCATTTCCCGGCGCTCGCCAAGGCGGGCATCAAGCGGGTGATCAATGGTCCCTTCACGTTCACACCGGATGGCAACCCTTTGGTGGGGCCGGTACAGGGCTTGCGAAATTTCTGGGTGGCTTGCGGCGTGATGGCTGGCTTCTCACAAGGCGGTGGTGTTGGACTTGCCCTGTCACAATGGATGGTGAATGGCGATCCGGGTTTTGATGTGTGGGGCATGGACGTGGCGCGATTTGGCGAATGGGCCACGCGCACTTACACCAACGAAAAAGTGCGGGAAAACTATTCCAAGCGCTTCTCCATCCGCTTTCCGAATGAAGAATTGCCTGCAGCACGGCCACAACAGACCACTGCGATCTATGATGTAATGCGCGCACAAGGTGCTGTCATGGGGGATTCCTGGGGGCTGGAAACGCCCCTGTGGTTTGCGCCCAAGGGTGTGGAGCCGAAGGACGTTGTATCGTTCCGCCGCTCCAATGATTTCGCCCATGTGAAGGCCGAAGTGCTGGCCACGCGCAATGGCGTGGGTGTGACCGAAATTGCCAATTTCGCCAAGTATCGCTTTACGGGTTCAGGTGCCGAGAGCTTCCTGTCGCGATTGATGACCAACAAGATGCCGAAACAGGGCCGCCTCATTCTCACCCCCATGTTGAACCCCGGCGGCAAGCTGATTGGCGACTTTACCATTGCCAAAGCTGGCCCTGAGACATTCTACATGTGGGGTTCCTCCCAGGCCCAGAAATATCATATGCGCTGGTTTGAACAGCATCAGCCTAGCGACGGTTCCGTGCACATTGAACGCCTCGACATGGGGCTGGTGGGGCTTTCGATTGCCGGGCCAAAATCACGCGATGTGTTGCAAGCGCTGGTGGATGAAGATGTGTCAAATGCAGCCTTCAAATTCATGGATCATCGCAGCATGGAGATTGCCCATTGCCCGGCCCTGATCAACCGCGTGACGTATACGGGCGACCTTGGTTTTGAAATCTGGGTGAAGCCCGAATATCAGCGCCGCCTGTTTGACGAAATCCACACGGCAGGCAAGGCTCATGGTTTGGTGAATTTTGGCATGCGGGCCCTGTTGTCGATGCGGCTCGAAAAGAATTTCCCGACGTGGTATCGCGAGTTGCGCCCGATTTACGGCGGCTTCGAAGCAGGCATGGACCGCTTTATTGATTTGACAAAAAACGACTTCATTGGCCGTGATGCTGCAATGGCGGAAAAAACGTCCGGTGGAAAGTTACGCCGCGTCTCCATGATCGTCGATGCTGCCGATGCCGATGTGCTGGGTGACGAACCAATCTGGCACAAGGGCAAGGTGGTGGGCTGGGTCACGTCCGGTGGCTTTGCACATTATGTCGATAAGTCGATGGCGCAAGGCTATGTACCAAAGGAATTGGTGGGTGAAACCGGTTTTGAAATTGAGTTGATCGGCGACATGCGCAAGGCGACAATCATTGCTGAGCCACCATTTGATCCAGAGGGCAAACGGATGCGGGGGTGATCAACCTTCCAGCGCGGCGACGACTGCCTCCGGACGCAGGGCGATCACCTTCAACAAAATTCGGGCAGTTGAGTCCGGGTAGCGGCGACCCTGCTCCCAGTCTTGCACCGTGGCTGCTGACAAACCGAATTTCTTGGCAAATTTGTTTTGCGACAAATTCATACGCTTGCGCAGGCCAGCAACATCAACGGCCTCAACATCGTAGCGTGCTGCGGGCCTTGCTTTTCCAGCTGAAATAGCAACGGCCTCGCGAGCACTTTCAATCAGGTCTCTGCCAAAATTATTCATCTCACACTCTTCTTTCTGTAGTTGTCGACGATTTGAGGAAGCAATTTTGCCAATTCGTTTTTCTCGGCGGAAGTAATATTTGCCCGTTGGTTTTTGCCGTAGATTGCCAATAGGAACACAGGAACGTCGGTGCCGCCGAAGTAATGAATAGTTCGCAAGCCACCGCTTTTGCCTTTCCCGCGCAGTGCATGGCGCAGCTTACCGCGCACCACCAGTTCCGGGAATGAGGTCCCCCGCCAGCGGATTGCGGGCAATGGTAACAGACAAGTCTTGCACATCCAAATCATCAAGCTGGCAAGCAGACACTTGCCGCAAGAAAGTTGCAGTTGTCAAAACCGATTGCACAAATCCATATACGGCAATGCCGTATATATGTCAACCCGTCCGCCCATAAAAGCCCAACTGCTCCTCCCGCGTAAACATCACGCCCGGCTTTTCATAATAGGTGAACACCGAGATGATGCGTTCGCGTTCACCCTTCACGGTGCTGACCCTATGGGCGGTGTTGCGGCCGCGGAAAACGTTGAGGGTGCCGGGCGAGACGTTCATGGTTTTGACTTGCGTATCCTCGCCACGCAGCAATTTCGCCACGCCGTCGTAGTTGGGATCATCAGCGGTTCTAAGGTCAGAGCGGTAGACGAATTCGCCGCCTTCATTTGGGGCCTGCAACAACAGCGTGACGGTGAATTCGCTGCGGTCAAAGTGCCAGTTCAGGGCTTCGCCGTCGCGATAGGCCATCACATTGGCGCGGGCCAGCCAGTCCCGCATGGGGTAAAGCGCTGGCTTGTCCATGGTGGCGGCGATGAAGACGATCAGGGGTGCCCACTCATAAATATGCATGACGATGCTGTGCGGGATTTGATCCGCGCAGACGGTGTGGTTGGTGGTTTTGGTTTTGGCGAGTGCGGGGTGATCATCCGGAAGACCCGGAATCGACTTCATGAAATAGATGTTGTGATCCCGGGTGTGGGTAAAGGACAGGGTGTTGATGACGGGCTTGACTTCGGCCAATGATTTTTCGATTGCACCTGGGCGCATCAGGTCATCCAGATTGAACATGCCATTGCGGGCAAGGTCAGCCTTGCAGTGCTCAACAAGCGCCAACCATTGGGGCGAGCCAATCTGGTCGAGCGGATAACGTTCGAGATCGAGAATGTCATGCATGGGGCAAACCCTCTGAAATGTCGCACAGCCATTGCCACACATTTAAAGCGAACGTACGAAGCGCATAGACGTGAAAGCTGTTGTCACCGATGCAATGAATGGTCACGGGTGTGTGGTGGATGCCGGTCAAAACGAAATGGCCGGATTTGAAATCGCGCATGGAGAAATCGATGAGCGCACAGGCGGCCAGCACATCACGGGCGCGAGGGCCTTCGAGGAGGATGCGGGTGCGGCCAGACGAGAGTGGTGTCACGTAGACGCCATCGCTTGCTTTTGGTGAATCACCCAGAACCCAATGCTGTTTTGGCGCAACACGGAACACGGTGCAGTTTTCCTGCTGCAATGCTGTTCCGATTTTGGCGGGCAATTTGCCCAAGATTTTTTTCAGGGCTTTGTCGTCACCTGCCACCTGCGTGAGGGTGAAATCTGCGGCTTCGCTGAGCGTCACGCCGTCGCGCTCGAAACGGGCCTCCCGGCCAAGTGGGGAGCGGGCGTCAAGCATGGAGACGCACTCCTTCCTTGTCGATGAAATGCGGCGAGACGATTTTCAGGCGCACCTGTTCGTTCTTCAACGGGAAGGCCGCAATGATCTCCTCGCCCTCGTGTTTCAGGCCGCCATGATAGAGGCCGAGGGCGATGAACTTCTTGAGTTCTGTCGACCATGTGACTGAGGTGATGTAGCCCCGGCCATGGCCTTTGATTGCGTCGGCGGCGGCAAAGAGAATAGAACCGCCACGCAGTTTTTTGTCTGGCTCCAGCAATTCCAGCCCGACAAGCGACCAGCGATCCGGTGCTTGCAAGTCCTCGCGGAAGCGCAATTCCTTGCCGACATAGGGTTTTTCTTTCGCCGCCATTTTGCCGAGGCCCAGATCATCCAGCGTGTTGCGGTGATCGAGTTCGAGGCCCGCGACATGGCCCTTCTCGATGCGCAGCGAGGCGAGTGCTTCGAGACCATAGGGCTTGATCTCGAGCGGTGCGGCGGCTTGCATGATATGGTCCCACACTGCGATGGCATCGTTCGCGGGGCAATGGACTTCATAGGCCAGTTCGCCGGAGAATGACAGGCGCATCAGGCGCACTGTGGTGCCGCCGAAGCTGATATCTTTTACACCCATGTAGGGCAGCGCCGCGTTTGAGACATCAGCATCCGGAAAAGCCAGCGCCAAGGCTTCGCGAGATTTGGGACCTGACACCGCCATGCCGCCCCATTCATCGGTGAGCGATGTGACATGGACGTTCAATTCGGACCAATGGCATTGCAGCAGATATTCCAGCCATGACATGACTTCGCCCGCCTGTGCGGTTGTAGTGGTCATGTAATATTGGCTGTCGGAGATGCGCGAGGTTGTGCCATCATCCAGCACCACGCCATCATCATTCAGCATCACGCCATAGCGCGCCCTGCCAAGGGGCAGTTTGGCAAAGCCATTGACATAGATGCGATTGAGGAGTTCTGCCGCATCGGGTCCCTGTATGTCAATCTTGCCGAGGGTTGAGACATCGGCGATACCGACTCCCGAACGTACAAGTTCCATTTCCTTGATGTAGGCCGTCTCAGGCCGGTCCCCAGCCCAAGTGTAATACCAGGCCCGTTGCCACAGACCTGCTTCGATGAAGACGCCGCCATTTTCTTCATGCCATTCATGCAGGGGCGAGCGGCGGGTGGGGCGGAAATGTATACCAACTGTGCGGCCTGCAATGGCGCCAATCGTGAGGGGTGCAAAGGGTGGGCGGAAGGTGGTGGTGCCCGCCTCAGGAATGCTGATGCCGCGCATGGTTGCCATGATGGCCAGTGCGTTGATGTTGGAGGTCTTACCCTGGTCCGTGCCCATGCCAAGGGTGGTATAGCGTTTCAAATGCTCCACCGAGAGATAACCTTCCTGATGCGCCTGCTTGATGTCTTTCAGGGTCACATCATTCTGGAAATCGACGAAGGCCTTGTGGGCCTGTTCCTGTGGTTGCCATGCGGCTTCGATCGTATAGGCGCGGTCGTCCCGGGTTGCGGGGGCGTCGAACTTTCGTTTGGAAAGTTTCAAACCGAGTTTGGTCAATGCCGCTTCTGCTGCCGTGACACCACCACGGATACTGGCGTGAAGGCCGAAATGACCCAGCACAGCCCCTGCCCCGAATTGCCCTTCTGCGAATCCGCCGGGTACAAATGAAGTGATGGCCTCATCATATTTCGGTTTGATGCCGCCATGGCTGGTGAGATGTACGGCCGGGTTCCAGCCGCCACTCATGCCCAGCACATCACATTCAATGGTTACGGCATGACGGCCACTGAGTTTCACGGCGGTTAATTGCTGGCCGCCCAGCACATCTGCAATGCCGCTATTGGGGAATACGGCGATGCCCAATTGGGCGGCGCGGGCAAGAAGATCACCAGCGGCACTGCCACGGGTTTCCGCGATGGTGACGGCGACATCAGCCTCGGCCAGATCGAAGGCCGCTTCATAGGCGCTGTCATTATTGGTGACGATCACGGCGCGGCGCTTGGGGGCGAGCGCATAGCGATTGAGATAGGTGCGCAGCGCTGAGGCCAGCATGACGCCCGGCTTGTCGTTATTGTTGAACACAAGTGGACGCTCAAAGGCACCGGTGGCGTGGATAATGGTTTTGGCTTGCACCACTTCGAGGCGGTTTGTGCCGATGGAGATGACTGCCTGATTGTGGTCGTATAATCCCTGGACCGTTGCATTCGTCAGCATACGGATATTAGTGATGCTTGCGAGTTCAGCAGCGATTGAGCTGCGCCACTGCTCAAGTACATCGCTCTTCGATGACAACAGGCTGCCGCCCAACAAACTGTCATGCTCAGCAAGAAAAACCCGCGCACCTGCGCGACCCGCCGTAAAGGCGGCGGCAAGGCCTGCCGGGCCACTGCCGATGATGAGGACATCACAAAAGCTGTTAGTGCTGTTGTAGCGCTCTTTGCCTTTGGCATCAGTGGCAGCCCCCAGGCCAGCGGCTTTGCGGATGAAGGGTTCGTACCACATCCAGGAGCGTTTCAGCGGACCCATGAAGGTTTTGTAGTAAAAGCCTGCGGTGAACAGCGGTGCGGCCAAAGAGTTGATGGCCATCAGGTCGAAGCTGGGCGACGGCCAGGCGTTCTGTGATTTGATTTTGAGACCGTCTCTCAGGGCCGTGGAGGTGCCAATTACGTTGGGTACTGATTCTGCTCCCTCACCAAGCGTGAACAGTCCGTTGGGTTCTTCCAATCCGGCTGACACGAATCCTCTGGGGCGGTGATATTTGAAACTGCGGGCAATGACGGATTGCTCGTTGGCGAGCAGCGCTGAGGCAATGGAGTCACCCTCAAAGCCGCTGTAGTTTTTGCCGTTGTAGGAGAACGTGAGAGAGCGTGCCCGGTTGATACGGCCACCCGTTGGTGTGCGGCGGAAGCTGGTCATGGTGGCGTCACCGATGGAGTTTGCGGCCCCTCATCCGGCCTTCGGCCACCTTCTCCCGTTGGAAGAAACGGGAGAAGGCGAGTACAATGTGCCTTCTCTCGCGCCTCTTCGCGGGAGAAGGTGCCCGACAGGGCGGATGAGGGGCCACTTCTCATATCCCCCGCCCCACCTTCGCATTGGTCGCCGTATTGCGCGTCAGCTTGAACCATTGTCGGCAGCCCAGTACGTGTTGCCAATATTCCGTATGCGGACCTTTTGGGTTTTCGAACAGGAAGTAGTAGTCATGCCAGGTGTCAAGATCACCAGTGCCATGGGTGGGCCGCGCTTTCGATGCGTCGCCGCCATAGCGGAATTCGCTGTAGTCTCTTTCACCGCAATGGGGGCAAGGCAGTCTCATTGTTTGTATGTCCAGTTGCCGATGCCGTATTCGTCGAGTTCTTTGCCGCGCTTGAACCGATCGAGGGCGAAGTCGCGGTTGAGATCGTGCACGTCATCATTGGCGATGGTGTGAGCGAAAGTATAGCCCGAGGCTGGTGTGGCCTTGAAGCCCTGGTAGCACCAACCGCCGTTGAGATAGAGATTGCGCACGGGAGTTTTGCAGATGAAGGGCGAACCATCAGGTGTCATGTCCATGATGCCGCCCCAGTGGCGCAACAGTTTCAGACGTTGCGTAAAGGGAGCAAGCGACGAGATGCATTCCATCACGGTCTGAATGCGGGCAAATTGGCCGCGTTGCGTGTAGGTGTTGTGGCCATCGATGTGGCCGCCGAACACAAGACCGCCCTTGTCGGATTGCGACATGTAAAACAGTTCCGCACCCCAGGAGACGACATGATGCACGATGGGTTTGATGGGTTCTGACACAAAGGCTTGCAGGATGTGGCTTTCGACGGGGAGTTTCAAACCGGCCATGGCAGCGACATGCGATGCATGACCCGCCACCGCCATGCCCACCTTGCCGGCCAGGATTCTGCCACGGGTGGTTTCAACGCCTGCCACCTTGTCGCCATCCATGATCATGCCGGTGACTTCGCAGTTCTCGATAATGTGAACCCCCATTTGCGAGGCGGCGCGGGCATAGCCCCAGGCCACGGCGTCATGGCGCACGGTTCCTGCGCGCCGCTGATACATCGCACCATGGATGGGCCAGCGAGCGTCCTTCGAATAGTCGAGGTAAGGCAGTTCTTTTTCGACTTCACTGCGGTCAAGCAGCTCAGCGTCAATACCATGCAGTCGCATGATGTTGCCGCGCCTTGCGAAGACGTCCATTTGCGTGGGTGAAACAGCGAGCACGATTTGCCCGCGTTGCGACACCATGGTATTGAAGTTCAATTCGTGGGAGAGGCCTTCCCACAGCTTCAGGGAAAACTCGAAAAAGTTGGTATTGCCGCCGATGTAATAATTGGAGCGGATCAGCGTGGTGTTGCGGCCCACATTGCCGGACCCGATGTAACTTTTTTCCAGCACGGCAATATTGCGCATACCGTGATTTTTGGCGAGGTAATAGGCTGTGGCCAAACCATGCCCGCCGCCGCCAATGATGATGGCGTCGTAGCTCGATCTCGGTTCAGGCTTGGCCCAGGCCTGCGGCCACGGCTGGTTGGGCCGCAGCGCGTGTTTGGCCAGCGAGAATATGGAGTAGCCTTTTGCCATGGCCGATGAATAACCGAGGCTGGCGTTTCGTCAAAGGGTGGATTTTTTCACCGGCCGATTGCGCTCGGCCCAGGTGATCGATGTCAGCGCGGCCAGTGCGTAGACCACGAAGGCAATGGCCACGGGCGTAATCGAGCCATTGTAAAGCCGCGCCGCTCCACCGCCAAGCGTAATGGCCATCAGTGATGCCATGGCCCCTGACACGGCAGCAGCCATGCCCGCGATGTGCCCCATGGGTTCCAATGCCATGGCCTGATAGTTTCCGAAAGTCATGCCACTGCAAAAGAACGAGATGAAGAAGAAAACCATCAACGGCAGAAAGGGCGGATGGCCGTTGCTGAGCAGGCAGACCGTCAGCACCACCACCCAGTTCACGAGGAAAGCTACAGTCGCCCAGCGTGAGATGCGTTGCAGGCCGATGCGCTTGACGTAGCGCCCGTTCAGAATCATGGCGATTGCGATGCCGATGGCGAGGCAGGCAAACCACAGTGGGAAGCGGCTGCCTTGGGCATATTGTTCACCAATGATCTGCTGCGTGGTCGCCAGAAAGATGTTGAAGCCCGCGAAGATGAAGCCATTGGCCAATGTGTAACCAAGCGATACGGGATTGCGCACCACCTCTTTCGCGCTGATCCACAAGGCACCGGCATTGAAGGCGGTGCGATTTTCAGGTGGCAGGGTTTCGTTTTGGCGCAGCTGCAGCCAGAGCGTGACGATGGCCCCCATGACGATGAAGCCCAGGAATATCATGCGCCAGGTGCCATAGAGCAACGCCAACTGGCCGATCGAGGGTGCTATGATCGGCACCAGCATGAATACGGACATGACATAGGACATGATGCGCGCCATATCGGCACCCTTGGCCCCATCGCGCACCATGGCCATGGATACGACACGCGGACTTGATGCACCAAAACCCTGGATGATGCGGCCGACAATCAAAATTGGAAAGCTGGTGGCGAAAAAACACATCAACGCGCCGATGAGGTAAAACACCATGCCGATAAAAATCGAAGGCTTGCGGCCAATCGAATCCGACACCGCGCCAAAAATCAGGGTGCCCAAGGACAAACCGGCGAAGAACAGGAGCACAATCAGGTGCCGGTCATTGGGGTGCGTGGCCCCGAGTTCAGTGGCAATGATGCCGATGGCTGGCAACATGGCATCAATCGACATGGCGACCATCGCCGTGAGTGCCGCCACAAGGGCGATGAATTCGGCGGGCCGTGACTTTTGCATTTGATGGGAACTCGTGGGATGGTTGCACGGGAGACATAGGCGCAATGCAGATCAACACCAAGACCCGTTCCGTCAACCTAGACCCGCGCAACGCGCAATTCGTACAGTACCCTTACGACGCTTATCACGCCATCCGCGCCACCTGCCCGGTTTTCAAGTGGGAACATTATGGGCATTGGTGTTTTGCCGCCCATGACGATGTCAATGGCTTGTTGCGGGACCGGCGTTTCGGACGGCAGATTCTGCATGTGGCGTCGCGTGAGGAATTGGGTTGGCCGGACGTGCCGGAGCATCTTCGTGTGTTTGCAGCACATGAAAAATATTCGCTGCTGGAACTGGAGCCTCCGGTGCACACCCGGCTCAGAAGCTTGATCAACAGGGCTTTCCTGTCCCGCCAGATTGAACGTTTGCGCCCGCGATTGCTGAGCATTTGCAATGGTTTGATTGATGGTTTTGAAGCACAGCATGAAGTGGATTTACTGCCCGCCTACTGTACGCCCATCCCGATCATCGTGATCTGCGCGTTGCTGGGTGCGCCGGTGGAGATGGCGGAGCAGTTTCTCACCTGGTCGCATGATCATGTAGCCATGTATATGGCAAAGCGCGACCGTTCGATTGAAGAAAAGGCCGTTGCAGCTGTCATCGCCTTTTCCGCCTATATGCGCGAACTGATCCGTGTACGGCGCAAAACTTTGGGCGATGACCTGCTGTCAGAACTGATCCGCGCCAGCGATGATGCGGGCAAGCTCTCGGAAGATGAGTTGGTGACCACAGCCATTCTCATTCTCAACGCGGGCCATGAAGCCACCGTCCATTCCCTCGGCAATGGGATCAAGGCACTGTTGGACAACAACATCCGCACAGGTCTCACCAGCCGCCATGTGGAGGAAGCTCTGCGCTATGATGCGCCGCTGCACATGTTCACCCGCTATGCGTTGGAAGACCTCGAATACAAAGGCTTGCGGTTGCGCAAGGGTGAAACCGTCGGCCTTATGCTGGGTGCCGCCAACCGGGACCCTGCCCGCTTTCCCAATCCCGACAAGTTTGACGCATCGCGCGATTCCATCCCCCACGTGAGCTTTGGCGCGGGTATCCATTTTTGTGTGGGCGCACCATTGGCGCGGCTGGAAATGGAAGTGGCGTTGCAAGTGCTGTTTGAACGTCTGCCGGCCCTCCGATTGGCGGCCACCCCATGTTACAAAGACTCTTATCACTTCCACGGACTGGAAACGCTGGTCGCGCAACTGCGGTGACGCTGACATGCTGTTACAGGACCGTCATAATGGGACCCTAGTTTTTCGTTACGGCTCAATTTCGCATTCTGTGTTTCAGTTCACCAGATGAGGTACCGTCATGTCAGCACTTCGCAACATATTTTTGTCCGCTAGCGTTTTCAGCACATTGTCCACAGTTGCCCTGGCAGGCACGATTGAGTTCATGTCCGTTGCCACGCCAACCGATGACGCTGCCAAGCGGCAGATCATCGTATCACCTTCGGTCAAGATTGACGGCAAGGAGCATTCCTTGAAGTGGAACACCATTGCCCGCTCTGGCCAGAAGATTGGCGATACGGTGTTTGGCGGCCTCGTCGATAAAACAGGTCAAGCGCTGTTTGACAAAAAAGGTGCGCCATCGGTGTCCGATGCAGCGGATTTCACCTCCATTCTGCCCGTGGGTGGCAAGCTTTATTCCATCACGCATTTTGAATCGCGCCCGGCCGCCATGTATCTGAGTGAGCTGTCGCAGGCAACGGATGGCACCCTGACCGCGATTTCAACGCATTCGATTGATTTCTCCGCCTTGGGCGGATTGTGGAACCCCTGTGCGGGTTCGGTGACGCCTTGGGGTACACATTTGGGTTCGGAGGAGTATCCACCGGATGCCCGCTCCATCGAAAATGCTGATTCCTATGCCGATCTTGATGGTGAAATGCTGGATATGGCCAAGTATTTCGGCGTGGATGCCGCATTGGCACCGCTTGCCGCCTTCAAGTCTGTATTCCAGCCCTACAAGTACGGCTTTCCGGTTGAAATTTCCGTGACCGGCAAGGGCGAGGCTGCGGTGACCAAACATTACGCCATGGGACGCGTCGCCGTCGAACTGGCGCTGGTGATGCCCGACAAGAAAACCGCCTATATCACTGATGACGGCCTGAACACCGGCTTTTATCGCTTCGTGGCCGACAAGGAAGGCGACCTCTCGTCAGGTCAACTCTATGCGGCCAAGTGGGAACAAACCTCCGCCGAAGGTGCGGGTGCCGCCAAGATTTCGTGGGTGGACCTGGGCCACGGCGCAGATGCAGAAATTGCAGTGGCCCAGAAATTTGGCGTGAACTTCTCCGACATGTTTGAGGTGGCCAAGTTCAAGGACGACGGCACTTGCCCTGAAGGTTTCATGGCGTCGAATGCGGAAGGGCGATCCGAATGCCTGAAGGTGAAAGCAGGCATGGAAGTTTATGCCTCGCGGCTGGAGACACGGCGCTATGCTTCGATGCTGGGTGCCACCACCGAGTTTCGCAAAATGGAAGGCTTGACGCATGACGCAGACGGCAAACGCCTGTTCATGGCGATCACCGACATATCAAACGGCATGGAAGACGCCATCAAGGACAACAAGTTTGACAAGGGTGGGCGCAACGCCGTCAAACTGGCGAAGAACGCGTGCGGGGCGGTTTATGAATTGGCCTATGATGATCATTATGTGGTGACCAGTGCTTCAGGTTTCATTGCAGGCAGGCCTACTGAATACAAGGATGGCCCGTTTGCCGGGCAGACCTGTGATGTGGATGGCATCGCCAACCCTGACAACCTGAGTTTCATTCCGGGCAACGCCACACTGCTGATTGGCGAAGACACCACCACGGGCCACCAGAATGATGCAAGCTGGGCCGTCAATGTCAACACCAAGACCATGACCCGCTTCACAACCACGCCCTATGGGGCCGAGAACACGTCACTGGACTGGTATCCCGACATCAACGGCTATGCCTATCTGATGACCGTGGTGCAGCACCCTTATGGCGAGTCCGACGACAAGATGCTGCAGAACCCCGAAGATGCGCGCGCCTATGTGGGCTATATCGGGCCGTTTCCCGCGTTCAAGCGGTCGGCGAGTGCGCGATGAAAAAGCGCCTGATTACTGAGACGGCAAGCGCAATTGCTGATGAAGCGGTTGCGCTGCCATCTCTTTATCACGTGCAGTCTATGAGGTTTGACAACGATGCTGCAACGGTCTTGTCGTCTCGCAGATCATAATTCCTGATCACAGGTATATAGCCGTTCGTCTCCGTTGTTGCGATATAAGTCGTCGCTGCAATGGTGCCTTCAGGCAGGGCTGAGACGCGGCAGAATTCTTTGGCGGCGATGCCAAGGCTCAATTCACCCTTGTCACCATTCTGTTTTGCATCGAGGATCCGCGCGCGCGTCTGGTTCAACGTATCCACGTCCTGCGCCGTTAGCTTGAACGTATACACTGCGCGATCGCGGGATGAGGCAGAAATCAATCCCTGGGGCTCTTTAGGGCCGTCGGCCGGTATCAGCCGGAACTGCATCTTCTCCTGTGCACTGCCAAGGCTGGCGGCGACATCGAGCATGACGCCGCGCTCTTTGGGCCTGATCACCTTGGGAAGTTCCAGCGCCACGCGTAGGTCTTCCATGCGTGTTGTTTGAAAGTCGATGCGGCTCAGTGCCGGCAGGGATGACAGGGGCACAGACGTGCAACTCGTCAGCAAGATCAACACGGCGATGGCCTTGATCGGAGTGCAATAAGAGCGCAAAATATCCTCACTTGATTAATGTACAAAAACTATTTATTACTGTTTTACAATAAATTTGTCAAATTAGGAGATAAGTATGCAAGGAGATGGTTCGCGCGTTGAACATTCACTCCGGCGGTTTGCGCTGTGGGGACAATGGATTGCGGCTGGCAGTGCTGCTTTGATCACGGCGTACGGCCTCTACATGGTCGTCAATCCGGATGAGGCGCTGTTCCTGTTGCACCAAACGGTGCCCGGTGTGGTAATCTTACCGCCAAAGCCAATGTTGGCGGCGACAGTGCTCGTGGCAGCTTTGCCTGCCCTGCTGTTTCTGCTCTGCCTGTTGCAAGTGTGGCAGTTGTTCGGTCTGGCGCGGCGCGGGCAGCTTTACAGCCTGCAAAGCCAGATATTGCTGGGCCGACTTGGTAAGCTGGCGATTGCCGTGGCGGTGACAGGCATTGTTTCGCGTACACTGGTGGCGCTGATGTTCTCCAGCGCCAATCCACCGGGGCAGAAGATGTTGTTGATCGGTTTCAGCAGCAGTGACATGGGCAGCATTCTGGTAGGCTTGCTGGTGTTTCTGTTTGCCACCGTCGTGCGCGACGCCATGGCATTGGCGCAAGAAAACGCGTCGTTCATCTGACATGGCCATTGTCGTCAATCTGGATGTAATGCTCGCCAGGCGCAAGATGCGCTCGCGGGTGTTGGCAGAGATCATTGGCATCACCGAACAGAACCTGTCGCTGCTGAAATCCGGCAAGGTCAAGGGCATGCGCTTTGAAACGCTGAACGCCATTTGCCATGCGCTGGATTGCCAGCCGGGTGACTTGCTGGAGCACCGCAGGGACGAGGTGGGATAGCCGTCGTTTCCCGGCCACTGTCTGACGCTTGCCGCCGCCCTTCCTTCCTATTTCCGCCTAAACATCTGGCAGGTGAACATTTCTCAACAGGGCCCGCGAAACATGACCGAAGCTGATATAACCACTGCGCCAACAGGCCGCCGTGCCCGGGGTGGGGCTGATGCGCGACGCGCCATGCGCACCAATACGGCGGTGAAGCATGCGGGCTACATCCGCCGGAACATCAAGCTCTATGAACCCTATTCCGATGACCAGTTGGAACTGATCGAGCGCAATGCCGATACGGTGCTGCAGGAAACCGGCATCGATTTCTATGAGGATGAAGAAGCAGTGCAGATGTGGAAGGACGCTGGAGCGGATGTGAAGGCGTCCGCCTCTGATCCACGCCGTTTCCGGGTGCGCTTTCCACGCGGTCTTGTGCGATCCCTGATCAAGACCGCGCCACGCGAATATGTGCAGCACGCGCGCAACCCCGCCAACAGCGTGGTGATTGGTGGCAACAACACGGTGTTCGCACCCGTCTATGGCCCACCCTTCATCCGCAATCTCGACGAGGGCCGCCGCTACGCCACCATCGAAGACTTCCGCAACTTCGCCAAGCTCGTCTACATGTTGCCGTCACTGCACCATGCGGGCGGTACGCTGTGTGAACCCGTGGACATTCCGGTGGCCAAGCGCCATCTCGACATGATATATTCCCACATCAAATATTCCGACAAGCCTTTCATGTCGTCTGTCACGTCAGGCGAGCGTTCGGCGGACTCGGTTGCCATGTGCGAGATGCTGTTCGGCAAGGAATTTGTGGACCAGAATTGCGTGATGACCTCGCTCATCAATGCCAATTCCCCCATGGTGTGGGATGGCGTGATGCTGGGCGCATTGAAAGTTCTGGCGCGGGCCAATCAGGCTACCGTCATCTCGCCCTTCATCGTTGCCGGTGCCATGTCGCCGACCACGACAGTCGGCACGCTCACGCAAATCCTGGCGGAAGCCTCTGTCGGCATTGCCTTCACGCAGCTGTGCCGCCCGGGTGCGCCAGTGGTGTTCGGCACCTTTGCGGCATCGATGTCGATGCAATCCGGAGCACCGACTTTCGGCACGCCGGAGCCAGCGCATGTGACCTTTGGTGCGGCCCAATTGGCGCGGCGCATGGGTGTGCCCTTCCGCTCCGGCGGAGGCCTGTGCGGCTCGAAAATTCCGGATGCGCAGGCGGCCTATGAGAGCGCCAATACACTGTGGTCCACCATTCTGTCTGGCGTGAATTTCTGCCTGCACTCCGCAGGTTGGCTGGAGGGCGGTCTGGCGTCCGGCTATGAGAAACTGATCATGGACGCCGACCAACTCACCATGTTCCAGAAATTTGCCGAAGGTGTCGATTTCTCGGAGAATGGCCAGGCCATGGACGCCATCCGCGAAGTGGGCCCTGGATCACATTACCTGGGTGCCACCCACACGCGCGCCAACTTCGAAACCGCCTTCTGGCGCTCTTCGCTGGCCGACAACAACTCGTTCGAGCAATGGCAGGATGAAGGCTCGCAGGACAGCGTGAGCCGCGCTAATACACAGTGGAAAAAGCTGTTACGCGAATATGAGGCCCCACCGCTGGATCAAGGCATTGACGAAGCGCTACTAAGTTTCATGGCGCAGCGGAAGGAAGTTCTGCCGGATAATGTAAGTTGAGGCTTGCAATTTCCTAATTATTGTAGTAACAATAAAAAATGAATTTCTCGTGGGATGAAAACAAGCGGTTGCTTGTCTTGCGCGAACGCGGCTTGGATTTTGCAGACGCCCATCAGATTTTTGATGGAGTACACGTTGATGAGCCTGATGAACGTTTTGACTATGGAGAGTCACGGTTGATAACTTTCGGCTTCTTGGCGGGCCGAATTTGCGTCGTTGTTTGGACACCACGGGAAAACGGTAAACATATTATTTCGTTGAGAAAAGCCAATGACAGAGAACAAAAAAAATACAAAGCCGGTCTGGGTTGATCCTGATGATGCACCTGACATGGGCGATACTGATTTTTTTGAGCGCGCTGACTGGTATCACGGGGATGTGCTGATCCGTCGTGGCCGCCCCAAACTCGAGCAGCCAAAAATCTCCACCACCCTCCGCCTCGATGCCGATGTCATTGCGCAGTTCAAGGCCAAGGGGCCGAAGTGGCAGACGCGGATCAATGACGCTTTGCGGGAGTGGCTTAAGCAGGCCGGTTAGGGCTTGCTGCGCTGATCAAACTTTTTCCGCGCCTTTTCGATGCGCGTCAGGTTTGCCTCAGCCCAGGTCCACACGCCACAGAAAGCTTCTGCCAAACTGAGGCCGAGATCGGTCAATCTATATTCCACGCGGGGTGGAATGACCGGATGCACGGTGCGGATGACGAAGCCGTCGCGTTCCATTTGACGTACCGTCTGTGTGAGCATTTTCTGGCTGATGCCTCCCGCCAATTCGCCGAGCCGCGTGAAGCGCAACTCGCCGTGCTGTTCCAGAACTTCAAGAATGACGAGGGTCCATTTGTCGGCGACACGGCCCATGACTTCAATAACGAGTGCTTCGACGCGGGGGTCAATGACAGCACATGTGGCCACCGTTTTTTGTTTCGAAACACCAGTCATTTCCTTCACTCTCCAGTAGGTAAGTACCGCACGTTTTGGTGCCTACTTTCTAATCGTAAGTAAAGCACATATATCATGGCTGCATTACTATTCAATTGAGAAAGAGCTCACCATGAACATCTCAGGCAATACCATTCTCATCACGGGCGGCGGCTCCGGCATAGGCCAGGCGTTGGCGGCGGCGCTGCAGAAGGCAGGCAACACGGTCATCATCACAGGACGGCGCGAAGCTGCATTGAAGGACACTGTCGCCGTCCACAAGGGCATGGCCTATGAGGTTCTGGACGTTACGTCAGCTTCGGCAATCACCTCCTTCGCGGCATCAGTTGCCAAAAAATATCCCGCGCTGAACGTGCTGATCAACAATGCCGGGATCATGCAGGCAGAAGACGTGACGTCTGACGGCTTCACCACCGGCATTGCGGAAGACACCATCACCACCAATCTGCTTGGCCCCATCCGCATGACGGCAGCCCTGTTGCCGCAGCTGAAAAAGCAAGTGCATGCGACGATCATCAACGTGACATCAGGTTTGGCGTTCCTGCCACTGGCAATGACACCCACCTACAGTGCCACGAAAGCGGCGCTGCATTCCTACAGCCAATCCTTGCGCCATCAATTGCGCAACACCAAGGTTGAAGTGCTTGAACTGGCCCCGCCTGCGGTTGCCACGGATTTGATGCCTGGGCAGCGCAGCAATCCGCGCTCTATGCCGCTGGATGACTATGTTTCAGAAAGCATGGCTATTTTGTCCGGCACCCCACCGAACGGGGAAATTCTGGTGGAGCGGGTGAAATTTCTGCGTCATGCGGAAGCCACGGGAAGTTTTGACAACGTGTTCAACATGCTGAACCCGGCGTAACACATCACTCTGCGGCGGCCAGAATTCTGGCTGCTGCCTTCTGGCGCATGTCGCCCCAGGTGTAAAAGCCAACACCCAGCAGGACGAGGGAAGACCCCAAGGCATCGGCCAGGGTGAAGGGTTCACCCAAAATCCACACCGCGAGGATAATCGTCACCAAAGGCGATATGGTGGAAATCATGCCGACGGTTTGCGCTGATGTGCGGGCAAGACCACCGTTGATGCAGAAGATCGGCAAAACAGTTGCGAACACGGCACAGCCCATGGCGTACCACAGGAATGTGGGCGAGGCGTGAAAGTCTCCGTCGCTTGCCGCGTGGATAAACACTGACGCAAAACCGCCTGCGACCATGGAAATTGAAGTATAGATGATCGAACCCAATACGGTGATGAGGTTCTTGGCGTAGAGCTGGTTCAGCGCAAAGGTGATGGCGCAGGCCAGCACCAGTGCGGTTCCAATCAGGGTGTTGCGGCCACCGTCCGGCAGATCAAGGCCGACAACGATGGCCAGCCCGGCATAGGTGATGACACACGCAATGATACCGTGACGCGTGATGCGCTGGCCGAAAAATGCGGCACCCAGAAACATGATAAACAGTGGATACGTGAACAGCACCAGGCGCTCCAGTTGCGCCGAAATGAATTCCAGACCTTTGAAGTCGAGGTAGGCCGAGAGGCCATAACCGAGAGCCCCTGCCAGAGCTGCGCCCGCAACATTGGGCAGACGTGGCAATGGTACACCGCGCCGGGATTGCAACAGCAGCGCTAAGAGTCCGACCACCACAAAAACCGGCGTTGAAAAAATCATGCGCCAAGCCACCAGCAATGTGGCGTTGACCTCTTCGCGATAGGCCAGTTTGATGAAGATCGCCTTGGTGGAAAACAGGGTGGCCCCGGTGAAGGACAGGGCATAGCCCAGCCATTTTGAATGTGTGTTTGCCGTTGACATGGCGGCGGCTTACATTACCCACGGTGCTTTGTCGCGGGATGGCTTGCATGTGCCGCTGGCATGGCTAATCATGCGGCATGACTTCCATTGTCTTCAAATCCGCCCTCACCCTGGGCCGCATGTTGCGTGCCCGGAAAATATCGTCACGGGAGTTGCTGGGCGAATGCCTGTCGCAATATGCACGGCACAATGATGCCATCAAT
This sequence comes from uncultured Aestuariivirga sp., assembly GCA_964244825.1. GTDB lineage: Bacteria > Pseudomonadota > Alphaproteobacteria > Rhizobiales > Aestuariivirgaceae > Aestuariivirga. The sequence continues at coordinate 20,709 of CAXTKL010000011.1, forward strand.
GCCGTGATTTTCACCGACATTGACGCGGCAAAACGCGCCGCCTCTGCAGCAGACCGCCGCCTGAAAAAAGGCGTGCCGCTTTCGCCCTTTGATGGTGTGCCGATGACAATCAAGGAAAGTTTTGACTGGGCAGGCACGCCGTCAACCTGGGGTGACCCGTCGTTGAAGGATAATATTGCCAGCACGAATGCCGTGGTGTTGCAGCGCATGATTGATGCAGGTGCCGTGCCTTACGGCAAAACCAACGTGCCCCTGGCCCTGTCCGACTGGCAGAGTTTCAACCGGATTTACGGCACCACGAATAATCCCTGGGATGTGACGCGCACACCAGGCGGTTCCTCCGGTGGTGCTGCCGCGGCACTGGCCACGGGCATGACAGCAGTTGAAGTGGGGTCAGACATTGGTGCGTCCATTCGAAACCCGGCCCATTACTGCGGCGTCTTTGGCCACAAGCCCACATATGGCGTGGTGCCCTATCGCGGGCACCTGATGCCGGGCAGCGTGTCGATCAGCGATATTACGGTGGCGGGGCCATTGGCCAGGTCAGCGAAAGACCTGACGGCCATGATGAATATCCTGGTTGGCAGCGAGGGCATTGAACGGCGCGGCGTGACATTTTCATTGCCAAAAGCTTCGCAGAAAACGCTCAGAGGGTTTCGTGTTGCAATCAAGCTGTCCAGCCCCGTGAGCGACGTGGATCAAAGCTACCAGGACCTGTTGATTTCGCTTGGCCAGTTCCTGAAAAGAAAAGTGAAGAAACTGTCCTGGGATGCAGCACCTTCTATCGACGATGCCGAGGCCTACGAAAACTACATCACCTTGCTGCGCTCCACGGCGACCAAGCGCATGAGTGATGACGAAATTGCAGCGGCAGCGGTGAAAGCGAAGAGCTTTGATGCCCACGACAAGTCCTATGTCGCCATGATGACGCGCGCCTTTGCCTTGTCACATGGGGCGTGGCTCAAGGCCAATGAACGCCGCCATCAGCTGCGGCACATCTGGGATGCCTTCTTTGACGACTGGGATGTGTTGCTTTGCCCCTGTGCCGCTTCGGCCGCCTGGCCCCATGACCAGGTGGGCGAACGGCATGAGCGCTTGATCAGCGTGAACGGCAAACAGGTGTCCACCATCGACCAGCGTTTCTGGGCGGGATACTCCGGCAATTTTTATCTGCCTTCTACGGTGGCACCATTGGGTCTGACTCCAGACGGCCTGCCCTGCGGTGTGCAAATCATCACGCGGGAATATGGGGACTACACGTCGCTCCGCTTTGCCGAATTGCTGGAAATGGAATGGCGCGGGTTTGTGGCACCGCCGGGATATTGAAGGGGAATAGCATGAGGTCCCTTACGTTACCCCCGGCCCTGTAATTTCCCGTACCAATTTCCGCAGCATGGTGGCGCCGAAGTCGTCATAGGTATGGGCTTCTTCCACGAAACTCAGATTGCCGCCGATGACCTGCTTTTCGAGATAACTGGCCAGTTGTTTCCATTCATTGGAAATGGCGAGGCCGTTGATGGTGATGCCTTGTGCCAGTACAAGATCACGCGCCACGTAAGTGGGACGGCCGATGTTGTTGCGGCCATCGGTGGCGAGATCGATGACGCGGCGGTCAGCGCCGGGGGCCGTTGCAAATTGCGCAGCGCCATACATCAAGGCCGCTGAAATCGCCGTGCCGCCTTCCTTCACATTGCGATGACCTTGGCTCAAGTTATTCCCGATACGCTGGGCGTCAGTTTCCGATGCGATGACAGTCCAAGGCACAATCACTTGTTGGTTGTCGGCATCGGACCATTGATACACGGTCACGGCAATGCGCTGGTGTGCGCCGCCCTTGATGGCTTTCATCACCTCTTCGCTTTGCAGGGCTTGGGCGAAGCCTTCCATTTGCAGGCGGTGTTCAAAGCTGTCGACGCTGTAGGACACATCAATGGCCAGAGCCAGGGCCACATCCACGCGGCCATCCTCGGGCACGGCGGGGGCAAGCATCAGGCTCCACAAGCCTATGGCGGATAGCCCACGAAGCAGTTGGCGGCGCACATCCATCGCTACAGTCTATCACGTCATTGGTAAAGAAAAAGCCAGTCCGCTTGACCTTTCGGGGTGATGCGCACACATTGTGGTGATGACCACCACACCTGCCCTCATCGACCCCTTTGGCCGTCACGTCTCCTATCTGCGCGTGTCGGTCACGGATCGCTGTGACTTCCGCTGCACCTATTGCATGTCGGAAAACATGTCGTTCCTGCCGAAGAAGGATTTGCTGTCGCTGGAAGAACTTGACCGCCTGTGCACGGCTTTCATTGAGCAGGGCGTCAAAAAGATCAGGCTGACGGGCGGCGAGCCGCTGGTGCGCAAGGGCATCATGTCGCTTGTCGGGTCGCTGTCGCGGCATCTGAAATCCGGCGCGATGGAAGAACTCACGTTTACCACCAACGGCAGCCAGCTGGCGAAATACGCTGCCGAACTCGCCCATCACGGGGTGAAGCGCATCAATGTTTCTGTGGATACACTGGATGATGCGAAGTTCCGCCAGATCACGCGCTGGGGTGAATTGGCCAAGGTGAAGGAAGGCTTGGCGGCTGCGAAGGCGGCTGGGCTTGCCCTGAAGATCAATGCGGTGGCGCTGAAAGGCGTCAATGAACATGAGATACCCGAGATGATCCGCTGGGCCCATGGTGAGGGCATGGACCTGACCCTGATCGAAACCATGCCGCTTGGTGATATTGATGGCGACCGCACGGACCAGTATCTGCCCTTGTCACGGGTGCGCGCCAGCTTGATGGATCAGTTCACATTGGAAGACATTCCGTACAAGACGGGCGGCCCTGCCCGCTATGTGCGGGTGAGGGAGACCGGCGGACGACTAGGTTTCATTACGCCGCTCACCCATAATTTCTGCGAAAGCTGCAACCGTGTGCGCATCACATGCACGGGTACTCTTTACATGTGCCTGGGCCAGGAAGATGCTGCGGATTTGCGCACACCTTTGCGTGCGTCTGAAGGCAACGAACGTTTGACACAGGCGATCCTGGAAGCGATTTCGCGCAAACCCAAGGGCCATGATTTCATCATCGACCGGGATCACCAGAAGCCTGCGGTATCCCGGCATATGAGTGTGACGGGAGGTTAGGAAAAGACCTCATCAGCCCTTCGGGCAGCTTCTCCAGGGGAGAAGCGACTGAATGAAAGTCCTCCCGCAATGCCTGACCATTTAGGGTGGTCGCCGATTGTGTCGCTTCTCCTCTGGAGAAGCTGCCCGAAGGGCTGATGAGATCCTTTCATTGCGCAGCAACACCCTGCACAGGCACCTCTAATTTCACCACACCCGCGTTCTGAAAAACGAGTTCGACTGCAACCGTTTCACCCTGTTTCAAAGGCGCTTTCATCCCCATCAACATCACGTGGGTGCCGCCCGGTTTCATTTCGACTTTCGACGCCGCTGGAATAACCAAGCCGCCGTCAGCCATGCGCATTTTCATCACGTCATCCACCAGCGTGGTTTCGTGAATCATGGCGGATGATGCGGCTGGCGTTGTCACGGCCAGCAGCGTGTCATCGACTTTGCCTGCATTGGAGATGGTAAAATACACGGCCCCGGTTGTCGTCGTCAGTGTCAGCGAAGCACGCGCGCGTGCACTGCTGATGGTGATGTCGTCCGCAAGTGCCACTTGCGCCCACCATAGCATTGCTGCCAGCATGGTTGCGAAACGGGTAATCAATGTCATGGTGCGGAATTTCCTCAGACACGTGATGGTGACAACTGCATTTGCGGCCGTGGCAGGTCTACTGTCGAGTGCCAGCCTGTCACAGCCTGCAACGCCTGTCGGCATCGAGTTGGTGCTGGCATTGGATTCATCTGCCAGTATGAACCGCGATGAGTTCGACTTGCAGATCAAGGGCATTGCTGCGGCTTTCAGGGATCCCGCCGTGCTGAAAGCCATCGAAGATTTGCAGCCGCTTGGCGTTGTGGTCGCCGTCACCCAATGGGGCGGACCGGGCGAAAGCCGCGTTGTGGTGCCTTTCACTGAAATCACCAACAGCATGGAGGGACAGGCCTTCGGATTTCTGGTCAGCCTGGGGACGCAGCGGTTCTACGCCACAACGACGTCAATTGCGACGGCGATACAGGACAATGTGGCGCTGATTGAGAGCAATGCTTATGACGGTCAACGCCGCGTGATTGATGTGTCAGGCGATGGCGAGGACAACAGTGGTTTGGACCTGAACACCGCACGGGCCAGGGCCAAGGCCGCAGGCGTGACGGTGAATGGACTCGCGATTGAGTCCGAACAGCCGGGATTGTATGAATACTACCAGCAGCATGTGATTACGGGTGCAGATAGTTTTGCGGTAAGGGCTATAGATTTTCAGGACTATGCGCGGGCGATCCGGGAGAAGTTGCTACGGGAACTGCGTGCGTTGGAGTCGTGACGGAGAGGGAAAGCTACCCTGCCGCCAAAACTTCCACCAACTTCTTCGCCGCCGCAACAAGGTCTTTCTCGGCAAATCCGGCAAAGCTGAGCAACACGCCGCAACGCTTTTTGTGCCCCGCATAATAGCCCGAGAGTGCTTGCACCTCTATCCCTTCGTTTGCCAATTGCGCAACGATTTCCGTATCATCCGCAGAGTCACGCAAGCGTAACATGATGGTGAGGCCGGAAGGTGGGGCGTCGACGTCAAAAAGTTTGCTGTGATGGGGTTGAAGCACATCGAGCAGGGCCTGCCGACGGGTGGCGTAAAGCCTGCGCATGCGGCGGATGTGGACTGCAAATTGTCCCTGCTCCATGAATTGCGCCAGAGCAGGTTGCACCAGCAGTGACGGTGGATGACCATAGGTGCTACGTTCGAATTGAAAGGTTTCGACCAGGCGCATGGGCACCACGATGAAACCCAATCGTATGATCGGAGAAAACACTTTCGAAAAGGTGCCGGAGTAAATCACGCGCTGGGCGCGGTCCAAACTCATCATGGCGGGCAGTGGACGGCCCACATAGCGATACTCGCTGTCATAGTCATCTTCGACGATGATGGCGTTGCTGTGCTTGGCCCATTCAAGCAATTCAAGACGGCGCTGCAAAGGCATGGTGACCCCGGTGGGATATTGCCGTGCCGGGGTGACGAAGGCGAGCCTGGCATGGGGTGCGAGCTTGCGGGCTTCGCTGACGCGCAAACCTTCCTCGTCCACAGGCACCGGAACGACATCCAGTCCGCCGATGGAAAACACGCGCCGCGCCGTGGCATAGCCCGGTTCTTCCAGCCACATCTGATCGCCTGTTTCCGCGACAGTGCGGCGAATGAGATCAAAGGCATCACTGCCGCCCGCCGTGATGATGACCTGTACTGGGTCACATTCGAGGCCACGCCATTCAAACAGATGCGCTGCGATGGCGGCGCGGAGCGGCATCCAGCCGAAGGCATCGGTGTGTTCGAGCAGCGCAATGGGTGGGTTGCGCCAATAGCGCCCGAGGATACGGCCCCATTCATCATGGGGGAAGCTTTCCCAATCGACGAGGCCGGAGCGAAATGGTCTCGCGGCTTGCCTGGCATGGCGTTTTTGCGGCGCGGATTTTACGGGCTTGCGACCGATGGCCAAAAGACTTTCCGGCAGTTCAGCGGCAACTGTTGTGCCCGACCCCATGCGCGTTTCGATGTAGCCTTCCCCCGCCAGCTGCTCGAAGGCTTCAACAACCGTGGCCCGCGCGACACACAATTGTTCGGCCAGGGCGCGGGATGACGGCAGTTTGGCTTTTGGCTTCAAGCGTCCGCCCAGTACCAGTTCGCGGATTTGCCGGGCAATTTGCTGCTGAATGGGTTCTGCGTCATCCCGGTCAATACCGAGGTCGACGGTGGAGGCGGTTTGAAGTGGTCTGGTTTTTACCTGCATGACTGTCGTTTCTACCATACCATAAGCCCGAAACGGCGTGGCACACTTTATGCTTTCGTTGTAACTGTTTGATCTTGTTTGCATAACGCAATCTTCATATGAATGTCAGGGGTGCGTTGCTTTCCCTGATTGCCCGGCTGACCCGCTTGGATTGCATTTCTCATTGCTGTTACAGAAGTGCATACCCCGCAGCCTTGCTGCGTTGCAGCAATAAAGGAGACATCCAATGACTGAATCCGTTCAAAACGCGGAGTTACCTGATGATCGGGGCCTTCAGGGTCACGGGGCCACATCGTCATCGTTCTGGGTTCTGGCACTGGGTGCCATTGGCGTTGTCTATGGCGACATCGGTACCAGTCCCCTTTATGCGCTGAGAGAGGCCGTGAACGCCGCCCTGGCCCAGGATGGCAAGGTCACAGAACCACTCGTGCTGGGCATTCTCTCGCTCATCATCTGGGCGTTGCTGCTGGTGGTCACGCTCAAATATGTGGTCGTCTTGCTGCAGGCCGACAACAAGGGCGAAGGTGGAACGCTGTCCCTGATGGCGCTGGCGCAACGCGGGCGCGGCCGGTATTTCACCATCATTCCCGTTCTTGGCATGATCGGCGCGGCACTGTTTTATGGCGATGCCATCATCACGCCTGCCATTTCTGTGCTGTCTGCCGTTGAAGGCCTGAAAATTGTCACGCCCGCATTTGAGCCCTATGTGATCTGGATTTCACTGGCCATCATCATTGGCCTGTTCGCCGTGCAATCCCGGGGCACGGCGTCGGTGGCCACACTGTTTGGCCCCATCACGCTGGTATGGTTTGCAGCGCTTGCCGTGTCTGGCATTGTCAATATTCTGGCTAATTTGAATGTGCTTTATTCCTTCAATCCCATTTACGCGATCACCTTCATGTCGCATCACGGTGTGGTCGGCCTTGTGACTCTTGGCGCTGTGTTTCTCGCGGTCACAGGCGCAGAGGCCCTCTATGCCGACCTTGGCCATTTCGGCATCAAGCCCATTCGCGCGGCCTGGCTTTATGTGGTGTTGCCATGTCTGCTGCTGAATTATCTGGGCCAGGGTGCACTCGTTTTGACCCATCCGGAAACGCTGGAAAACCCGTTCTTCCTGATGATGCCAAGCTGGGCTTTGCTGCCCATGGTGCTGCTGGCGGGTGCTGCCACCATCATCGCCAGCCAGGCTGTGATCACGGGTGCGTTTTCAATGACGCGGCAGGCCGTGCAGCTTGGCTTGTTGCCCCGCATGCGGATTGCCTTCACGTCTGAGTCAAATGCCGGGCAAATCTATCTGCCGCAGGTGAACTGGTTCATTTTGCTGGGCGTGATTGTGCTGGTGTTTGCGTTCCGCACATCTTCAAACCTGGCCACCGCCTATGGCATCGCCGTCACCGGCACCATGGTTGTCACCGCCATACTGGCCATGTTCGTTATCCGCAACCGCTGGAAATGGTCGATCCATGCCACGATGGCATTGATGCTGCCACTGCTGGCGATTGATCTGGTGTTCTTTGGTGCCAATGCCTTGAAAATCGTTCAGGGCGGCTGGATGCCGCTGGCGCTGGGTGGTTTCATCATGCTGCTGATGTGGACCTGGCGCACGGGCACGAGGCAAATCACCAAGGCCACGCAGACCATGGATGCCCCCATCAACACCGTGGTCACCAGCCTTGGCAAGAGCAGTGTGCACCGCATTGACGGAACAGCTGTGTTTCTGACACAGACCCCCGATGCCGCCCCCACCGCCCTGCTGCACAGCCTCAAGCACTTCAAGGGACTGCACAAGCACAATGTCATCCTCTCCGTGCAGACCGAAGGCCAGCCCTATGTTGATGCGGCAGAGCGGATGACCATGAAGGTGCTATCGCCAGAGTTCTCGGCTCTGACGCTGCATTTTGGCTATCTCGAAACGCCCGATGTGCCAAAGGCACTTGCTGGCTCCGAGTGGCCGGGCAGCACAGCCGGTGTCATGAATACCAGTTACTTCCTGTCGCGGCGAAACCTGCAAGCGTCAAAGCAGATCGGCATGCCGCTGTGGCAGGATGCGATCTTTATCTTCCTAGCCCGCAATAGCGATGACGCCAGCCGCTATTTCCAATTGCCGCCGGACAGGGTGGTGGAACTGGGAAGCCGGATTGCGATTTAGGGAAGGAAGGAAGCGACTTCACGCCTTCCTCGGCATCAAATCATACGGGTGTTTCCAGCCCTTGATATCGCGCAACCGGTCGAGCCAGTTTTGCACATGCGCAAATTGCCCCAGGTCGAAGGGCAGTTCTTCGCCGTAGTACAGATACCCGCAGAGCGAAAAATCAGCGATGGTCGGGCGTTTGCCGATGACGTAGGCGTGTTGCGTCAAGTGGCCATCCAAGACCTTGAGCGCTCCCAGCGCCCGGGCCCGCAGCCATTCGGTGACGGGCGTTTCACCCGTCTTCGCAAGACTGATCATGTAGCGCAGTGTTGCAATCGGGCTGGTCAGCTTGTGGTTATCAAACAACATCCAGCGCAGGATTTCGCGGCGCTCATCATCGCTTTTGGGGCCATACTTGCGGCTGACTTCGGCGAGGTAGTCAAGGATCACACCGGATTGGCTGAGTTTTCGGGTTCCGTGAATCAAAACAGGCGCTTCGCCCATCTCGTTGAAGCTTTGCCTGAACCCGTCGGTGCGGGTTTCGCCATGGAAGAAGTCCACCCATTGGGGCTTCCAACTGAGCTCGGCGGCTTGCAGCATGAAGGCCACTTTGTAGGCGTTGCCAGACTCGCCAAAACACAACAATGTATAATCCGCCATCACCATCCCCGGTCAGCGATTCACTACCTGACGTCTAGCACACTGGTGCGTGCATGACGAACAACATCCGAGGCCAGCGAGCCTTTGAAGAGTCGTTGCATGCGACTACGCCCTTCATCTGTGACGGCAATGAGGCGGTAAAGCGACCCTGACTCGACAATTTCCTGAAGCGGATCACCGACGGCGGTTCGGGTTTCAGCCACCTCGATTTTCATGGCCTTGAGCAGCGCCTTGGCATTGGCCACCGCCTCCTCGGCTGCGGGGCGTGTTTCAGGCGTGGGGGCGACGGAAAACAGCGTGATGGGTTCGCCTGTCATATGGGCCAGCACGGCGGAGCGGCGCACCGCCTGCATGGCGCGCGAGGTTCCATCGGTGCAAATGAAGAAGCCCTTGCGGTCGAGGCTGTTGCGCGTGACCAGCACGGAACACGGTGCCATGGTGGCGACGTTCTGCACAATGCCAGTGCCAAAAAAGGCCCTGAACTCGTTGCGCCAATGGCTGGGCTCGCCGAGGATCATGAGGTTATAGGGACCAAGCTCATATTGATCGAGAATGCCGCCCGCCACATCCGGTGCGGTTTTCAGTTTCAACACGATGTTGCGGCCACCGGGTTCCTTATACTCAACCTTGGTGTCGCCCGCCGCATCGCCCCAGGCGCTTTCATGGGTGCCGCTGGCACTCCAGCTTTCCGCGTCGATGCCCTCTTCCTTCAACACCTCCAGGGAGCGTTTGAGATATTTCACCCCTGGCAATTCAAAGCCCGCCTCCATCATGTTCTGCCGGGCCAGGCGCACCTGCAGGCCACCGGAGTGCAGGCCCTGGTCAATCGGGCGCACGAAGACATTGATAATGTCGCAGTTCTGTGATCTGGCAAAAAGTGCGGCAAAGCGCACGCAGAGATCACTTTCGTCACTGCCGTCGATGCAGGCGAGAATGCGGAAACGACTGCGGCGTTCCTTGCGCAAATGCTGCAAGGTCTTGCGCACCGCCGCTTCCTGGCGGTCACTGAGCGTGGAGCGTTTGAAGATGTCAAGCATGGTAGCGCACCAAAGAGACCTCATCAGCCCTTCGGGCAGCTTCTCCAGAGGAGAAGCGACTGCCAGTTGGATTTCCCTCAAGGCCTGAGCATTGAGGGAGGCCGCAAACCTTGTCGCTTCTCCCCTGGAGAAGCTGCCCGAAGGGCTGATGAGGTCTCTTTAAGTCTCCCAACATACTCTCCTGCCCTCACGGCGCAAGCAGCGGCCAGTACAGGCCTGCTGTGAGCAGCAAGACGATGAAGGACAGCACCATCATGCGAATGCCGATCTTGAAGAAGTCCGAACTGCGGAGATAGCCCGATGCAAAAATGATGGTGAAGGCCGGTTGGGCTGCGGGTGTGAGATAACCGAAGGCGGACGACATGGCGGTGATGAAGCCCACCCGCAACGGGTCCTCACCGGCCACGACGGCAGTTTTCAACACCACCGGGGCCAGCACTGCTACGGCAGCACCTGCGGACATGGTGTTGGACACGGCTATGGTGAGAAGTGCCAGCCCAGCGTCAAAGCCAAGGCCGCTGCCTGCGCCAATGGACTGCATGCCTGCGAGAACACTGGAGGCCACCCATTGGGCGGCACCTGTCGACTTCATTTCAATGCCGAGGGAAATCGCCGCCGCGTAGAGCAGTACCACGCCCCAGTTGACGCCGCCATTGATGTCTTCCCAGCGCACCAGCCCCGCCACCAGAAACGCTGCCGTGCCGCCGATGGCAATGACGCCGAGACCCAGGGTTGACGACAGCGTGATCCAGCAGAAAATCGTGGCCAGAAAAATTGCGATGGTCATCCATTCCGAAATCCGCATGGGGCCTTGTAGGGACACTTGCGTACGCAGACGGCTGATGGCACGGGACATGTCGGTGGTCTCGGGCTTGAACGTGAACACCAGAAGGGCCGCAACAATAGGCAGGCGCGCCAGAAACATTGGGAAGGCATATTTCGCCCAGTCTATGTAATCGACGAGGAAGCGTTGCGTGGCAGGATTTGCAGGGTCGTAGAAAAAGTCCTTCCAATAGGAAATCATGATGGCGTTGCGCGCACCGCCCGACGGCGTGGCCACACCGGCAATGGAGCAGCCATAGGAAATCGAAAACAGGATGACGGCCGCAAGGTTGTGCACCTTCTTCGGATCGTTCGACGTCAGCGTGATCAGAGTCACGCCCACGGGCAGCATCATGGCCGCCACCGTGTGTTCACCAATGAAAGCCGCCAGCAAGCCACAGACCATGGTGATGCCGAAGCTGATCCAGTACACGTTGGTGCCCGTGGTGCGCACAATCCACCAGGCGATGCGCTTGTCGAGCCGCTGCTTGACCACGGCCACGGCCAGCATCAGCGAACCCAGGATGAACAGCACCGAATCCGTCATCAGACTGCGGGCCACTTCCGTAGGGTCCAGTTTGAGCAGCACCACTTCGCCCACAATAATGAGCAGTGGCACCGTGGGCAAAGGCACGGCTTCACTGATGAACAGAATGGTGGCCATCATCGACATGACCAGCACAATCTGGCCGGGATGTGTCAAACCCGAAGGCGTTGGAGCGTTGATGAACACGAAGCCCAGGATCATGGTGATAATGAACCAGCGACGTTTCCACAGCAGGGCCAGATCCATATTGTCGAGCACGCGGCGGTAACGCTGGTAGCCACGCCTGCGGAAGCGTTGCAACCCGGCCCGTGGTTCATGGGCGAGCAGGCTGTCCCGCGCCAGGTTGAACTGTGTTTGCACGTCGGTCGTCATGCACTCTGCCCAATCAGTTCAGACTCGTTTGTGGCAAGCAAAGGACCTCTCCCGCCCTTCGGGCACCCTCCCCAGAGGGGAGGGACTGGTTGCAACCTCCTCCCGTGATGATCATCGAGGGAGGCCTTCGCCACGAGTCCCTCCCCATTGGGGAGGGTGCCCGAAGGGCGGGAGAAGTCCCTTTTCTTCCATAAGTGACAGCCATGGTTTAGGCTTTGCGCCAACTGCAAGGATTCGCAAGCGTGACCGACGACGTTAACCCTGTTCTTTCCGCCATTGATGCGGATCTTGAAAACAGCCTTAGCAGGCTTGGTGAACTGCTGCGCTTTGCCTCCATCGCCACGGATCCGGCTTACAACGCTGACTGCCGGAAGGCGGCTGTGTGGATGGTGGACTATTTCACGGACATGGGCTTTGCGGCCAGCACTTACCCCTCCACCGGCCAGCCCGTCGTGATTGCAAACTATATGCCGCAGAACAGCGGTGCAGCGGTTCCGCATATCCTGTTCTATGGCCATTATGATGTGCAACCGGCTGATCCTCTGAACTTGTGGCACAGTCCGCCGTTTGAGCCACGGCGGGGCAAAACTGCATCCGGCAAGGATTGTATCTTTGCCCGTGGCGTGGCCGACGACAAGGGCCAATTGATGACCTTCACGGAAGCGTTGCGGCACTGGCTGGAAACCCATGGCAGCCTGCCCTTCCAATTGACCATCGTGATCGAGGGCGACGAGGAAGGTGATGCCACGCACATCGACCGCTTTGTGGCCGCCAACACGCCACTGCTGGAAGCCGATGTGGTTGTGATCTGCGATACTGGCATGTGGGAAGATGACCGACCGTCCATCGTCACGTCGTTGCGTGGCTGTGTATCCGACGAAGTGGAAATCACGGGCCCGCGTCTGGATTTGCATTCGGGCTATTATGGCGGTGCGGCCCTGAATCCGCTGCGTGTCCTCTCCGGCATATTGGGCCGCATGTTTGACGCCAGGGGCCACATCACGGTCCCCGGCTTTTATACCGGCGTGAAAAAGCCAACGCAGGCCCAGCGCGCCCAAATGGCGAAAATTCCGTTCAACACAAGGGCATTTCTCAGACCCGTGGGCTTGAAAACACCAGCGGGCGAACAGGGCTTTACGGCACTGGAGCAAATGTGGCTCAGGCCCACGGCCGAGATCAACGGAATCTGGGGGGGCTATACCGGGCCAGGTGGCAAAACAGTCATCCCGTCCAAGGCCAGTGCCAAACTGACCTTCCGTCTGGTTGCGGGCCAGAATCCAAAGCAGGTGCAGAAGGCGTTCCGCGCCTTCGTGCGGAAAACGTTGCCGGTTGGTTTCAAAGTCAAATTCGCGGACAAGACCGAAGCCGCAGCCGCCGTCTCCGTGGCCGATCACAGCCCCTGGATTGCCGCCGCCCAGCGGGCATTGAAAGCCGAATGGGGCAAGTCCGCCATCATGTCCGGTGAAGGTGGGTCAATCCCCGTGGTTGAAAGTTTCAAGAAACATCTTGGACTGGACAGCATCATGATGGGCTGGGTGCGCGAAGGCGACGCGTTGCACAGTCCGAATGAGAAGTATGATATTGAAGCCTACCACCGGGGAATGCGCAGTTTTGCGCGGTTCATTGGGGAGGTTGCGAGGGAAGGTCCCTCTCCGTCTCGCGGCTGACGCCGCGATCCACCTCTCCCGCAAGCGGGCGAGGAGAAGACGTTTTTCCTCGCCCGCTCGCGGGAGAGGTGGCACGCGAAGCGTGACGGAGAGGGAAACCCTTCGAAGCGACACATGAAAAGGAAACACCATGAATATCACTCCTGTCCTTGCCGACGCAGATGCAAATCTTGACACGAACATTGAGCGTCTCTTCGACTTCCTGCGCATTCCTTCGCTGTCAGCCGACCCTGCATACAAACCGCATATCATCACCGCAGCGAACTGGATTTGCGCTGAGCTGAAATCGCTGGGCTGCGATGCGTCCGTGCGCGAAACGCCGGGCTGCCCGATGGTGGTGGGACACTATTCACCACCCGGTGCCACGGCGAAGACGCCTCACGCGTTGTTTTATGGCCATTATGATGTGCAGCCTGCTGATCCACTTGATCTCTGGACGTCACCGCCGTTCGAACCGGTTCGCAAGAAAGACAAGGACGGCGTGGAGCGCATGTACGGGCGTGGCACGGCAGATGACAAAGGCCAACTCATGACTTTTGTTGAAGCGGCGCGAAGCTATATTCGCGTGCACGGTCAGTTGCCGATCAAGGCGACGTTTCTGATTGAGGGCGAGGAAGAGTCGGGTTCACCTTCGCTGGTACCCTTCCTGAAAGCCAATGCAGAAGAGTTGAAATGCGATGTGGCTTTCATTTGCGATTCGAACATGTGGGACGCGAAGACGCCAGCGATCACCACACGGCTGCGCGGGCTCGTGCATGAGGAAGTGACTGTGAAAGGCCCCGCGCTTGATCTGCATTCAGGGCTTTATGGCGGACCAGCCATGAACCCGATCCGGGCGCTGACGCGTTTGATTTCACTCATTCACGACAAGAACGGCAAAATTACCATTCCTGGTTTTTATGAAGGCGTATCGGATTTACCGACGGCCACCAAGAAGCAATGGCGTGGCCTTAAATTTTCGGAAAAGAAATTTCTCGGTGAAGTGGGTTTGAAATCAGCAGCGGGTGAAAAAGGCAAAACCGTGCTCGAACAGATCTGGGCCAGGCCCACAGCCGAGGTAAATGGCATGTGGGGTGGATATATGGGCGCTGGCACCAAAACCGTGATCCCGTCAGAAGCCCATGCAAAATTCACATTCCGGCTGGTTGGAAAGCAGAGGCCTGAGAAGGTGCTGAAAGCCTTTCAGGCCTTTGCGAAGAAAAACATGATCGGCGATGCCAAGATCAGCTTCTCGGGCAAGGGCGGCGGCAGTCCGGCCTCTGAAATTGCCGAAAGCAATCCCTACATTGTCAAGGCATCGCAAGCCCTGAAAGAAGAATGGAAGCGCGAAACCGTGCTGATGGGCTCTGGCGGCTCGATTCCGATTGTGCGCTATTTCAAGGATGTGCTGAAAATGGATTCGGTGCTGGTGGGCTTTGGCCTCAACGATGACGCCATTCACAGTCCGAACGAGAAATACAACGTGTCGAGCTTCTCACGTGGCATCAGGTCATGGATCAGGATCATGGATGCGATGGGGAAGGCGGCGCGAAGCGACGGATGAGGTCCCTTCGTCAGGCCGGTTCGCCCATTGAGTCCAGATATTCATTCAGATGTTCAAGATTTTCAAACCGCATCCAGCCTTCGTCGGTTTCGGCTTCCACCGTCTGGTCTGACAGGATCCGCGCAGGGCGGCCGCGGATTTCGCGTTCTTCAATGACATAGAGTTCGCCATCGCCGGGTTCGTCGTCATCCTCGGCGGCGGATTCTTCGTCGGTGACTTCGTCGTCGGCGGGTGGTTCCGTCACATTCGACATGCCGCCGATGGCGTTGGCGATATCGGCCTTGGCTTGATCCAGGGCGGCAATGGTATCGTCAACGGCACTCTTGGCGGGAATGGCTGCTGCGGGTTGTGTTGCCACAGCGGTGACAGCCGCTGCTGTTGCGGCGACTTCGGCCGTGCGTTTGCCAAAGCCGGGAAAGCGAATGCGGGCGGGTGATTCTGCTGCTGGAGCAGGCCCTTCGACAACCGGGGCTGCCGGGGCTTCGGCTTTGAACACCGGACGTTCAATCACCGGAGCCGGCTCTTCTACAACTTCGGCAGCGGGTACCACTGTAGCGGCTGGAGCATAACCTGACAGTGCGGCAATGACGCCACCGAGACCAATCGCGAGCACACCACCTGTCAGTAAAATCGCCGCAGTATCGAGGGTCAGGCCATGAATTTGCATCTGGGCGGGGTTGATGAACCCGACAAGCGCCAGTGCTGCGCCAATGGCCAACAGGATAATGCCAAGGACAGACATCAGTTTCGACATGGGTACCCCTCCGATTCAACCCGGGTTTAATGGAAACTAGGCTAACACATTCTTAACGTTCGCAAAACCATTTACCCGTCATTAACGATGCGGGGGGCGGGGCGGCTCAGGGTGCCGTGCTCCAGCATGGCCCAGATTTGCCGGGCAATGTCGCGGTAGATGGCAGCATGTTGCGACTGGGGCAAGCTGGCCACAATCGGCTCTCCCCGGTCAGAGCGCAGGCGCACTTCCATGTCCAGCGGCACCTCACCCAGAAACGGTACGCCGAGGCGTTCGGCTTCTTTCCGCGCACCGCCATGACCAAAAATGTCATGACGCTCCCCGCACTTGGTGCAGGTGAAATAACTCATGTTCTCGACAATGCCGAGCAAGGGTACCGAGACCTTCTTGAACATGTTGAGGCCCTTCCTGGCATCGATCAGGGCCAGGTCTTGCGGCGTTGAAACGATGACGGCCCCGGAGAGCGGCGTGTTCTGGGCCAGCGTCAGTTGCGCGTCACCTGTGCCGGGCGGCATGTCCACCACCATCACATCCGTATTGTCTGCCCACTCCACCTCGCGCAACAACTGCGTCAAGGCCGACATGACCATGGGTCCGCGCCAGATCATGGGCGTGTCTTCTTCCACCAGAAAGCCGATGGATGCCACCTCAAGGCCATAGCGGGCCATGGGCTTCATGCGCTTTCCGTCCCTGTCCGACGCCAGCGGCTTGCCACTGAGGCCGAAGAGTTTTGGCATCGAAGGGCCGTAGATATCGGCGTCCAGCACGGCCACCTTCAGACCCAGTGTGGCCAGCCCCAGCGCCACGTTGATGGCGGTTGTGGATTTTCCCACACCACCCTTGCCGGACGCCACGGCAATGATGTGTTTGACGCCAGCAACGGCCCCTGCCCTTGCGGGTGCAGAAGGAGCGCTTTGTGATTTCTCTGCGGTCAGCACCACAAGCACTTTTGTAACACCTGGGATGGCACTCACGGCCTTTTCCACCACCAGGCGCAACTGCTCCATGGATTTCATGTGCTGGGGTGTGGCGTTGAGCGCGAACATGACTTCGCCACCCGTGATGGCAATATCGGAGACCAGGCCCGCCGTCACGATATTGCCTCGGCCATCAGGGGCGGCGATGCGTTTCAGTTCATCGCGAATGCGGTCGGCGGAAAGGCTGGTCATGGTTTACCCCTGGTTTACGCCGCATATAGACATGGGCTGCGCTGCCCACAAGTTGCCTCAATTTTTACCCTGTGGCTGAAACGGTTCTTAGGCATTATCCGTTATGACCACGGCTTCGAATTGGGAATTGGGATATGACAGATACACATCTGACACCGGACACGTTGCAGCGGCATAATTTCCATCTGATGGATGCTGTGCCGTTCCTGCCGTTGACGCGCCGCCTGCCCCAGGCCGCCAGTGAACCAGCCGCCTGGCATGGCGAATTTCTGGAACTGTTTCTGCGCAACCAACTCAATCTTGCGCCCATCATGCCCATACTCACCATGTTGCTCGGCCTCACGGCGCTGGCTTGGGTGCCAACGGCGACGGTGATGACATGGCTGGTGGGAACGCTCGGCTGCCATTCCGTGCAACTGTTCCTGTGCAACCGCTATTTCCTGCAACCGCGCACAGCTTCGGAACAAAGCGACTGGGTGGGGATGATTTCTGCATCCGAGTTTTTTCAAGGCATGTTCTGGATCCTTCCGCTGTTCCTGTTCTGGCCGGACGCCGGCGAAACCCAGCGTGCCTTCCTGATTGCTTCCATCATGGCGGTCAGCGTCGTGCGGCTACTGGTGGTGGCCAATTTCATGCCGGTACTGATCGCCGGCACAGGCGTCATTGCCGTCGGCATGGCCATCCGCTGTGTGTCCGAACAGAACATGATCTATTATTCGATGGCCGGTCTCATCATCATGCTGGAGGTGTTCTTCCTGTTTGTATCACGGCAGTTGCAGGATACAGCACGCGACCGTTTGATGTTCCGCACGGAGAAAGATGGACTGATCGAAGAGCTGCGCCAGGAAAAACAACGGGCCGAAGAGCAGCGCCGCATGGCCGAAGATGCCAACCGCGCCAAATCCGCTTTCCTCGCCAACATGAGCCATGAACTGCGCACACCGCTCAACGCCATTCTCGGTTTTTCAGAAGTGCTGGAAAATGAAATGTTTGGCCCCATGCAGAACAGTGCCTACAAGGACTATGCGGGCGACATCCATGACTCCGGGCGTTACCTGTTGACGCTGATCAACGACATTCTCGACCTCTCGCGCATCGAAGCCGGACGCCGCGACATCCTCGAAGAACCAACCCACGTCCGCGACTGTATGGACCACGCCAAGAACATGCTGGTGGCCCGGGCCACGGAAAAGACCATCGCCATCACCGTGGATACGCCGGCCAACCTGCCGAAACTGCTGTGCGACTATCGGGCCCTCAACCAGATTACCATCAACCTGATGACCAATGCCGTCAAATACACGCCGAACCATGGCAAGGTGGCCATCACCGCCCGCGTCATGCCGGATGGCCGCATGGCCATTACCGTGTCCGACAATGGCCCCGGCATTCCAAAAGCCGAACAGCAACAACTGCTGCACGCCTTTTCGCGCGGTGCCCACGCAACGAAACAGGCCATTGAAGGAGCTGGCCTCGGTCTGCCCATCGTCAAGGGGCTGCTCGAAGTACATGGCGGTACGTTGGACATCGTGTCAGAGCCCGGCAAAGGCACCGACATCGTCTGCTATTTCCCGGCCGCGCGCGTGCTGAGTGGTCCACGGGGCGAAGCCATCGCGTCACCCGCAGTGAAGACGGATACCCAGCGAAAACTGATCGCGATCACCGGGTAACAAGCCCCTTAAATCCTGCCGGGATCAGACAAAAGCGGCACATTCCAATTGACTCCAACATTTGCCAATGGTTAACATAGGGTTAACGGGGCTTGATTTGTGGGGTTTATTGCCATGAAAACCTTGCCGTTTGCCATGTGTTCAGTTTTGTTCGGCTTTGTCATCGGGTTGCCCGCTGCATGGGCAGACGAGGTCATGTCAGCTGAAGATATTTTAAAGGGATTGAACAACAAATTCGTTGTTGTTGAGCGCCCAACACAAGAAGATCCAGCCACCGCCCAGTCAAAGCCAGACGCACCACCCGCTGCCACAGTGCAAACTGAAGCACCCTCGCAAAAGACGTTGGAAGGCCTGGCCCAACTTGATCTCACCGTGCAGTTCGCGCGCAACTCGGACGCTATTGACACGGCATCATTTCCTTTGCTGATGAATCTGGGACAGGCGATTGCTGACCCGCGCATGGGCACGCAACGCGTACTGATTGCCGGGCATACGGATGCGCGTGGCACGGAAGAACACAATCTGGTTTTGAGCCAGCGCCGGGCAGCCGCAGTAAAACAGTTCCTGAGTGCGGTGAAGCCGGAAATCAGCGGTCGCCTGGAAGCGGTTGGTTTCGGGGAAAGCCGGTTGAAAAATCAGACTGACCCGGAAGCTGCCGAAAACAGGCGCGTGCAAATCGTCAATCTGGGGCAATAATGTAAGGTTTTTTTCGACGGGACGGAGCCATGCGAAAAGCTGTTTTAACGGTCGTCAAGTTCATCGCCTTCAGCCTGTGTAGTTTGCTGTTCTGCCAGGCACAGGCCGCTGACATCAAGGTCGAAGGCACAACGATTACGCTTTCCGGCGAAATTGTTGCAGGTGACGCCAACACGCTTCTGGATGCTATTGAAAAAGCCGAAGCTGCGGGGCTCCCGAACATCAAGCTCTCGCTCAACAGCAATGGCGGCAACTTCCAGGAAGGGCTGAAAATGTCCAAGCGCCTGGGCGGGCATTCCGTGGGTACCATCGTCAAGGCCGGAAATGTTTGCCAAAGTGCCTGCGCCCTGGTTTTCCTGGGTGGATCTCAAAACGCAGGCGAGGCCGAGTCCGATCCTGACCGGACATTGGAAGTGGGCGCACAACTGGGATTTCACGCACCCTATATTGACAGTGTGAAAGGCAAATCAACGGTGACCGTCGAAATCGGGGACCTGACCCAGAGAATGACGGAGGAATTGAAGTCCCTCAACAAGCATCTCATCAGCATTGGCGTTCCAGAGTCAATGCTGCAATCGCTGCTGATCAACGACAATCAGCATACGTTATATGATGCAACTTCCATGGAGGCGATCGAACTGCTGAACATTCGCGTGCCCGAACTTGATTCTGAAGTCATCAAGGTTACGCAGGCCATGGCCGTTGATGGTTGCATCAACGGATTTCGTTATGCGCAAAACGAACTCCCGAGCAAAACGTCCGCATTGGACCACAACATTTTTGCGCAGATCAGCAAGAAATACAAGATTACCATGCCGGAAGGAAAATCCGGTGGCTTTGCCTTGATCCCGGCGACACGACAAAAATCTGGCGATGTTGCCGTGTGCAAGATGGCCGTCGATGGTGTGTGCCAGGGCTTCTATGACCTCGACAGCATTTTTCACTATTCCAACGATTTGGCGCAGATCCCTGAATTTGTGGGTTGTCAACGGGAGAATATTGGCACGGCACTGGTGCCTCCGCAAACATTGCTCCGCGATCTGAAGGCTACACTTGGAAAATTGCAGCAGGGGAATAATGCGTTGCTTGAACCTGGAACCGTGATTGCGCCAGACCCTGAAGACAGACCCGATCTGCAGGTCGACAACACACTTCCGGCAGCCACAGATGCTGTCATTTGCAACACGCGCGAGAATACCAAATTTGCCAATGTGCGTGAAGGTCCGAACGGCAAGGAAGTACTGGTCATTGCCTTGCCCAATGAAACACCAGTCAAGATTGTCGGCGAAGCGAAAAATCCGGACACCAACCATGTCTGGAAAAAAATTGCATTTGGTGGAAGAACCGGATTCGTCGACAATGAACTTTTGTCGCCCATTTGCCTGGTCGCACTTGCGCCGGTCAAGCCACCACCAGCTGTTGTGGCGCGTCCTGTCCAGTCCCGCGCAGCTGTGGTCTGCAACCGCAAGCCAGGCGGTGACAGTGCCAATGTTCGTTCGGCACCCAATCCGCTTGCCAGCGATATTTTGCGGAAGGTTTTCAACAATGAGCCTTTGAACATCGTTGGAGAAGAACATAACCCCGCGTCGGGTCAACTCTACTTCAAGGTCAGTGTTCAGGGCATTACGGGATTTGTTGACAATGAACTGGTGAGCACATCGTGCAATGTATCGCCCGCAGCGTTCATACCCAAAACGGCTGTGTCCCGAGTCATCTGCAATCCTGATTCAGACTTTACGAACATGCGGCTGGGGCCGAACAAGGATATGTTTGATGTGGTGTCCCGCCTGGACAACGGAACTGCGATACGTGTTCTCGAAGCGACGACAAATCCAGTCAGCCAGCAGCCATGGTTCAAGATTGAGGCTGCGGGTGATGTTGGGTTTGTGGATTCAGACTACGTGAAAGATGGGTGCTGACGCAATTCGGAGGGATTGCACGGTGGTGAGACTGTGACGGATGCGCCCGGCTTCAAATCGGCAGATGCGCTCTGGCCATAAGAAAAATAAGGGTCTCGAGGAAAATAGTTCTTGACATTGTTCCTGTTATGTTCTAAATGGGTCCCGATGGTTCCAAAAGGAGGGGACAATGTCGCGAACTTGTCTTCATTGCTGGC
>CAXTKL010000012.1:0-6043 GCA_964244825.1 uncultured Aestuariivirga sp.
CGGCGGCAGTCGGGTGCTTCGCAATAGGAGACGAGGGCGTCCATCCGCTTGTGTTCGCGTTTCGTGCGTTCAGGGCCACCGCCTTCCTGGTCGATGAATTTGCGGCGCATGATGATGTCTTGCAGGCCGAAGAGCATGTGGGCGTCGGCTTCGAGACCGTCACGCCCGGCGCGGCCGATTTCCTGATAATAGGCGTCCAGCGTACCCGGTAGATCGGCGTGGAATACATAGCGCACATCGGCCTTGTCGATGCCCATGCCGAAGGCGATGGTGGCGACAACGATGATGCCTTTTTCCGTCATGAACCGGTCTTGCGCATCTGAACGTATCGCGGGGGGCAGGCCCGCGTGATAGGCGACGGCAGCGTAGCCTTTTCCTTGCAGCATGTCTGCTGTTTCATCGACGCTGCGGCGGGAGAGGCAATAGACAATGCCGCTTTCGCCTTTGCGGTCTTCCAGGAATTCGAGCAGTTGCTTTGATGTGTTGTTCTTGGGTTTGACTGTGAGGCGAATGTTGGGGCGGTCAAAGCCCGCGACGAATTCTTGCACGCGGCCGCCGAATAGTTTCGCGGTGATGTCCTTGCGGGTGACTTCATCTGCGGTGGCCGTGAAGGCACCAATGGGGGTGTTGGGGAAGGCAGAGCGCAGGGATTGCAGCGCGTCGTATTCCGGGCGGAAGGAAGCGCCCCATTGTGACATGCAGTGCACTTCATCGACGGCAATCAGGGTGACGTCGAGGCGTTGCAGGGCGGAGATCATGCGCTCGGTCATCAGGCGTTCAGGGGCGAGATAGAGAATGCGGGTTTCGCCAGATGCCACACGTTTCCAGATGTCGACGTTGGTCTCACGGTCGGCAGCGGAGTTGATGGTTTCGGCGGCGACACCTGCGAGTTTCAGGGCGGCAACCTGGTCTTGCATGAGAGCCACCAATGGCGAGACAACAATCGCAAGGCCGCCTCTTGCGAGGGCTGGGACTTGATAACAAAGCGATTTGCCCGCTCCTGTGGGCATGACGGCGAGAACATGCTTGCCCGCCAGCATGGCGTCGACGATTTCCTCCTGTCCCGGACGGAAACTTTCATAGCCGAAAACGTTGTGGAGGATTTTGTAGGTGGGGGACATGGGATGCAGTGCTGGTGGGGAGGAGGTCCCTTCTTGCAGTGACTGCTGCCTCTCCACAACCTGAATTTCCACCACTCACTTTGCCCCTTTTGACGCGGCCATGATTTGTGCTAGGAAGCAGCCAGCTTGAGGGGGTCAGCGGGAGGAATATCCGTGTCGGCCTAGCAGGGCGTCATAGCAAAGTTTTTAAGGACAAACACATGAGCGATATCGCTGAGCGCGTGAAGAAGATCGTTGTCGAGCACCTGAGTGTAGACGGCGACAAGGTGAAGACAGAAGCGAGCTTCATCGACGATTTGGGCGCCGACAGCCTTGACACCGTTGAACTCGTGATGGCTTTCGAGGAAGAGTTTGGAATTGAGATTCCGGATGATGCCGCCGAAACCATCCAGACGGTGGGCGATGCCGTGAAGTTCATCGAAAAGGCACAGGCCTGAGTGTTTTCGTGGGCCTGCTTCGTCGTGGGCGTATTGAAAGAGTTGGCGCGGGGTACGCAGGGTTTCAAACCTTCGCGGCCCCGCGTTTTCATGTAAAAATGCAGTTCACTGAATTGATGGGATGAGGCCGTTCATGCGCCGTGTTGTTGTTACTGGAATGGGTATCGTATCGCCGCTTGGCACAGGTATTGATGCCACCTGGAGCCGCATGATTGCGGGCGAATCCGGTGCGGGCCCGATTACGCGCTTCGACGCTTCTGACCTTCCCACACGCATTGCCTTTGAAGTGAAAGAGGGTGATGGCAGCAATGGCACACTCAATCGCAATGACTGGATCGACGGCAAAGACCAGCGCCGTTACGACGACTTTATTCAATTTGCGCTGATTGCTGCAAAGCAGGCGATGAAGGATTCGGGTTACGAGGCCAAGACCGAGGATGAGAAGTATCGCTCAGGCGTTTTGGTGGGCTCGGGCATTGGCGGCTTGACCGGGATTCAGGACACAACGTTGCTGATGAACGAGAAGGGACCGCGCCGTGTGTCGCCGTTCTTCATTCCAGGGTCACTCATCAATCTGGCGTCGGGTCTGATTTCCATAAATTTCGGCCTGAAGGGGCCGAACCATGCTGTGGTGACGGCCTGTGCCACGGGCACCCACGCCATCGGCGATGCAGCGCGTATCATTGCCATGGATGATGCCGATGTGATGGTGGCGGGCGGGGCCGAATCAGCCATCTGCCGCATTGGCATTGCAGGCTTCATTGCCTGCAAGGCGTTGTCGTCGGCCTACAATGACACGCCAGAAAAAGCCTCGCGCCCCTATGACAAGGGCCGCGATGGGTTTGTGATGGGCGAGGGTGCGGGTATTCTTGTGCTTGAGGAACTGGAACACGCCAGGGCGCGCGGTGCGAAGATCTATGGCGAGATCATCGGCTATGGCATGTCGGGCGATGCCTATCATATCACAGCACCTTCGGAAGATGGTGACGGTGCCTATCGTTGCATGCAGGCGGCCTTGAAGCGGGCCGGCATATCAGCGGGCGAAATCGATTACATCAACGCCCATGGCACATCCACACCGCTGGGTGATGAGATTGAACTTCGCGCCATCGAGCGGCTGACCGGTAATGCGGCCGCCAATATGGCGATGTCGTCGACAAAATCCGCCGTGGGGCATTTGCTGGGTGCGGCTGGGGCGGTGGAAGCGGTGTTCTCGCTGCTGGCCATGCGCGACAATATTTGCCCACCGACACTCAATCTGGACGATCCTTCGGTGGACACGGCCATTGACCTGGTGCCGCATGTGGCCAAGAAAAAACAGATCAACACAGTTCTGTCGAATTCTTTTGGTTTTGGTGGTACCAACGCCTCATTGATTATGCGCCGCGTTGCGGCGTAAGGTTTCACCCTGAGGGGGGCCAAAGCGTGAGTAACGACAACCAGTTTGACCGAGTGCCGGATGCCGTGGTGCCTAAAAACCGCGGTCCCGCCCTCACGCGCGTGATCGGGTCATTTGCGGGTTGGGGCATGTTTTTTGCCATTGCCATTGGTGCTCTGGCGTTTTGGGCCTGGAGTGTGTTTACCACAGAAGGTCCATTGACAGCCGCCAAGACCGTTATTCTGGCGGAAGGCCAAAGCCGCACCGAAATCGCCCGCACGCTGCAGAACGAAGGCGTCATTTCCGACTCACGGGTGATGAGTGCGGCCAGTCTGATCAACGAATTCCGGGGCGGTTCCCTGAAGCCTGGCGAATATGAATTTCAGCCCGGCGTGACCATGGCCGGGGTGTTGAATGCCATCGCCTCCGGCAAGGTTCTGACCTACAAGTTGACGATCCCTGAGGGCTTCACCACGCAAATGGCGCTCGAGCGCCTGAATGCCAATGACGTGTTGAGCGGTCCTCCGGTCACGGCACTGCCCGAAGGTGCTGTGATTGCCGATACCCAGGTTTTCCGTCGTGGCATGACGCGGGCCAAGCTTGCCGAGGATATGCAGGCAGAGCAGGCCAAGCTGGTTGATGAAATCTGGGCCAAACATGCGGCTGACTCTGTTTTGAAAAGCAAGGAAGAGATGGTGACGCTGGCTTCCATCGTAGAAAAAGAAACTGGCAAGCCCGACGAGCGCCCCCGTGTAGCAGCGGTGTTTTTGAACCGCCTGAAGAAGAGCATGCGGCTGCAATCGGACCCCACGATCATTTACGGTATTGCAGGTGGGGCTGGAAAACTTGAACGGCCATTGACCCGTGCCGACATTGACTCAAAAACACCCTACAACACCTATCAGATTCAGGGTCTTCCGCCAGGACCGATTGCCGTTCCCGGACGTGCCTCTATGGAAGCAGTTGTCGCTCCCGCAGCGACCGAAGATATTTACTTCGTGGCCGATGGCACGGGTGGACATGCCTTTGCCGCCACGCTGGATGAACATAATGCCAATGTGAAAAGATGGCGCGAAGGGCAGAAGAACGGCATTCAGCTGCCGGGCGAAGAACCGGTGGTGGCAGCCGACCCACCGCCCGCAAACGAAGTTGAGCAAACGCCGCTGCCGGAAGTCGCCCCTCCTGTTGCTGTGCCTGATCCAACCGACAAGCTGATCGACGATGCGGCAAAGACAGCCGAGAAAGTTCAGGTTGTTCCAGCCCCCGTCGAAGGTGGAGGTGCTGCACAGCCTGTTGTCGCCGAACCCAAGGCAACGCAACCGCCACCCTTGCCGGTTCCCAAAAAGCCAAAGCCGGTTGCTGTGGCAACTGCGGCGGAACCTGTTGTGCTGAAGCCGGGTACAGTCGTCAAGGTGGGCGACAAGATGGTGCCGATACCACGTTTGAAAGTGGCCAAGCCCTGAGTGCAGCCTCTTGTTGCTGTGTGCTTTCGGGCGCTAAACCAGCGCAACGCGAATGATTCCAGCTGACATGACAAAACCTCAGAACTCTTTCACCAGTATGACGGGCTTTGCCCGTTGCACGGGCGCTTGGCGGGATTTGACCTGGGTGTGGGAAATCAAGAGTGTCAATGGCAAGGCGCTGGATTTGCGCTTCCGCTTGCCGTCTGGATATGACGCCGTTGAAGGTGCGGCCCGCATGTTTGCTGCCCAGCACGTGAAACGTGGCAATGTGCAGATTGGTCTTGCAGTGCAAGGAGCTTCCGCTTCGAACAGTCTCAGAATCAACACTGCTTTGCTGGACCAGTTGGTGTCTGTGGCAGAAGCGTTGCGGGACCGCATGGGTTCAGCCCCTATTCAGGCAGAAAACTTGTTGGCACTGCGCGGTGTATTGGAGGCTGATGAAGCGGTGTTGTCGGAAGATGAGACCAGACAACGTGATGCTGCGGTTTTGAATTCGTTTGAACAGGCAGTTGCAGAACTGGCACAATCGCGCCGGGATGAAGGTGCGCGGTTGGCTGCGGTTGTGACGGCGCAGTTGTCGCGCATTGCGGAGTTGACGGCTGCGGCACGCGCCAATCCGAGCCGCAGTGTGGAGGCCATCCGCCAGCGCTTGAGTGAGCAGGTGGCGCGATTGATTGAGCAATCGGATGTGTTCGATGCGCAGCGGTTGCATCAGGAAGCCGTGATGCTGGCGACCCGCGCCGACATCCAGGAGGAACTGGATCGGCTGGCCTCTCACATTACGGCTGCGCACAAGTTGTTGCAGACAACCGAACCCGTCGGCCGCAAGTTTGATTTTCTGACGCAGGAGTTCAACCGTGAAGCCAATACGCTGTGTTCCAAGGCCAATGACCCATCCTTGACCAATATCGGTCTTGACCTCAAAACCACCATCGACCAGCTGCGTGAGCAGGTCCAGAACATTGAATGACAATGGCTGCTTCTGATCGCAAACTTGTGACTGTCGCCCGGCGTGGGCTTTTGTTTGTCATGTCGTCGCCATCGGGTGCGGGCAAAACAACCCTGTCCCGCAAATTGCTGGAGGCGGATCAGAACATTTCGTTGTCTGTCTCCGTCACCACGCGCAAGCCGCGCCCAGGTGAAGTGGACGGCAAGGATTATCACTTCATCTCGGCGGCAAAGTTTGACGCGATGGTGGCCAAGGGTGAGTTGCTGGAATGGGCCAAGGTGTTTGGTAATTCCTATGGCACGCCGAAAAAACCCGTGGATGATGCGCTGCATGAGGGCCGCGACGTATTGTTCGATATTGACTGGCAGGGCACGCAACAAATGGCCCAGGCGATGCCGGAAGATCTGGTGCGGCTGTTCATATTGCCACCCACGCCGGATGCCTTGCGCACACGGTTGATCAATCGCGCACAGGATTCTTCAGCAGTGATTGCCAAGCGCATGGCGGAGGCGGCCCATGAAATCAGTCATTGGCCGGAATATGATTATGTGATCGTGAATGACTCGGTGAATGCGGCGCATCAACAGGTGATGTCGATCCTGATCGCGGAACGCCTGCGGCGGCGGCGGCAATTGGGGTTGACGGAATTCGTGCGCGAGTTGACGAAGGCGTTGTGAGGGAGAGAGAGTGGTGAG
>CAXTKL010000012.1:6143-30490 GCA_964244825.1 uncultured Aestuariivirga sp.
AGGCCAGCTCCAACGCCAGCCTTGCAAAATCATTTACCGCCAATTCCTCCGCGCGTCTTGTGGCAGCAATGCCGAGTTTTTCCAGCACGGCATCCGGCGACGCAAAGACTGGTTTCAGACTGGAGCGCAGCATTTTGCGGCGTTGGCCAAAAGCTGCTGCCGTCACGCGCTCCAATTCGGTGACAGTGCATTCTATTTCAGTTTTGGAGCGCGGTATGAGTTGTACGATGCTGGATGTAATTTTGGGTGGCGGAGTGAAGGCGCTTTTGTTGACGTCGAACAGTTTCTTGCACACGCAACGCCACTGGCAGATGACACTGAGACGGCCATAGTCGTCGGAGCCCGGCGCGGCGGCAATGCGTGCTGCCACCTCTTTCTGGAACATCAGTGTGAGCGACTCATAAAATGGTGGCCACGGCCCGCGTGTGAGCCAGCCCAACAGTAACGGCGTGCCGATGTTGTAGGGCAGATTGGCGACGACGCGGACCGGGCCGTCGACCAGCTTTGGCCAATCGACTTCGAGGGCATCGCCTTCGATGACACGCAATCGCCCCGGATAATGTGCCGCGATTTCGGCAAGGGCAGGCAGGGCACGGGCATCTCGTTCGACGGCGATGACCTTGCTTGCGCCTTCCGCCAGCAGTGCGCGGGTCAAGCCGCCGGGGCCTGGGCCGATTTCGATAATGGTTGCCGTGTCGAGAGGTGCAGCGGCGCGGGCGATGCGGCGGGTGAGATTGAGATCAAACAGGAAGTTCTGGCCGAGTGATTTCTTTGCCGCAAGGCCGTGGGCCTCGATCACCTGCCGCAGGGGCGGCAAGCCAT
Organism: uncultured Aestuariivirga sp.; assembly: GCA_964244825.1. GTDB lineage: Bacteria > Pseudomonadota > Alphaproteobacteria > Rhizobiales > Aestuariivirgaceae > Aestuariivirga. The sequence goes on from CAXTKL010000012.1 coordinate 6,966, forward strand.
CGGCGGCGAGATCATCAGCCACGGCCAGCCATTTCGGCGGCAAGGCGGATGGCAGCGACGAGGCTTTCCGCCTGGGCCTTTCCAGTGCCCGCGAGATTGAGTGCGGTGCCATGGTCAGGAGATGTGCGAATGAAGGGCAGGCCCAGGGTGACGTTCACGCCGCCATGAAAATCCAGCGTCTTCACCGGGATCAGGGCCTGGTCGTGATACATGCAGAGAATGACATCGTAGGTGTCGCGGGCTTGCGGGAAGAAGGCGGTGTCGGCTGACAGCGGCCCAAAGGCATGGATGCCCTTGTCCTGAATGGCGGCGATGGCAGGGCGTATGATGTCGATTTCTTCGCGGCCCATGGCTCCATTTTCGCCGGCGTGAGGGTTAAGACCTGTCATTGCAATACGGGGCGCTGTGATGCCAAAGCAGCTCCGCAGGGCATGGTGCACCACTTCGGCCTGGGCGATGATGCTGGCTTGCGTCAAGGCCGCAGGTACGTCTTTGAGTGGGATGTGAACGGTGACGGGCACGGCGCGCAGTCCGCCTCCCACAAGCATCATCACCTCCTGTGCAGGCAAGCCCCGTTCGTGACAGAGTGCTGCGAGAAAATCCGTGTGGCCCTGATATTTGAATCCCGCAGCGTAAAGAGCTTCCTTTTGAATGGGATTGGTGACCATGGCAGCGGCGGTACCCGAGAGACAGAGGTCCACCGCTTCCGTGATGCACGCCATGACCCAGGGCGCGGTGCTGGTCGAAAACTGGCCGGCTGCGACCGGTGCGGGGAGTGGGCGATGCAGAACGGGGAGAGCTTCTGGAAAACAATCAGCAACTTGCGACAGATTGTCGATGCGACGGGTTTTGCACGGCAAACCTGACAGCTTCGCACATGAGGTGATGAACTCATTATCGCCGAGACAAGCGAATGAAAACCCTGCGATGTTGCGAAGTGCAGCCCAAGCCTTCATCGTGATTTCGGTGCCCACACCGCCAGGTTCACCGGGCGTGAGAATGACGGGTTTTTCAGGCATGTTTGAAATCACCGCTGCGTGGTGAGAAAGTTACCTCATCAGCCCGTCGGGCAGCTTCTCCAAGGGAGAAGCGACTGGACGATCGTTCTGTCTCTACGCCTGCCGGTCTAAGAAGGACGACCCACACGTCGCTTCTCCTGTGGAGAAGCTGCCCGACGGGCTGATGAGGTCCCTTTCTCACTGCGCGTAACTGGGGTCGCGGTATTCGATCAGCAGACCTTTGCGGAATTGCGAGGAATATTTGGTGACGACTTCGGCGTATTTTTCGTTGAGCACCGCAGCCTCGGCTTGTTTGCGCGTGGGATAGGCGACTTGCGGTTTTTTGGGTGTAATCTTGCGGATGCCGCAGAAGGCCAAGACCTGCATGCCATTTTGACTGCGCATGGGGCCGATGGCGCGGCCTGGATTGGATTTGTCCAGCAGGGCCTTCAATTGCGGCGGCAGTTTGCGGCCATCGGCTTCGATCTGCTTGCCCACCTTGACGTTGAATATTCCCGAAGCCGCCGCGCGGGACGACTTGCAGCCCTTGAATTTCGACAGGAAGCCGTTGGCTTCAACGGCGCGGGATTGCAGCATTTCCGGCGTGACTTCGCCGTCCACCGGAAACGTGATTTCCTGGATTTCATAAACGGTGACCGGCTGCATGCGCGGGTCCGCCATGAACTTGCGCAGCTTGCCGTCAATTTCGGACTTGTAGCCATTCAGCTTGCGGTCGATTTCTGCGGGGGTAGCGTCAACGGAAACCTTGTATTTACCCTTGAGAATGCGGCCGAAGGCAATTTGCCCGGCAAGATATTGCCGCATGGCTGTGACCGACACGCCTTGCGCACGCAGTTTGGATTGCAAGCCCTTGTCATCCGTCTTCAAGCCCTTGGCAACTTCACCCAAACGCGCGTCGATTTCCTTGTCGGAGGCCTGGGCATTGTATTTCTTTGCTTCTTCGACTTTTGCAATATCGTCGATGAGTTCATTGAGGGCACGTTTGCGGGCATCGCCCGCACCACCACCACCGCCCACGAGTTTCCACAGATTCATGCGCTGGTCGACATCGAAACTGGTGATGGGAAGATCGTTGACGGTGACGATGACTTTTTGATCGGCGGCCTGCGCGAGTGGCAAGCTGGCACCCAGAGCAAGTACACAAGCCAAAACGGCCAAGAGCTTCATGTTCGATCCGCCCTGCAAATCAGAATTTGGACGAGACGCTGGACCCGCCAAGCGTTGCGAGATCAAAAGACAGCGTTATGCGATGGTCAGTATTGGCGATTTCGCTGTCCTTGTTGGATGAATAGGCAAGTTTGAAATTCATGCAATCACAATCAAATTCGAGGCCAAGCGTTTGCCGGGCGAAGTAGCTGTTCTCAATATCGTAGCGAGCGCCACCAAACAGATACCACCCGTCGGTCAAACCAACGCGCGTATCGGCTTCGGCCCATTGTTCCTTTTTCAGGCGGCCATAGGCGGGTTCCGCTGCAATATTCAGGTAGCCAGCATTGAGGGTAAAGCTGTCAAAAGTGAGGCTGCCAAACGCTTCCTGGCGATTGATGGCAGACAGGTCTTCCTCGGCGCGCACCTGATAGGACAGCGAGATATTATCCCAGGGCTGGAAAGTGAGGGCGCCGACGAGATCGGACTTCGAGCCGTCGAGGCCGGAGCCAGTGACGAAACTGTTCTGGCCTGCGAGGTGAAAACTTTCACCCGCACTGGCTTTCAGGAAGCCACCGTTGTTGCCGAGGAAGGAATAGGTCAGGCCGACGTTGGTGCGCACACCGCTTTCATAACGGTCAAAGCCGGTGAAACGATCTTCCAGGAACAGGCTGGAATTGTCGAAATTCAGTGTGATGGCATCTTCGTTCGACACCTGATCGGTGTTTTTGGCATTGTCTGATGCGATGAACTGGAAGACGGGCGAGATAATGCCCTGACCATAGTCGTAATTCGAAATCAGGGGGTAGCGCGCATCAAAGCCAGCCGCAGGAAGAATGCGTGTTGTGGTCTGCTGTGAACGCTCACCGCCCAACACTGTGGGGTCCGCCAGATTGTTGGTGACATAGATATCGCTGCGCAAATTGGCAAAGGGTGTGAGCAGGATGCCGCCGTCTGATACGTAACGGCTTTTCCAGCGCAGGTCGGCGATGGCACGGGACTGGCTGGTGCCGTGGGGGGCTTCGGAGAACGGTGTGCCTGAATTGTCGCGTGCGATGGAATAGGCTGACCAGTTAACGCTGAGTTCCCCACCCACGATGGGCTGGTCAAAGTAATGCTCGCCTGTGATGTAAGGCAGGGCTGTGGGCAGGCTTGAGGCGTCGACTTCGTCTGACAGGGCACCGAAGTTCAAGGCCTGTGCTGAGACGTAATCACGGTCTTTCAGGCCGCGGACATAAACTTCGTTCTGGGAAATGCGGCGATTGTCAAAGTCATAATCGGCGAGGAATGTCCGGTCCGAAACCAGTGTGCCGTTCCAGCCCCAGGACCAATCGGGGTTGATGGCGAAATCGCCCTTGGATTTGACAGCTCCACGGGCGCGATCCAGTTCAGCCGTGCGCTTGGGCGTCAGTTCATAAACGCCATAGCCGCGGATGTTGAATTGGCCGGTTTCTGTGCGCTGGCGGTATTCAACATCAGCAACCGGCCCCTGATAACGCGTGAGGCGTGTGCGGAGGGTCAAATCCTTGTCAGGCGCGATGGCCCAGAAGAATGGCGCTTCGACCGCAACACCATATTGCCGGCCATAATGAAACCTCGGCACCAGCCAGCCCGTACGGCGTTTCACGGTTGGATCGGCCATGCGCAGATAGGGCAGGCCAGCGACGGTGACACCGCCGATTTTCAGGCGTGGGTTGATGTGAATGAGGTCATGTTCTTTTTGCAAGTGCGTGGTTTCATCCGACACCAGTTCCCACAGGGGGTCACCCTTGCGGGTCGTGCAATTCTTGCAGGCCGTATAGTGGGCGTTGGTGAAAATGGTAATGCCGCCTTCGATGCGTTTTGCATAGTCAGCGGTGATGGTGACGTCATTGGTGAGCAGCGCCTTCAAGTGGCGGGCGAAGCCCTGCTTGAATCGGTTGGTGAGTTCCAGGGTGGCCGATTGCATGATGTTGCCATTGGGCTCACGCAGCACCACGGAGCCATTGGCCGTAAACTTGTCAGTGGTTTCATTGTAGCTCACGCGGGTGGCGGTCAGCGTGTAGGGACCGTAGGTGAGAACAACTTTGCCCGTGGCCACGGCGTCTTTGGTTTTGGGATCATAGGTCAGTTTGTCGGCGACGAAATCTGCTGCGGTTCCCGTTGCCGGTTGTTCAGTCACGGGCTTGACGAAGGGCTTTTCCTTGATGGCAAAGGCTGGTGCAGCTGTTGCAATGAGTGCGAACGCCGAAAGGCCAAGCAGCAGGTTGCGTTGACCCGTCCGGCCACGCATTCCCCCCGTCCGCCTCTGCCCTTTGTCAGTGCGAGTCACGCCACCGTTCCACCGATCACAAATCGTTACCAATCCTTAACGGGTTTCCGGCGCGTCGGGAAGCCCTTTTGTGGGCTTATGCTGGCGCGCATATGGGGCTGTATAAAGGCCGCGAATCAAGAGGGTTAACAAAATGATAACGGCGTTGCCGAAGTGTTATCTTGGCGTTATGCACGGGGTCCGCAATCCACAGGACATTTCATGAAAATCAGCTTCGACAAGCCCGTGCCACCTTCCGCAGGCGTTCTCGTCATTTTACTGGAAGAGGGCGAGTTGACCAAGGGCCATGCCAAGGCGTTGGACGAAATTGGCATGGGGCAATTGGCCCGGGCCATCAAGAGCGGCGCATTTGAAGGCAAGAAGGAACAGGTTCTGGACGTATTGGCCCCCGGCGGTGGATTGGACCGGGTCATTCTCATGGGGCTGGGCAAGGTTGCCGCGTTGCAGCCGCGCGAAGTGGAGTTGCTGGGCGGTGCCATGGTCGGCACTTTGCAGGGTGTGAAGGCGAAAGCTGCTGTGGTCGATGCGACGGCATTGGGAAGTGGCGAACACACGGCGCGGCTGGCATCAGGTGCCATGCTGCGGCGCTACAGCTTTGACAGTTACAAGACCAAGAAGGACAAGAAGGAGCCGGGCCTGGAAGCCTTGAAAATCCAGACGTCGGAAGCAGCCAAGGCGAAGAAGGCTTTCGTGGATTTTGAGGCCGTGGCGGCTGGAAACCATGTGGCGCGGGATCTGGTGAATGAACCTGCGAATGTTTTGACGCCGATTGAATTTGCCAAGCGCGCCTCGGCATTGGGCAAGCTTGGTGTGAAGATTGAAATTCTCACGCCCGTGCAAATGAAAAAGCTGGGCATGGGGGCATTGCTGGGCGTGGCGCAAGGATCACCCCATGAGGCGCGGTTGGTGGTGATGCGCTGGGACGGTGGCAAGACGGACGTGAACCCGGTTGCGTTTATCGGAAAGGGCGTGACCTTTGATACGGGGGGTGTGTCCATCAAGCCTGCTGCTGGCATGGAAGACATGAAGGGTGACATGGCCGGTGCGGCATGCGTTGTGGGTCTGATGCATGCGCTGGCGAAACGCAAGGCCAAGGTCAATGTTGTGGGGGCCATTGGACTGGTGGAGAATGCCATTGATGGCAATGCCCAGCGGCCAGGTGACGTGGTCAAATCCATGTCGGGTCAAACCATCGCTGTGCTCAACACCGATGCCGAAGGCCGCCTCGTGCTGGCGGATGTGCTGTGGTACATTCAGGACAGGTTCAAGCCGAAATTCATGGTGAACCTGGCCACCTTGACGGGTGCTATTCTGGTCGCACTTGGCAAGGAACACGCGGGGTTGTTTTCCAACAACGATGAACTTTCCGGACGCTTGGCGGAAGCCGGATTGGCCACTGGCGAAAAAGTCTGGCGGCTGCCGCTGACACCGGAATACGACAAGCTGATTGACCATGATGTGGCCGATATGAAAAACATTGGCGGACGTTTGGCGGGTTCGATCACGGCAGCGCAGTTTCTGCAACGCTTCGTCAACAACACACCCTGGGCACACCTGGATGTGGCAGGTACGGCGATGGATGCACCAAAGACGCCGATCAGCCAGAGCTGGGCCAATGGCTGGGGGGTGCGGCTGCTCAACCACCTCGTGGCGACGCATCACGAACCCTGATGGCCGAAGTCTGGTTTTATCATCTGGAACGCAAAACCGTTGACGATGAATTGCCGGGATTATTGCTTCGCGGATTAGATCGCGGCGTAAGGATGGCAGTGATCACGTTATCGGCAGAGCGGGTGAAGGCCTTGTCGCAAAAGCTCTGGGGCGTTGAGGACACGGCCTTTATCCCGCATGGATTTGAAGGTGAGCCATTGCTGCACGCGCAACCGATCTATCTCTCAGCCGATGGTCAGGTGCCCAATGCTGCTGCCTATCGGTTTTATATTGACGGTACTGCGCCTGAAAACGTGATCGATTTGGAACGGGCCAGCATTCTGTTCGACGGCCGTGATGAAACGGCCGTGCAGCAGGCCCGTGATCTGTGGCGCAGGTTCAAGGCAGAAGACATCGCCATCCGCTATTGGAAGCAGGATGAAGAAGGGCGCTGGAAGGACCAGGCGGCGGTTTGAAGCCGTGTCCGTTCACTCGTGATAAGTCTTTAAAACTTCGATCACGTCTGGGGAGAAGGTGCGGCTGCTCAGAGAAACCTGTTTGCCTTCTTTTCGCAGTTGCCGCGTGATGGCTTTGCGTGTGCGGGGTTGAAGGGCTTCACCTGCCTTGTCCACCAGCACCGTTGTTGCTTCATCGTTGTTGCGTTTCAAGCCCATGAGAAAGTAGGTGGCTGCTTTTGGGGCGTTGTAATAGAGGGTGGTGCCGCCATCGTAGAGCTGTGCAAGGCTGGTGGGGGCCGTTGGATCGCCTGCTTCGATGCCCTTGCGCAACCAGTCGGCACCTTCGCGGACATTGCGCTTGATGCCGTCGCCAGTGGCCAGCGTGAAACCATAATTGTTCATGCCCAAGCCATCGCCGCCTTCGGCAGATTCACGATAGAGGGCGATGGCCTTGTTCTTGTCCTGGGGCACGCCTTCGCCGATGTCATAATAATAGCCGAGCTTGGCCATGGCGGTGAATTCTTTCGCGTCAGCAGCTTTCGTATACCACTTGATGGCTTCGTCCAGATCCTTGGCCACTCCATTTCCATCGGCCAACAGGTTCGCAAGATTTCCCATGGCAATGGCAAAACCACCTTCGGCGGATTGCCGATAGAGCGCGACGGCCCTGTCCATGTCCTTGCCCACGCCATTGCCAAGTTCATAGGCGAGGCCCAGATCATTCAAAGCCGCCACGTCTCCGGCGTCGGCGAGGTATTGGAAATATTGCGCGGCAATGGAGTATTCACCAGGAGCGACATAGCCATCGGCATAGAGCGCCTTCATGTTTTCCAGCGCATCGAGCTGGCCCGCAGTGCGGGCTTTTGTAAACCAGGTTGCCGCAAGCACCTTGTCCAGGGTAATGCCTTCGCCTGCGGCATAGGCCTTGCCCACTGCCACCATGGCAGGCGCGTAGCCCTTGTTGGCCGCCTTGATGTACCAGTGCAGACTCGTTTCCAGATTTTCCGGTGCGCTTCCACCCTTGCCATAGGCAATGCCAAGCAGTTGCATGCCAAAGCTATCACCACCGGCAGCGGATTTTTCATAGAGGGCCAGTGCCTTGCTGACATCTTTTGCAACGCCTTTGCCGTCTTCGTAGACCAGGCCCAGATGCCCCATGGCTGTGGTGTTTCCCGCGTCTGCGGCTTTCTGGAAGAACTGCGTGGCACGCGCCTGATCAGATGTCACGCCGGTTCCCTGCTCGTAGATATAGGCAACGCGTAGCATGGCACCGACATCACCGGCGTTAGCAGCCCTTTCCCACCATTGGGCTGCGCGCGGCAAGTCCTGCGGCACATCTGTGCCTGTTTCATAACTTGTTGCCAAGTTACTCATGGCAATGGTGTTGCCTGCGACGGCCGCATTTTCATACCAGGCCAATGCCTTGCCTATGTTTCTGACCACGCCCTCGCCAGTTTGATAAGCATAGCCTGCGTCGACCATCGAGTTGGCATTGCCGGCCTCTGCGGCCTTCACATTCCATTCGAAGGCTTTCGTCACATCGACAGGAACGTCGGTTCCCGTTGCATATTTTTCTGCGAGATTGCGCATGGCAAACACACTGCCAGCGGCGGCCGATGTTTCAAACAGGGCAAGGGCTTTTTTTCCGTCTCTCGGCACACCTGTACCGTAGTTGTAAAGAACTCCAAGGCTGTTGATCGATTCCGTGTCCCCAAGGTCAGCGGCCTTTTGCATATATTTGAAGCCACGCGCCTCGTCCTTTGGAACACCATCACCGTTGACGTACTTGAATCCAAGGTTGCGGTTTGCGATGGCATTATCTTTGCCCGCAGCTTGTTCATAAAGGGCGATGGATTGTGCGGCATCTTTCGGCACACCTTCGCCCTTGGAGTACATAACGCCCAGGGCCACCATGGCGTCAGTATCACCCAGATTGGCGGCTTTCTCATACCACTTGGCTGCTGCCACATCATCGACGGGCCCGGCCACGCCATCATCGAAGTAAGAGGCGAGGTTGTACATGCCGTCCAATGAACCCGCATCCGCAGCCCGCTGGTAAAAACTCATGGCCTTGGCCTGATCCACGGGGCCACCTTCACCTGCTGCATACATGCGCCCCAGGCTGTTGCTTGCTTCGGCATCGCCAGCCGCAATCATCTTTTCATAGAGACGCCGTGCTGTGGCAAAATCCTGGATGACGCCGTCACCCGTTCTGTACATGCGGGCCAGATAACGCTGGGCCGTGATATTGCCAAGCTCGGCCGCTTGTTGATAAAGCTTGGCCGCCCGGGGCCGGTCACTGTCAAATCCATGACCACTCTCATAGGACGCGCCAAGTTCAGTCATCGCATCCGAGTTGCCCTTGGCAATAGCTTTCTCGAAATAGGCGTTGGCTTTGGCGTAATCCTTTTTGGTGCCGTCGCCCTGCCTGTACATGATGCCACAATTGAGCATGGCAACAACCACATCCAGGTCCGCAGCCTTGCAAATCAGCCCGAATGCTTTTGACAGGTCCTTTGGGACGCCTGCACCCGTCAGATAGGCCTTGCCCAGACTGTTCATGGCCAGGGCCATGCCCACGTCAGCGGCCTGGCTGTAAAGTTTGAGTCTGAGATCCTGGTCTTGCTTGCCTGCTTCTAGTGCGCGCGCCGCGTCAAATTGCATGCGTGGATTCGTAGGGTTGGATTTCAATGCGGCGAGGCAGGCCTTTATTGCTGCCGGTGCGTCAATCTTGGCAAAATCAACCCCGGCTACATCCTTGGGCCGATCGGTGTCTGTGGGGCTTGCGGCCAAAGCATCGCAGCGGGCCGCATCTGACGCAGGGTCGGCAAAACTGTTGGTGCCAAAAAGTGTGGTGCAGAAAAGCAGGGACAGCCCGAAAGACCTCAGTCTCATGATGAACTCCGTCGACATACCCCAAGGCAATTTTGGCGGGGATAAAACTTTGCGTCAAGCCCCTGCCAATCCTTGTTTTGTGCGGCACGCGACAGCATCAGAATTTTGCTGCATTCACAACCAAATGAGCGCCAATGCTTGCGGCATAACCCAGGGCGACAGCCCAGCTCCATTTCAGGTGGCTGGAGAAGGTGTACTTGCCGTGGGCGATGCCCATCAAGGCAACGCCTGCTGCCGAACCGATGGAGAGCAGGCTGCCGCCAACGCCTGCAGTGAGTGTGACCAGCAGCCATTGGCCATCACTCATTTCAGGGTTCATCGTCAGGATGGCGAACATAATGGGGATGTTGTCGACAATGGCGGAGAGTATGCCGACGGCCACGTTGGCAATGGTCGGTCCCCATTGGGTGTAGAGATATTGATTGGCGAGGGTGAGATACCCCAGTACGCCAAGACCGCCGACGGCGAAAATGATGCCGAAGAAGAACAACAATGTGTCCCACTCCACGCGTTCGATCTGCTTGAAGGAGTTCAGCACCATGTCTGTGTTGTCGGCGCGTTTGCCCTTCTGCTGTAAAAAATAGGACCAGATTTGCAGGTAGCCCAGCCCCAGCATCATGCCGAGGGCGGGTTGTAACCCCAGGAAATTTTTGAACGACACGGCCGTGGCGATTGTCAGTGCAAAGAGCAATATGACGCCAATGGCGCCTGGCTTCAGGTGAACCTTCTCCGTGACGGGCGGGGCTTTTTCACTTGGCAACGCAAAATGCATGATGAGGGCGGGGACCAGCCAATTGACGAAGGATGGAATAAACAGATCAAAGAACTCGAAAAACGTGAGTTTGCCTTTTTGCCAGACCATCAACGTTGTAATATCACCAAAGGGGGTGAAGGCACCGCCGGCATTGGCCGCGACGACGATGCTCACGCAGGCGATGGCGACGAATTTTGCTGACTTGTTTCCGACGGCTAATACGACGGAGCCCATAATCAAGGCAGTCGTGAGATTGTCGAGCACGCCTGACAGGAAAAATGCCGCAACACCCGTGATCCAGAACAATTGCCGGTAGGACAACCCGCGTGCCGTCATCTTGGCGCGCAGCACTTCGAAGACGCGGCGCTCTTCCAAAGTGTTCACGTAGGTTATGGCAACGAGCAGGAAGAGGAACAACTCGCCATATTCATAGATCGTGTGTTCGGCTGCGAGCTTGGCCACTTCCGGTGTGCCCATTGCGGTGTAGGCATAGCCAATCAAGGCCCAGATCAGACCTGCGGCGATGAGAACGGGCTTTGATTTCCGGAGCTGTGTTGCTTCTTCCAGCACAACGAGCACATAGGACAGCACGAAAATGCCCAATGCCGCATAACCAAACCAGCTGTGTGCCAGGTCGAGATTATGCATCGCTCAGCTCCTCGCTCAGCTCTAGCCACTGGTTCTCATTATCAATCAATTCATCTGCGAGTTTGTTGCGCAGCTTGGCATAATCAGCTGCTTTCTGGGCGGCTTCCTGATAGATCATGGGGTCCGACAGGGCCTGATCCAGGATTGTTATTTTTTCGTTCAGTTTCAACATGGTTGCATTGAGATTCTGGATCATTTTCTGAAGATTTTTGGCAGGCCGGACCACGCGCTTTTCGACAGCAACAGTCTGCACCGCTGGCTTAGGGGGTTCCTTGCCGCGCCTGCGCGACAGTACCAGTTCGGCGTAGTCGTTCAGGTCACCGTCAAAATTCTGTATGCTTCCGTTCTCAACCAGCAACAATCGGTCCGCACAGGTCTCAATGATGTGGCGGTCGTGGGCGATGAGAATGACCGCACCCTCATAGTCGTTGACGGCGCGGATCAGGGCTTCGCGGGAATCCATGTCAAGGTGGTTCGTCGGTTCGTCGAGGATGAGCACGTGGGGACCATTGAAGGTGGCGAGCAGGAACAAGAGCCGGGCTTTTTCACCTCCTGATAGCGTCGAGCAAGGCGAGTCTGCCAGGGTGCTGCCAAAGCCTGCGGCTCCCAATCTGGCGCGGCGGTCAGCGACGGTTCGTTCCGGCATCAGTTTGGTAATGTAGTCGAAGGGTGTGTAACCTTCGGCCAATTCGTCCATCTGGTGCTGGGCAAAGAAGCCGACATTCATTTTGGGTGCGGTCACCATCGCACCGCCTTGCGCCTTGAGTTTTCCGTTCAGCAATTTGGCGAAAGTAGATTTGCCGTTGCCGTTTGATCCCAGAATGGCAATACGGTCATCGGGGTCGATGCGAAGCGTAATGTTCCGTAGAATGGCTTTGCCAGGCTCATAACCAACGGCAACTTTTTCCATGCTGATCAGAGGCGGGGCCAGCACTTTTTCCGGGCTTGGGAAGCGAAAGGGCACCACGCGGTCATCAACGAGATCGGCAATCGGTTCGAGTTTGGCCAGGGCTTTCAGGCGGCTTTGGGCCTGGCTGGCTTTTGAGGCTTTGTAGCGGAAGCGATCCACATAGGCCTGCATGTGATCACGCTGGTCTTGCTGTTTCTTGCGCAACTTGGCGGAGAGGGCCTGTTGCTCGCGGCGTTGGCGATCAAAGTTGTCGTAGTTGCCCTGATACATGGTGAGCTTGGCCTGATCGAGATGCACGATGCAAGTGACGACTTCATTGAGCAAATCGCGGTCATGGCTGATGAGAATAATGGTGTGGGGATAGACCTTGAGAAAGGTCTTGAGCCAGATGGTGCCTTCGAAGTCGAGATAGTTGGTGGGTTCGTCGAGCAGCAATACGTCGGGTTGGCCGAACAGGGCTGCGGCCAGTGCTACGCGCATGCGCCAGCCGCCGGAGAGGGCAGAGCAGGGGCCATCCATTTGCGCATCGGTGAAGCCGAGGCCTGCTAGGATGGCCGCAGCACGGGCTGGGGCCGAGTGTGAATTGATGTCAGACAGGCGCATCTGGATTTCGGAAATGCGATGCGGATCGGTTGCGGATTCCGCTTCGTTCAAAAGTTCATCGCGCTCCACATCGCCTGCCAGCACTGTATCAAGTAGACTTTCCGTTCCACCCGGGGCTTCCTGGGCGACGGTGCCGACGCGGGCATTGCGGGCCATGGATGTGGTGCCGGATTCGGGTGACAATTCGCCTAGCACGATCTTGAACAGCGTGGACTTGCCAATGCCGTTCCGTCCCACCAAGCCGGCGCGGTGGCCCGTGGGTATGGTGACGCTGGCGTCCTCGAGCAAAACGCGGCCGCCAATGCGATAGGTGAGTCCCTGAATTTGTAACATGGTGAGGCCACATAGCCGCAATGCCGCTTTGCAGCAAATCCATTGACTCCTGCCATGTTGCGATGCACAAAGTCTTGATATACGCCCCTCAAGCGGCAAGGTATTCACATCGTGAACATTCAGACCACACAGATTTTCGAAGACACCTCCTACATCGAGGGCCTGACCGACATGTTGCGGGATCTGTTGCGGCAGGTCATCCGGCAACGGGAACCTGCAGTTCTGCCGATCCTTGACGACCCGGAGTCAGCGGCCGGTATTCCAGATCACCTTGTCGAACATGCACTGCAAGTCATTGGCATCTGGTTGCAGCTTATGAACATCGCCGAAGAAAACGCCTCCATGCGCAACCGCCGCCAGATTGAAAAGGAAGGCGGCCCCGATGAAGTGATTGGCTCATTCGCCCACGCGCTGGCAGAAGCGGCCAAGGCAGATGTGCCTCCTGAGACGGTTGAACGCGTCGTTGCGCATCTGGATGTAGGCCCCACCATCACAGCACACCCCACGGAAGCCAAGCGGGTGACGGTGCTTGAAATTCACCGCCGGATTTATTTGAAGCTTTATGAACTGGAAAGCCCGCGCTGGACACCGCGTGAGCGCGACGCGCTTCTGGCATCGCTCAAGAATGAAATTGATTTGTTGTGGCTCACAGGCGAAGTGCGGCTGGAAAAGCCGACGGTGGAAAGTGAAGTGGCCTGGGGCTTGCATTTCTTCCGTGAAGCTTTGTTCGATCGTACACCCTCGCTTTGTGACACGTTGCAACTCGCCGTGAACCGGCATTACCCCGAAATCACAAAGGCTGTGCGTCCACCGTTACGCTATTCCTCGTGGATCGGTGGTGACCGGGACGGCAATCCGTTTGTGACAGTGGACACCACGCGCGATGCATTGGCACAAAACCGTTATGCGGCGATTGAACGTTTGTCATTGCGGTTGAACGATCTCGCACATCTGATTTCCATCAGTGCCACAGAAATTCAGTTCACGGATGAATTCAAGACGCTGCTGGCGGAGCAGTTGGAACTCAGTGGTGAGGCGCAGAAGATCACTGTGCGCAATCCGAATGAACCGTTCCGGCAGTATTTTGGTGCTTTGAATGCAAGGCTGCTGGCCACCAATGGTGTGGCGCCGGGCAAACCGTTTGCGTCAGTGGCTGAATTTATTGCGCTGCTTTCGAAATCCGAATCGGCCTTGGCGGACATGAAAATTGCGGGCATGGCCACAGGCTTTGTGCGCCCGGTGCGGTGGGAAGCGGAGATTTTTGGTTTCCGCACCGCTGCGCTGGATTTGCGCCAGAACACAACGGTGATCAACCGCGTGCTCGGCGAGATTTGGCAAAAACTCAATCCTGTTGAAACGGCCGCGGCTCCAGAACCGGGCACGCCGGAATGGACGGCGTGGCTGGCTAATGAGCTGGAAAAGCCACTGGGTTTCTTGCCGCGCTTTCAAAATATATCGGATGAAACCAGGGAGTTATTGGGTCTGCTTGACCTTGTTCGTGAGACACTGGACGGGCCTGATCCGCAAGCCATCGGCACGTTCATACTGTCCATGACACAAAGTGCCGATGATATTCTGGGGCTCTATCTGCTGGCGAAGTTCTCGGGCCTGTTTGCTGATCCGACGGCGCGCGAGACCTGCCGCATCAAGGTGGTGCCGCTGTTTGAAACCATTGAAGACTTGCGGGCGGGCCCCGATATCATGCGCAGGTTGTTGCAAAAGCCAATGGTGCGCAGCTCCATTGCAGCAAATGGCGGTGCCCAGGAAATCATGCTGGGTTATTCTGACTCAAATAAGGATGGCGGATTTTTTTGTGCCAGTTTTGAACTGTTTGAAGCGCAACGCAGCTTGATGCAGGCAGGGCGCGACACGGGCATCATGCTGCGCTTTTTCCATGGCCGCGGCGGCTCGGTGTCACGCGGCGGCGCACCCACAGGCCGCGCCATTGCCGCCCAACCGCAAGGTTCCATCGGCGGCATGATGCGTGTGACCGAGCAGGGTGAAGTGGTGTCGCTGAAGTTTGCCAATCGCGGCACGGCGCAAAACAATCTGGAAGTGTTGACGGCGAGTGTGTTGCTGCACACGCTGAAATCGCCCAAGGACCAGGAGTTAAAACTGGTGCCTGAGCACCAGAAGGCAGTTGAAGACATCGCGCAGAAATCTTTCCGCGCCTATCGCAAGCTGGCGGAAGATCCGGGCCTGTTGAATTATTTCCAGATGGCCAGTCCTGTCGAGGAACTGGCGCTGCTGAAAATCGGGTCACGGCCCTCGCGGCGGTTCGGGGCCAAGGGATTGTCCGATCTGCGGGCTATTCCCTGGGTCTTTGCCTGGTCGCAAAACCGGCATTTGCTCACGGGGTGGTATGGCCTTGGCTACGCCCTCGATGATTTTTTGTCAGCGCGTGGCGCCGAGGGGCTGAAATTGTTGCGCGGCATGTTCCTGAAGTCGCCGGGCTTCCGCCTGGCTGTGGACGAAGTTGAGAAGTCGCTGTTCCTTGCTGATATGAATGTTGCGGAAAAATATGCAGCACTTGTGACCAATCGCAATGACGCTGAGCGTTTGTTTGCGCTGATCAAGCACGAACACACCCGTACGTCGAAGGTGATGCTGGAACTGTCGGGATCGAAAGTTCTGTGTGAACGCTTCCAGGGCTTCCGCCGCCGTTTTGACAGGGTGCGGCCCATGGTTGACCAGGCCAATCGCTGGCAGGTGCAATTGCTGCGGCAAACGCGGGAGCAAAAAGGCAACGAGGCACTGAACATGTCGTTGCTGGCAACAATGAACTGTGTGTCGGCGGGTTTGGGGTGGACGGGTTAAGGTCTCCTGCCCATTTATTCTGTTGGTCCCAGATGTTTCGCCCCGCGCTTCTGCGCCAATTCAAATTGTTTCTGGCGTTCGCGGTTTGAAGCTTTCTGGATATCGCTCAAGCGATCCGCACAGCGCAGACAGCAAACGCCTTCTTGATAACCCGCAGACAGGCGGTCTGCTGCCGACACCGGTTCGAGGCAGCCATGGCACGTGGTGAAGTCAGCGATTTGCAAACCATGGCCCACGGCGACGCGTTCATCAAACACGTAGCAGGCGCCATGCCAAAGGCTTTTCTCCGGGGGCACCTCTTCCAGATATTTCAGAATGCCGCCCTTGAGATGATAGACATTCTCAAATCCTTCGTTCCGCATGAAGCTGGTGGCTTTTTCGCACCGAATGCCACCTGTGCAGAACGTCGCGATTTTTTTGCCTTTCATGGTGCGCAGGTTCTTGTTCACCCATTCCGGGAACTGGCTGAAACTCTCCGTGTGCGGATCAATGGCATTGCGGAAGCTGCCGACACGATGCTCATAATTGTTGCGTGTATCGACAAGGATCACGTCGGGGTCGCTGATCAGGGCATTCCAGTCCTTTGCCTCAACATATTCCCCCACCATTTCGTTGGGATTGGCTTTGACATTGCCAATGGTGACGATTTCCTTTTTCAATCGCACTTTGAGGCGCATGAAGGGCAGACTGGGGGCAGGGGAATATTTGCGCTCCAGATCAGGCAATCCGCAGAGTGTGATTATTGCGTGCACAGCGTTTTCAATCTGGTCAGCAGGCGCTGCAAGCGTACCGTTCACGCCCTCTTCAGCAAGCAAGACGGAACCCTTGGCACCAACCGCTTTCAAGGCGGGCAGCAGCTGCTCGCGAATGTCCGCGATTTTATCTAGCGGGTGAAAGCGATAAAATGCGGCAACGGTGATGCTTTGCGACGTCATGGTGATTGTGATGCGGCAGCTTGCCGCTCAAATCAAGTGGCGTTGTCATGTGCTTGCAATAGCCGGAAGTTTTGGCTCATATGACCGCAATAATAAACAGGGAGTTCAACAATGACATTTACCAGACGCCTCTTACTTGCTGCCGTTGCGATTGCTGCTTTGGCTGCGCCTGCCTTTGCCGCAGACATGATCGGCAATTGCGAAGTCACCGGCCCAAAGGGATCCATGCCGATCGCAACACCAGCCAAGGCCGGACAGTTCACCGTGGGTGTATCCCTCCCAGCCCCGATCTGGTGGAATGGTGACACGCCTGAGTCCGTGAAAGACGGCATGGAATATTGCATGGCCGCTGAAATTGCCTGGCGCGCAGGTTTCGACAAGCTGGAAGTGGTCAACCTCGGATGGGACGCCATGATTTCCGGCCAGACCAATGGTTGGGACATGGCGATGTCTGAAATTTCCATCACCGATGAACGCAAGGCGGTTCATGATTTCTCCATTCCCTATTTCAATTCGGGCATGGCCATCATCACCAGGGCTGATGCACCGGTGGATCCTGCAAAGATCAAGACGGCGAAGGTCGGTGTGCAGCAGGGTACCACGGGTGCGAAGTACGCCGCTGAAAAACTGGGCGTCACGGAACTGCAGACCTATGACGAGCAGGGCAGCATGTTTGCCGGGCTTCGTGCCGGGCAGGTTGATGCGGCGATCACCGACACCTCCATTACGCTGGCGGAAGAAGTGGCCACAGGCGGAAAGTCAATGGTTGTAGGCCAGTATGATACGGGTGAAAGCTATGGCGCCATTTACCCCAAGGGCAATGCCAACAATGCCACCATCGACAAAATTTTGCAGGCGATGATTGATGATGGCACGATCAAGAAACTGGGTGCGAAATATCTGGCGTCGGCCTGGGGCAAGGACCCGGCGTCGATCCCCTATATAAAGCCCTGAAGTGAAATCGCGCCGCTGCTATGAAAGCAGCGGCCTTTTCCTTTGTCTAGAAGTTCAGCGCGAACGAAACGGCCCGCGCCGGAGTGACAGTGACGATGAATTCTCCCCGTTCACATATGCCTGCACCCGCTAACCGCTGGGTGATTGCCGCCATCGTTGCAGCCATTGTTTGCCTGGTGGCGTCGCTTGCTTCCGTGCGGCTGGTTCTCAACGCCATCACGGCCTTGGGAGCAGCACTGGGTGTTTTCTACTTCGTTGCTGCTGCAATTGTGGGGGCCACCGGGCTTTTATTCTGGCCCGCATGGCAGTCCTTCCAATCCAGTCGCGCCGCCGCTGTTGCGCGAAGCAGAAATGATGCCGTGCAGGCGCGCATCGCCACCGCGACGGCGCGTGACAAGGCGCAGATCACACTGGGTTGGAGTGCACTGGCGCTGATCGTTGTGGGATTTCTCAGCTTCATTTTCATGAATGATGTGGCTGTAGGGCGCACGTTTTTTCTATTGCCGCTGATGCAATCTAAGTGGTGGCTGGTGGCGTCCAAATTCATCACCGTCAATATTTTCGTGTTTGTCGTGGCGGAAATTCTGGTTTTGATCTGGGGATTGATTGTTGCCTTGATGCGGCTGATGCCGGGGGCAGCGGGTCAACCCATTCGCGCCTTGGCCACACTGTATTGTGATGTGTTCCGGGGACTTCCGGGCATCGTGACATTATATCTGATTGCCTTCGGCATTCCTACGTCGGGCATTCCTGATCTCATTGCACCGCATATCTATGGACTGTTCTATGATATTTCATCCCTCACGCCGCAGGAATTGCGAACGGCGTTGCGCATTCCCGTGTGGTGGTGGTGCGTGCTGGCCTTGACGCTGACCTATGGGGCCTATGTGGCCGAGGTCTATCGTGCGGGTATCGAAAGCATTCACTGGAGCCAGATTTCAGCAGCACGTTCACTCGGCCTCAGTTACATGCAGACCATGCGGCACGTGGTGGTGCCGCAGGCCGTGCGGCGGATCATGGCACCGCTGCTGAATGACTTTATTGGACTGCAAAAGGATACGGCACTGGTGCAGGTGGTGGGCCTGACCGATGCCTTCAACCAATCCAAGATCATTGCGGCCAATGCCTTCAATCTCTCGGCGGTGACGGTCGTGGCGATCCTTTTTGTGCTGATCACCATTCCGCAGGCGCGGTTTGTCGATCATCTTCTGGAAAAAGATGCAGCTCGCATGAAGGCGGGGGGCTGACCGCATGGTTTTCCTTGAAATCCTGAATGTGGAAAAGCATTTTGGTCCTGTGCAGGTTTTGCGCGGACTCAATCTGAATGCCGAGGAGCATCAAGTGCTCTGCCTCATCGGACCTTCAGGTTGTGGCAAGTCCACGCTGTTGCGCTGCATCAATCAACTGGAGCCGATCCAGTCCGGCGAAATCCGGCTCGAAGGAGATCGTGTCTCCGGACCCGGTGTGGATGTCAATCGCCTGCGCCAGCAGGTTGGCATTGTGTTTCAGAGCTTCAACCTGTTTCCGCATATGAACGTTCTGGAAAATGTGACGCTGGCACCGATGAAGGTCCTCAAACTTGGCCGTGAGGAGGCAGAAGCAAGGGCCATGGTTCTGTTGAAGCGCATTGGCATGGACCAGAAGGCCAAGGATTATCCCGACCGGTTGTCCGGCGGGCAGCAACAGCGTGTGGCTATCGTGCGGGCTTTAGCGATGGAACCGAAACTGATGCTGCTTGATGAAATCACCTCGGCGTTGGACCCGGAACTGGTGTCGGAGGTTTTGAACATCGTACGGGACCTTGCGGGGCAGGGCATGACCATGTTGCTGGCCACGCATGAAATGGGCTTTGCCAGGGAGGTGGCATCGAAAGTCTGCTTCCTGCATCAAGGCGTCGTGCACGAAGAGGGGCCGCCGGAGCAGATTTTCGGGGAACCAAAACACGAGCGCACACGTTCTTTCCTCAAGCGCATTATTGAGGCGGGACGGTTATAGTCCGTTCATCCCCGGTTCATTTCTGTGGCAAAAGGGTCACATCCGGCCCTTAGTTCTGCCCCACTGGGCGGGCAGGAAGCGCCCAATTGCAATCGTTGAGGAGGACGGGATGAATTTGAAATTTGCAGCTGTCAGCGTGATGGCTTTGACATTGTTTATGGGGCCTGTGCTGGCCGAAGATGCCCCATCGGCTGATCAACCCGCGACGGATCAACCTGCTGCCGATCAGCCTGCCGTGGAAAAGCCGGTTGAGGCAGCGGCACCTGCGGCTGTTCCTGATGATGTTTTGGCGCTTTTGAATGACCGCCGTTCTGCCCAAGAATTGAGTGATGACGAATTGAAGGGCCGCGCCAAACAGGCGCGCCGGGCAATGAAGACTGACGGATTGCCTGAAGACGTCAAGGGCCAGCTGCAAGCCATGATGGATGCTGACCGCGCCGAACTGGAGTCGCGCGTTGCCGCGCAAAAACCCGCCGAACAGCCCGCGCAGGCGGCAGAGCCCCCGGTCAAAAAGAAGAAGGCAGAGCCAGAGCAGCAGGCGCAGCCGGAAGCGGCACCAGCAACTGCCGAAATTCCAGCGGAAGTCACTGACCTGTTGAATGATAAGCGTGGCCTTGACGCGTTGACGGATGAAGAGTTGGGCGCACGCGCAAAACTGGCCCGTCAACAATCCAAAAACGAAGCGCTTCCAGAAGACGTGCGCGGCACACTTGCTGATATTGGCAAGGCGGCGCGACAGGCTTTGGCGGCGCGTGAACAGGCAGCGGCGCAGAAAAAGGCAGAGCCACTGGCTCAGCCCGAGCCTGTGACTCCAAAGCAAGCCGAACAGCCTGCACCAGCAGTGGAAATTCCCGCAGATGTAACAGCGTTGTTGAACGACACGCAACCGGTTGACGCCTTGACGGATGAGCAACTGGGTGCGCGGGCCAAGTTTGCCCGGCAGCAATCCAAGAATGACGCTTTGCCGGAAGATGTGCGTGTCAGGCTGGCTGATATTGGCAAGCAAGCCCGGCAGGCCATGCTGCTTCGCGAGCAAGCCCTGACGAAGAAAAAAGATGAGGCGACTGCACAACCAGAACCCGTTGCACCGAAGCAGGCCGAACAGCCGCCACAACCCGATGCTGCCGTGGTTGTCACGGAGCCACCGCCGGAAACCAAAGCCGTCGAAACCGCTCCGCCGCCGGCACCTCCAGCGCCGCCCATTCCCGACAAGGCGCAGGTCCAGCAGCTTGATGGCAATGTTGGTGATCCGGTTGCCGAGAAGAAGGCGCGTGCCTTTCTGGATGATGCAACGCCAGCCGAGTCTTTGAACGACGAGGCCTTGCGTGCACGGCTCGATGGCATTCGCGATCTGATGGCGGAGAATGAGCTCTCGATCAAAACCGAACGGGCGCTGCGGCAAAAACTGGCAGCAGAGCGCGTTGTGTTGCGCGACCGCATGGCAAAGGTGAAAGCTGACGAAGAGGCAAAACTTGCCGCTACAAAGTCCGAAGAGGACAAGAAGCGGGCACAGGCCGCAGCAGATGCTGGTCAGCCGGAACCGAAGAAAGACCGCAAACCCAATATCAACATCATTATCACAGCGGATACACCGTTGCAGGAAATCCTGCGTGACCGCCGTGATCCGCAGAACATCGATGAAAGCGAATTGCGTTACCGCATCCGTGCGCGGCGCGATTTCGAAGCGTCGGATCAATTCCGCGAATATGATGACCAGCACCGGCAGCAGTGGCGCGAAACCACACGGCGTGACCGGGAGTATCTGCGTGGCCAGCTGGAAGAAGACCGCAACATCCGCCGCGTTGAGCTAGACCGGCCCGCCAACATCCGGCGTATCGTGATTGATGATAATCGGCGTTATGCGGATCAAGGTGACCCTGAAGAGGTGTTTGCTGCCGAAGTGGATGACACTGAACTTGAGCGGGTATTGTTGGCACCGCCGCGCAAGAAAATCACGCGAAAGATTTCGGTGAATGACATTGCGTCACAACCCCAGGCGCGAAAAGCCATGACGCGCATTGATGTTGATACCATTCGTTTTGGTTTCAACGAAGCATTCGTGCGTGAGGAAGAGGTGGCCAATCTCGACCAGATTGCATCAGTCATGGAGCGCGTGTTGAAAAAATATCCACGTGAAGTGTTTCTGATCGAGGGACACACGGACGCAGTGGGTTCTGATGCCTATAACGACAGATTGTCGAAAGCGCGCGCCGAAGCTGTGAAAAAGGCATTGACCACTTATTATGTCATTCCGCAGAAAAACCTGCAAACGGTTGGACTGGGTGAACGCTATCTGAAAATTCCAACGGCTGAAGCCGAACAAGAAAACCGCCGTGTGTCCATCAGCCGTGCCACGGCTGTCATCGGCGAGGCGGAATAATCACACGATACACTTGCGAGTTGATGAGGGCGCTGTTAAACGGCGCCCTTGTTCATTCAACAAGGATATCTCATGGCCATCGAACGTACATTCTCCATCATCAAGCCGGATGCAACAAAGCGCAATCTGACGGGTGCAATCAACGCCAAGATCGAAGCGGCTGGTTTGCGCATTATCGCCCAGAAACGTGTGAAGTGGAAATTGGCGGATGCCAGGAAGTTTTATGCTGTTCATGCCAAGCGTCCTTTCTTCAAGGACTTGACGCGCTTCATGGCGTCGGGCCCGATTGTTGTCCAGGTGCTGGAAGGCAATGGTGCGGTGAAGAAATATCGCAACGTCATGGGCGCCACCAACCCGAAGGAGGCCGAAGCCGGCACCATCCGCAAGGAGTTCGCCATTTCCATTGATGCAAACTCCGTACACGGATCAGACAGTGCAGAAAACGCCAAGAAGGAAATCAAGCAGAATTTTTCGGCCAAGGAAATCGTTGGCTGATGAAGCGGTTTGCACCAGCAGCATTTGCAGTGGGGGCCTATGTGGCCTTCATCGTGCTCGTCAATTGGCTGTTCGTTCCTGCACAGCTGATTGAGGGCGTGACGCAATGGAGTACCAACACCTGGATGGGGACCTTGTACCTCGCCAATGTGATTGTGGGTTTCGTTTTCGTGCTGCGCGATTATGCGCAGCGCGAAATCGGCCACAAGGTGTTGCTGGCCACGCTGCTGGCTGGCCTTCCCGTATGGTTTTTTGCAGGTCCGGGCCTTGCAATAGCCAGCATGGTGGCATTCGCGCTGTCTGAAATGACGGATTGGGCGGTTTATTCTTTTACCAAGCGGCCATTGCAAAACCGCATCCTGTTGTCGTCGATGATTGCGGTGCCAGTTGATACGCTGGCGTTCCAGCACTTGGCTGGATATCTGACACCTGCGGCCTTTGTGACAGAAGTATTGTCAAAGGCGATTGGTGTGGCGGTGGTGTGGTATTTGCTGCGGTTGCGGGTGGGCAATTCAGAAGTCGTGGCGGCGCATTAAAGGTTGTTTTGACTGTTCCCGACGCTGGTGTTAGGTTTTCAACATGAACAGCATCATAGTAAAAGCAGAATGGGATTTCAAAGCCGCCGTCTGGGTTGCGACAAGTGAGGATGTGCCAGGTCTTGTCGCTGAGAGTCCGAGCATGGAAAAATTGCGCCCCAAAGTCATGGTTATGATCGAAGAACTCATTGCGTTAAACAACTTGGCTTTCGACTCCAAAGTTATCCCCGTGCATTTTGTAGCTCAGACCACAGAAAAGTTGGATAATCCCGTCGCTGCCTAAAATCTTGTTAGTAAGCCGTGGATAGTGTGAATAACGCGGTTTTCTTTCAGTCAGGTAATGCAGGTCTGGTAATTCTTTCGTCGCCCAACACACAACGAGGTGCGCAGATTGGCAACGCTTGCAAGAGAGTTGAAACGACTTCTTCTGGATGCTGGTTGCTACTATATTCGGCCAGCCAAAGGAGATCACGAGTGGTGGTATAGCCCGATTTCCAAGCGTCATTTTCCAGTTGATGCGGGCATTACATCTCACCAAACTGCCAATGAGGTGCTGAAACAGGCTGGACTGCCTAAGGCCTTCTGATTGGAGATAACCACCATGGGCAAATCACGTCTCGAAGCATTCAGTGATGGTGTGATCGCCATCATTATCACTATTATGGTTCTCGAACTGAAGGTGCCGC
>CAXTKL010000012.1:30590-41422 GCA_964244825.1 uncultured Aestuariivirga sp.
GATGGTGTGATCGCCATCATTATCACTATTATGGTTCTCGAACTGAAGGTGCCGCATGGCGAGGGCATTGAGCAGTTGCGCGAATTGTGGCCGGTGTTTTTCAGCTATGTGCTGAGCTTTCTCTACATTGGCATTTACTGGAACAATCATCATCACCTGCTCCATACGGTCAAGAAAGTATCTGCGGGAATTTTGTGGTTCAATCTGCATTTGCTGTTCTGGCTGTCGCTGGTTCCGTTTTCAACAGGCTGGATGGGTGAAAATCATTTCGGGCAATGGCCGGTGTTTGTCTATGCGTTCAACATGTTCATGGCGGCGATTGCCTATACGCTTTTGGTTTTTCGCATCAAAGCCGTGCATGGCGATGGGTCTGAAATTGATCGCGCTATCGGGTCCGATATCAAGGGTAAAATATCGCTGGCAGGCTATGTGGCGGCAATGGTATCCAGCTTCTTCTGGCCCGTGCTGAGTGTGCTCTTCACCGTTGTGGTGGCGCTGATCTGGTTTATTCCAGACCGGCGAATCGAGCGCGTTCTGAGTGAAGAGAAAAATTGAACTTCACTCGGTGAGTGGAAGCGGCATGCTGCTGGCGACTTTTGCCGCGAGATCGTGATTGAAAATGCCGCGCATGGCAATGTCGAGGCTCTTGTCTTTCTGCATCATGGCCTTCAGGGTTTGGCTGTCCCATGTCACACATTCAGCGCCGTCCTGAAGCTGCACGGTTGCAGATGCCACAGCACCGTTCAGAAATGCGATTTCGCCGAGAAACATTCCGGATGTGATGGTGTGCCTGGATTGACCTTTGCTGATGCTGGCGTGTCCTTTGAGCAAATAATGCAGCTTGTCCGGCCTTTGGCCCTCGACCAGAAGGGGTTGATGTGTGTCCAGGCTGCGGGTTGACGATTTGATGAGTTTTCGGAATTGCCCGGGCGACAGCACGCTGATCTTTTCAAACAGACTGCGCAAGTCAGCGGGAATGCCAAAATCCAGGCGCCCACCGAACATCAGCCCGATCATCAGGCTGTTTGTTACAAAGGTTACAACTTTCCAGAACAGCGGATCGAAAAACGGTCCACCGGGAATGCAGAAATAATACAGGCCTTGCAGGAAAAAGCTAACTGCCATCAGCAAACGCAATTGCAACTGGTCACGCAGCAGAAACGCCAAAACCGCCATGAGGTTCGAGACGTGAAACAAAACTGTAAACAACAGGGTTGCGTTCAAACTGTGGGATGTCACGAATCGTTCCTCAAATGTACAAGACTGCTTCACGTCAATTTACGCATTTTAAGGCCTTTCGCTGGCAATTATATGTGATTTACATTGGGGAGCGGCATAGAGTAGTTTGCCGCAACGCAAATCAGACCGGATGTGACTCATGACATTTCGCCGCTTTCTTGGCCTTGCTACCGCAGTGTTGCTTTCAGCCTTGTTTTTCGCAGTCGAAGCGGGTGCGACCCGGGTTGAAATCATCGTCAGCAAAGTCTCGCAGAAGATGACGGTGAAGGTGGATGGTGCCACCGAATACATCTGGCCTGTGTCCACTGGTGCTGGCCAATATGAAACGCCATCGGGCACATACAAGCCGTTTCGTATGGAAGCCGAACACTTCTCCAAGGAATGGGACGATGCGCCCATGCCGCATTCGATATTCTTTACGCCGGAAGGGCATGCCATTCACGGCAGCTATCACGTGGCAAGCCTGGGACGCAAAGCCTCACATGGCTGTGTGCGTCTGGCACCCGAAAATGCCGCCATTCTCTATGATCTCGTTGACAGCGCAGGTTTGGGTAACACCCGTGTGACACTCAAGGGTGGGCTGTTCGACTGGGGTGGCGGTGGCCGCAGCTTTTCCGATGTTGGCAACGAAATCGACAAGGTTGTGAGCCGGAAACCCTATCGTGGCTTCTTCTGGAATTTTGGGCAACCCAGGGCCAAAGTTGCAATCAAGGCCGTCGACAAGAAGCCGAAAAAAGTTGCGGTGAAAAAAGTTGACGCAAAGGCTAAAAAGGCTGTGGATGCGAAGACCAAAAAGCCCGATGTGAAGGCCAAGAAAGTCGCGGATGAATGCGTTGCCAAGAACGGCAAGGTATGCCCGAAGGTGCCCGCTGTGAAGGCAGCCTCAAACGGCTGAGCGTATAGGTTTTGCCGCCGGGCAAACATCTGGGCGTGAGAGGCTATCGCGCTGAAGTAGATGGACTCCGGGCTGTTGCCGTTCTTGCGGTCGTTGTTTTTCACGCAGGGGTCCGTGGATTGCCCGGAGGCTTTCTGGGTGTTGACGTTTTCTTTGTCATCAGCGGCTATCTGATTTCGCGCATTCTCCTTGAAGAGCTGGATAGAGACGGGTTCAGCCTGCTTTCATTTTACGAGCGCCGTGCGCGCCGCATCTTGCCAGCCCTGTTTGTGGTGATCGTGTTTACGTTCCCGCTTGCCTATCTGCTGGCACCGCCAGAGGCCTTTGCGGATTACCTGGGAAGCGTGAATGCGACGGCGCTTTTCCTGTCCAACGTGTTTTTCTGGAAAAACATCGGCTATTTCAAACCTGCTTCGGAAGAGCAGCCCTTGTTGCACACATGGAGCCTCGGTGTTGAGGAACAGTTCTACATTGTGTTTCCCCTGTTGCTCTGGCTGGCCTGGCGGTTTGCGAGGGCGTATTTGCTGCCAGTTTTTACGTGCCTTTTCGTGATCGGCTTTGCCGTGTGTTTGTATCAACAGGCGCGTGGACACGAAACCGCATTTTTCCTGCTGCACGCCCGCGCTTGGGAATTGTTGGCTGGAGTCATCGTTACGCTGCTTGAACGCAGAACCCATGTGATGGCGTGGCGTGACGCAGGTTCGGGCCAGGTTTTTGCAGCAGCAGGACTGATCTGCGTCGCAGTGGGGTTTTCTGTCGTCACACTAGCGAACAACGTGCCGGGCTGGCCAACGCTGTATCCTGTCACGGGCACTGTGTTGGTGTTGCTGTTTGCGGGTGAAGGCGGCCATGTTGGCCGCCTCCTGGGGGCCAGGCCAGTGGTTGCTTTTGGTCTGATCTCCTATGGCTTTTATCTCTGGCATCATCCGCTGTTTGCCTTTGCGCGGCTCTACAGCATCAATCGGCCACCGACTGTGGTGATGTTGGCCTTGGCCGTGTTGGCTGTGGCGTTAGCGACTGTGACTTACTACGTGGTCGAAAAGCCCTTTCGTGATCGCAAGCGTATTTCAGGGCGGGTGGTTTTTGTACTGTCAGGTGCCGCGATTTTCTCGGCCGTCATGCTTGCTGGCACGGCACTGCAGGACAATTGGCCCGAAGCCCGGTTTCCGCCCAGCCTGTTGGCCAGCATTTCACCGCCACTTTATCGCACCGAAAACTGCAACTGGCGTTTGCCTGACTCTGACGTTCCGGACATCATGTTCTGCCATGTCGGTGCTGTGGATGCGCCACATCCTGTGATCATCTGGGGGGATTCGCATGCGCAAGCTTTGGTGGGGGAGCTTGATCGGGCACTCTTGCTGAAAGGATGGTCCGGCATATATGTAAACGCGACAAAATGCTTCCAACTTCCGGGCATCTATAACGCCGGTCGCGAGAACGATAAGGTTGCCGCAACCTGCGCTGAGCAACAGGATCATGCCTTCAAAATGATCTCTGCCCTTCAGCCGAAAGCATTTGTCATAAACCTGCGCTGGACCATGCGCATGTTTCCGCTGCCCGGGACCGGGGACACAGTTGGCTTTGACAATGGGGAAGGTGGTGTTGAGGTTGAGGACAGCCGGGAACTGGTTGCTTTGGCAGACGATGGCCGCTGGAGTGTCGGACTTGCTGAAAAGGCCAAAGCTGTAACTTTGTTTTTTGGGCGGCTGACACAAATCGCCCCGGTCATCGCGGTAGGTCCGGTTCCGGAGGTGGGCTGGCATGTCGGCAACCGCAACTTCAAGACCCTGGTGTTGCGGCACGAGGGTGCGGCGGATATCAACACGTCGTCTGCGCTGTTCCGCGCGCGAAATTCATCCGCTCTCAGCGTTTTGGAAACCGCCTCGAAACAACCTGCTGTGACGCTGATACAGCCGTCAACACTCTTCTGCAATACACTGTTGCCTGGGCGCTGTGTGGCGCAGCAAGCTGGCGTTGCCTATTATTCAGATGATGATCATCTGTCCCAAACCGGTGCGCGCATGCTTGTTGGGCAGATTGTCAGCGCATTGCCGCAACCTTGACAAATCACCCTTACCATGCGTTTTAGCGCGGCAATTCAAAGGATTTCCGCGCCATGACGCATCGATACCGCAGCCACACCTGTGGCCAACTTCGCATTGAGGATCAGGGCGCGTCCACACGGCTGTCCGGCTGGGTGCACCGGGTGCGTGACCATGGTGGCGTGTTGTTCATTGATCTGCGTGACCATTATGGCATGACCCAGGTGGTAGCCGATCCGGCTTCGCCCGCCTTCAAGACTGTGGAGTTGTTGCGCTCGGAATGGGTCGTCAAAATCGACGGCACGGTGCGGGCGCGTTTGGCTGGCACCGACAATGCCGAGATGGCGACGGGGGCTATCGAAGTTTATGCAACTGAGGTTGAAGTATTGTCACAGGCGGCCGAACTGCCACTGCCTGTGTTTGGTGACACGGAATATCCGGAAGACATTCGCCTGAAGTATCGCTTCCTCGATCTGCGGCGTGAGCGCATTCACGGCAACATCATGAAGCGGGGTGCGATTATCAATTCGCTGCGCCGCCGCATGGTGGACCAAGGGTTCTTTGAATTCCAGACTCCGATTTTGACGGCATCATCGCCTGAAGGTGCACGGGACTATCTGGTGCCGTCACGCGTGCATCCCGGCAAGTTCTATGCGCTGCCGCAGGCACCGCAGCAGTTCAAGCAATTGCTGATGATGTCTGGCTTTGACCGCTATTTCCAGATTGCACCATGCTTCCGGGATGAGGACGCGCGGGCGGACCGTTCACCTGGTGAATTCTATCAGCTTGATATTGAAATGAGCTTTGTGACGCAGGAAGACGTGTTCAATGCCGTTGAGCCGGTGCTGCGCGGTGTGTTTGAGGAGTTTGGCGGCGGGCTGCCTGTGACGCAGAAATTCCCGCACATCGCCTTCAAGGATTCCGTGCGCTGGTATGGCACGGACAAGCCTGATCTACGCAACCCGATTAAGATGCAGTCAGTCACAGAACACTTTGCAGGCTCGGGCTTCAAAGTGTTTGCGGGCATGATTGCCAATGATCCCAAGGTTGAAGTGTGGGCGATTCCTGTGAAGGGTGGCGGAAGCCGCGCGTTTTGTGACCGGATGAATTCATGGGCGCAGAGTCAGGGTCAACCTGGACTGGGATACATGTTCTGGCGCGAAGGCGAAGAGGGGGCTGCTGGCCCCATTGCCAAGAACATTGGCGCTGAGCGCAGCGATGCCATCAAGGCGCAGATGGGTGTCACCATTGGTGACGCATGTTTCTTCGTGGCTGGTCAACCCAACAAGTTCTACAAATTCGCAGGTGAAGCCCGCACCAAGGCGGGGGAGGAGATGAACCTCATCGCCAAGGACCGTTGGGACCTGTGCTGGATTGTTGACTTCCCGATGTATGAATGGAACGAGGATGAGAAGAAGATCGACTTCTCGCATAATCCGTTCTCCATGCCACAAGGCGGGCTTGAGGCGCTGCACTCACAAGACCCGCTGACCATCAATGCCTATCAATATGACATTGTGTGCAATGGCGTGGAGCTGTCGTCCGGTGCCATCCGCAACCACAAGCCTGAGGTGATGAAGAAGGCGTTTGAGATTGCGGGTTATCCGGAAGAGGTGATCATCGAGAAGTTTGGCGGCATGTACCGGGCCTTCCAATATGGCGCACCGCCCCATGGCGGCATTGCGCCGGGCGTGGACCGCATTGTCATGTTGTTGTGCCATGAACCCAATATCCGCGAGGTGGTGTTGTTCCCCATGAACCAGCAGGCCCAAGACTTGCTGATGGGGGCACCATCGGATGTGACGCCCAAGCAACTGCGGGAACTTCATATTCGTTTGAATTTGCCGGAAACCTGATATTAACCGAGATGGCGGAATCGTGGGGGCCACGATGGGTTCAGCCGGACAATAATCGAGGACGACACATGACACGACATTTGATGGCGGCGGCGATTGCTGTTGCTTTTGCGGCCGTAAGCCATGCCCCCATGGCCACTGCCGCGACCCAGCCCAAAACCGACAAGGTGCTGGTGATGGACAAGAAAAAATCCGCCAATGTGAAAAAGCTTCAGGCTGATAAGGCCGATGCGCAAAAGAAGTTATTGGCTGTTCAGAAACGCGCGGTCGCTGTGACCAAGCAAAGGGACACGCAACTGGTGGCGCGGCGTGACTGCAAAGGTTTCATGCAATGCCTGTTTGGCAGCCGCCGTGTGCGGGTGACCACGGATGCAGCACCCGTGCAATATGCATCACTGGCGGGCACCCGGTTATCCGGCAAGACCTCGCACAAGATCGTGGACTGGAACGAAACGAAGTATCCCGTGGGGTCGCTGATCATTCGCACACCAGAGCGCGCCCTGTACTTTGTCTCAGCCAAGGGCGAAGCCATCCGCTATTCTGTTGGCGTGGGCAAAGAGGGCATGCAGTGGAGTGGTAATTCAACCATCGAACGCAAGGCCGAATGGCCGTCGTGGACGCCGCCAGAAGAAATGATCAAGCGCGAAGCCGCGAAGGGCCATATCATTCCGCCCTTCATGGAAGGCGGGCCCGGCAACCCGCTGGGGGCACGTGCACTCTACATCGGCGGCAAAATCTACCGCGTGCACGGCACCAACAATGAAGCTTCCATCGGTGGTGCGGTGTCATCAGGTTGCATTCGCATGATGAATGCCGACGTGATTGATCTTTATGACCGTGTGAAAATTGGCGCACGGATTTACGTCTATCAATAAATGAAATCGGCTCCGGAGACGTTGCGTCTCGCGGAGCCGATGATCCGGGTCAAAGACCCGAGCTCAAAAAGGTCAGGCCTTCTTGGCGGCTTTCTTCTTTGCAGGTGCCTTCTTCTTGGCAGCCTTCTTCGGAGCAGCCTTCTTGGCGGCCTTCTTTGCAGTTTTCTTAGCAGCTTTTTTCGCAGCCATGTTCATCTCCTGGATGATTGAGTTGTTTTTGCCCCACAACGCAGGCTCTACAGTCGTGATACACTCGCAGTGCATGACGCTTCGTCATTTATGCGCTTGTCACTGACGGTGTTTCTGAACCCGTTTGCGTGATTCGGCAATATGCCGAACCATGTTTAGCGTTGTCGTTGATTGCGGCTAACAAGTGGTAAACATTGGACGATTTTGAATTTCATCCGTGGACGGATGAAATGGGTTACTGGTGTGTTGTGTGCCACATGCATTGATTTACATGGATGCTCCGTAGACGGAGGAAATCCGGCGTTGCTGCATTTTGAATTGCTGCGATGGTTGCGATGCGGTGAAGGATGAGAGGTTGTCCACAAAAATATTTTGCGGTGGTGTCTTTGAGTATCACTCCTGTTGTGATTGCCTGACTTGTTCCGGCAATCACAACAGGTGTATCAGAATAATTTGGGTCCAGCGGCGAAGAACTGCGGATAGAGGTCTTGCCAATGCGGATTGTCACGCTCGATGAGATTGATTTTCCATTGCCGTGACCAGTGCTTCATCGTCTTCTCGCGTTGAATAGCGACAAGTACGTCGCCGAATTCTTCGTACCAGACGAGACGATGGATACCATATTTCCGGGTGAATCCCTCGAAGACGCCTTCCTTATGCTGATAAGTTCGACCGACGATGTTCGAGGTGACGCCGATGTAGAGAGTGCCGTAGGGTTTTGATGCGAGAAGATAGACACAATAGACCTTGTCTTGATACATGCCTCACTCCCCGCAAGGTAAATGCCGCACGTGTTGCCACAATCCATCTTGGAAAAAGGCGATTGTCAAGCTCACCATTTGTCAACAGGCAAAGCTCGAAGTCAGTTCCTCACACAGTGTCATTGCCGGATTCATTCCGGCAATCCATGGTGCGACTGGGCGGGTGCTTGCGGATCGTGCTGGGTGTCTCGCCCAAGCTCCACTCACGCGGCACCATGGATTACCGGAACAAGCCCGGTAATGACAGCTGAGAGGGTGAAGCAAAAGGCGGCCGCTTGCTCGGGCCTCGTCTTTCATTCTCTGTCAATTTGGGTGTTTAAGCAGCTTCAATCAATCGGGTTACTGCATTAGGCTGAGGAGGCATGTCTCCATCCTCGCGTATACCCTCGATATGCAACTCGATTGCCTCGCGAATGAGGTTCTCTACTTCGTTAATGGAGGTTCCAGTTGCGATACAGCCTGGCAAGTCAGGCACATATGCACCAAAATTTCCGCCAATTTTTTCGATGACCACTGCATAGCGCATATCAATAGGCTTTCAACAAGACTGCTTGTTTTCATATGCTATTCTCCATAGCAGGAGAAAGATCGTCAGACAACTTTCCAGCCACGGTGACGCGGCCGGACTTTTTGCCGTGTTTGAACTGTCTGTGGCTGCCTTTCGTCGACACGAGAAACCATCCGTCGTTTTCAATGAGACGAATGATTTCCTTGACTTTCGTCGGCATTCCTCACGAACACCCGCTCGTCGATCCACAGGTATCGCACTTCATGCAGGTGCCGTTTCGTACCATCGTGTAGTTTCCGCACTCACCACAACAATCGCCTTCATAGCCTTTCAGCTTGGCTTCAGTGCGGCGGTCCATGTGTTTCATGACCACGGGTTCGGAGAGTGTCATGATGGCACTCACGGGTTCGTGGGCGATGGCGAGGGCTTCTGAGGCGCGCATTTGCAGGGCGTGTGCGGCCGATGTGGCCACGGCCGCACTTTGCGGGATCATTACCACGTTGCTCAGGTTGCTCTTGCGCACGAAGCCTGTGGAGACAAATTGCTTTGCGGGCTTCGGGGATTCTTCATTCACGCCCTTGCCCAAGGAGTCAAAGTCGAGTTCCGAAGGTTCCACATGGGCGAGATCGTTGCGGCCGAGATAGGACACGGCCAACTCACGGAACACATAGTCGAGGATCGACGTGGCGTTCTTGATCGAGTCGTTGCCCTGCACCATGCCGGCGGGTTCGAACTTTGTGAAGGTAAAGGCATCCACATATTCTTCCAGGGGCACGCCATATTGCAGACCCACAGAAATCGCGATGGCGAAATTGTTCATCATAGCGCGAAGGGCCGCACCTTCCTTGTGCATGTCGATGAAGATTTCGCCGAGCTTGCCATCCTCATATTCACCCGTGCGCAGGTAAACCTTGTGGCCACCAACGACAGCCTTCTGGGTATAGCCCTTGCGGCGTGACGGCAGCTTCTCGCGTTCGAACTGGCGTTCGACGACGCGTTCGACAATGCGCTCCACGATGGTTTCGACGCGGGCGGGCATGGACTTCGCGGCCAGGGTTTCGTTCGCATCTTCGCCATCATCCTCATCCGCAATGAGCTGCGAGGACAAAGGTTGCGAGAGTTTCGAGCCATCACGATAGAGGGCATTGGCCTTGATGCCGAGTTTCCAGGACAACATGTAGGCGGCCGCGCAGTCATCGACGGCGGCGTCGTTCGGCATATTGATGGTTTTCGAAATCGCACCCGAGATGAAAGGCTGTGAGGCCGCCATCATGCGGATGTGACTGTCGACGCTAAGGAAGCGCTTGCCGATGCGGCCGCAGGGGTTCGCACAATCGAAGACAGGGAGATGCTCGTCTTTCAGGCCCGGTGCTTTTTCAAGCGTCATTGCGCCGCAAACATGAATGTTGGCGAGGTCGATGTCGGACTTGGAGAAGCCGAGATGGGCCAGCATGTCGAAGCCGAAGTCGTTCAACTGGGCGTCAGTGAGCTTCAGTGAAGTTTTGCAGAAATCTTCGCCGAGATTCCACTTGTTGAAGACGAACTTGATGTCGAAGGCCGAGGCGAGCCCGGCTTCGATCTTTTCGATCTGGGCATCGGCAAAACCCTTGGCCTTGAGCTGGGCATGGTTGATGCCCGGCGCATCGGCCAGTGTGCCGTGACCAACGGCATAACCAATGATGCGTTCGATTTCAGCAGGCTGATAGCCCAGGAAGCGGAGGGCTTCGGGCACGGCCTGATTGATGATCTTGAAGTAGCCGCCACCGGCGAGCTTCTTGAATTTCACCAGTGCAAAGTCTGGCTCGATGCCGGTTGTATCGCAATCCATCACCAGACCGATGGTGCCTGTGGGGGCGACGACGGTTGATTGGGCATTGCGATAGCCGTGGGCTTCGCCGAGTTCCACAGCCTTGTCCCAGGCCTTGCGCGAAGCGGCGGCCAGGGATTTGTCCTTCAGGTCGTTCTCATCCAGCGGCACCGGATTGGTCGCGATACCCTCATAACCAACAGCAGCACCATAAGCTGCGCGGCGGTGGTTGCGCATGACGCGGAGCATGTGCTCGCGGTTCTTGGCAAAGCCGGGGAAGGGGCCGCGTTCCTTCGCCATTTCGGCTGAGGTGGCATAGCTGATGCCGGTCATGATGGCCGAGATCGATGCGCAAATGGCGCGCCCTTCATGGCTGTCGTAGGGAATGCCGGAGGTCATGAGCAGGCCGCCGATGTTGGCAAAGCCCAGACCCAATGTGCGGTACTCGTAGGAGAGCTTCGCGATTTCCTTTGACGGGAATTGCGCCATCAGCACCGAGATCTCGAGCACGATGGTCCAGAGGCGAACACCGTGTTCGTAAGACTCGATATCGAATGAACCATCGGCGCGCTTGAACTGGATCAGGTTCAGCGAGGCGAGGTTGCAGGCCGTATCGTCCAGGAACATGTATTCCGAGCAAGGGTTCGACGCGCGGATTTC
>CAXTKL010000013.1:0-22255 GCA_964244825.1 uncultured Aestuariivirga sp.
GCCAGAAATCCACTGGCACTCACGCCGCAAGCATTATCTTGACACCAATTGTTCGTCGCCGTCACCGCAATTCTGCGTTGACCCCATCTCTAATTTTTGAATTTTGACCGAATGGAATTTGCATGCTTAACTATGTATTCCGGGCTCGCTATCGGCAATAAAAAGCAAATAAAACGAGGAAAATCATGAAAAAGAAAAACACATGTGCAGCTATTCTCACCGCAGCAAGCATGTTGGTGGCATCGAGTGCAATGGCAAAGACACTTGTTTATTGCTCAGAAGGATCGCCGGAAAACTTTACACCAGCGATGAACACAACGGGCACAAGTCTTGATGCGGCCCGTCCTGTGTTCGACAAATTGGTTGAATTTACGCCGGGCACAACGCAAACCCAGCCTGGCCTCTCTGAAAAAACCGATGTTTCAGCCGATGGGCTCACGCTTACATTCCATTTGCGCAAAGGTGTGAAGTTCCATTCTGGTGTCAATGGCTTTACGCCCACGCGTGATTTCAATGCCGATGATGTGTTGTGGTCGTTCGCGCGGCAATCTGACGTGAATAATCCTTGGCACAAGGTGTCTGGTGGCAGCTTTGATTATTTCAGCGACATGGGCATGCCGGACTTGATTGAATCACTCTCAAAGGCTGACAACTACACGGTGGTGATGAAGCTAAAAAAACCAAATGCCCCCATTCTCGCCAATCTTGCTATGGATTTTGCCACCATTCAATCTGCGGAATATGCAGATTATTTGATGAAGAAGGGCACGCCCGAACAGTTTGACCAGATTCCGGTTGGAACAGGCCCTTTCTCCTTTGTTGATTATCAAAAGGACGCTGTAATCCGCTTTAAAGCCAACCCTGATTGGTTTGGCGGCAAACCCAAAATTGATGATCTGGTCTATGCCATTACGCCTGAGGCATCAGCCCGCTATGCCAAACTGCAGGCTGGTGAGTGCCAAGTGATGGGCTATCCGAACCCGGCTGATATCCCGGCGATGATGAAAGATGCCAACGTTGAGCTTATCCAACAAGCTGGCCTGAACATTGGCTATCTTGCCATGAATGCGCAAAAGCCACCCTTCGATAAGCCGGAAGTGCGCATGGCAGTTGCCATGGCCATTGATCGCGGAGCAATTTTAAAGGAAGTTTATCAAGGTGCGGGCCAACAAGCCAAGAACCCGATTCCACCAACCATGTGGTCATACGACCAAGACGCCAAAGACATTCCTTATGATCCAGCAGCTGCCAAAGCCGCCTTGGAAAAGGCGGGCGTAAAGGATTTGGAGACGGATTTATGGTGGATGCCCGTGCAACGCCCCTACAACCCAAACGCAAAGCGCATGGCCGAAATGATGCAGGCTGATCTTGAAAAGGTTGGCATTCACGCCAAGCTCGTGTCTTACGAGTGGGGCGAATATCGCAAGCGTTTGCAAGCAGGCGAACACCAAATGGGACTGCTCGGTTGGACCGGCGACAATGGCGATCCAGACAATTTCCTCGCCGTGCTTTTGGGCTGCGACAAGGATGGAAAACCCAATGGCCAAAACATTCCAAAATGGTGTGATCCCAAGTTCCAAAATGCGGTAAACAAAGCCGTGACCTTGACCGATCAAGCTGAACGCACCAAACTTTACGTGGATGCGCAAAAGATTGTTGATGCGCAAGTGCCTTGGCTGAACATCGCCCACTCCACCGTTTTTGAACCCATCAGCAAGAAAGTGTCTGGTTACAAAGCCAGCCCGCTTGGCGCTCATGAGTTCCAAAACGTCGACGTTGCAGAATAACAACGCTGCTCATTCTCCCTTCCCATTGTTTGGGAAGGGAGAAAGTTGAAAATGTTCCGTCTTCTCATCAAACGTCTCGCACTCACCATACCTACCTTTGTGGCCTTGATGTTTGTGACCTTCATGATGTTGCGTCTTGTGCCGGGTGATCCCATTGAAGCACGGCGTGGTGAGCGTGGAATCACGCCTGAGCGGCACGCCCAGATGCTCCACGATATGGGTTTGGATCAGCCCGTTTGGAAGCAATTTGCCGATTATGTATACGGCATTTTGCATGGCGACTTTGGCACCAGCATTGTCTCGAAATCGCCTGTTACGCATGAATTCTTTACGCTTTTCCCTGCAACTGTTGAACTCACGGTTTGCGCCATGCTTTTTGCAATCGCAGTCGGAATACCAACAGGTGTTTATGCGGCTGTCAGGCGCGGGAAATTATTCGATCAAGCGATGATGGTCACAGCGCTAACCGGTTACTCCATGCCAATTTTCTGGTGGGGTTTGATCCTCATTCTGTTCATGTCCAACACGCTGCACCTCACCCCCGTGTCTGGGCGTGTTGATCTCATCAAGCATTTCTATCCGCAGCCCACCGGCTTTTTGTTGATAGACTCACTCCTGTCTGGCCAAAAAGGCGCATTTTCCGATGTTTTGCGTCACTTGATACTGCCAACTATCGTTTTGGGCACTGTGCCACTGGGTGCCATAGCGCGCATGACACGATCTTCGATGCTCGAGGTGTTGGATGAAGACTATGTGCGCACGGCCAAGGCGAAAGGACTGTCACCTTTTCGCACGATCACCATTCATGCGTTGCGCAACGCGTTAATCCCCGTGGTCAC
The DNA here is from genome assembly GCA_964244825.1 of uncultured Aestuariivirga sp. GTDB lineage: Bacteria > Pseudomonadota > Alphaproteobacteria > Rhizobiales > Aestuariivirgaceae > Aestuariivirga. Next base: position 2,627 of record CAXTKL010000013.1, read on the forward strand.
GTCCATCGGCTTGCAAATGGGCAGTCTACTTGCGGGGGCGTTTTTGACCGAAACCATTTTCTCTTGGCCGGGCATCGGCCATTGGTTGGTACAATCCATTGGCAGGCGGGATTATCCAGTGTTGCAAGGTGGCATTATGCTAGTTGCCCTTGTGGTGATGTTACTGAATGTGGTTTTGGATTTAACCTCTGGCCTGATCAATCCGAGGCTTCGCCATGAGCGGTGAGGCCACCATCATCAATGCTCCGCCAACGCCTCTCGTGGCTTTCTGGAATGCGTTCAAAGAAAATCGTGGCGCGGTGGTCGGGCTTGCTATTGTAACTCTAATTGTGCTGGCCGGAATGTTTGCGCCGTGGCTCACTATTTATGATCCACTCGAACAATATCGTGATTCCGTAAAACTTCCTCCCATTTGGGTTGATGGCGGAAATTGGTCTCATCCGCTGGGCACCGATCCTTTGGGTCGAGACATGTGGGCGAGGCTGGTGTTTGGCTCGCGCCTTTCCATCTTCATCGGCATGGCAGTGATGCTGGTTTCAACTGCCTTTGGCATCGTGTTTGGTTTGATTGCGGCTTGGGCTGGTGGCTGGGTTGATGTGGTCATTCAACGCGTGATGGATTTGATTATTTCCGTTCCTGATATTCTACTGTCGATCATGGTGATTGCGGTAATCGGCCCCAATCTCAACAACACGATCATAGCGATTATGGTGGTTTATCTGCCGCGCTATGTGCGCTTGATGCGCTCGTCAGCCTTGGTCGAATTGTCGAAGGATTATGTAACTGCAGCAAAAGTAATTGGCGTACGGCCCTTGCGGCTGATGCTGTCAACAGTGCTGCCAAATTGCTTGGCACCTTTGATCGTGCAAGCGGCCCTTGGCCTATCGGATGCCATTCTTGCCGCCGCCGCTTTGGGATTCTTGGGACTGGGTGCGCAGCCGCCAACGCCGGAATGGGGATCAATGTTGGCCGATGCCAAAGACCTTATCCAATCCAACCCCTGGGTCATGGCCATGCCGGGCCTTGCCATTCTCATATTGGTGCTGGCGATTAACTTGATGGGTGATGGGCTGCGCGATGCGCTTGACCCACGCTTGAGGCGCAGCTGACGCATGGCCCTGCTCTCCATCAAAAACCTCACAGTTGAATTCAAAACCTCGCGCGGGTTTTTCCGCGCGGTCGACCGTGTTTCATTTGATGTCTACAGTGGCGAAGTTCTTTCCATAGTGGGTGAAAGCGGCAGCGGCAAGTCCGTAGCCATGCTCGCTGTGATGGGGCTGTTGCCATGGACTGCCACTGTAACAGCAGAGACGATGGAATTTGATGGTCGCAATCTGCTCACACTCACGCCTGCAGAACGCCGCGCCTTGAACGGCAAAGACATGGCGATGATTTTTCAAGAGCCGATGACCAGTCTCAACCCCTGTTTCACAGTGGGCTGGCAATTGACGGAAGCCTTGCGCACCCATGAGAAACTTGATCGCAGTGAGGCTCGCGCCCGCGCCATTACCTTGATGGATGAAGTTGGCATTCCGGCAGCGAGCCAACGCATGGGAGCTTTCCCGCATCAATTTTCAGGCGGCATGGCGCAACGTGTGATGATCGCCATGGCGCTTTCATGCCGTCCCAAACTGCTCATCGCCGACGAACCGACAACGGCCTTAGATGTCACCATCCAAGCGCAAATTCTTGAACTGTTGGCGCGCCTGCAAAAAGAAAAATCAATGGGCCTTGTGCTCATTACCCATTCTATGGGTGTAGTTGCTGAAATGGCAGACCGCGTCTGCGTGCAATATGCTGGGCAGAAAGTTGAAGAGCAGCCGGTAAAACCTCTTTTTGCCAAACCGCGCCATCCCTATACGGCTGCACTTCTCTCTTCGCTACCTGAACGTTCGCACGGCCGTGAACTCAATTCCATCAAAGGCGTGGTGCCCGGCCAATTTGACAGGCCAAAAGGTTGCCTCTTCAGCCCGCGTTGTTCGTATGCCACTGATCTGTGCCGAAGTACTGAACCCGTGTTGAACCACGCTGCCTTATGCCACTATCCGCTGGAGGTGAAATAATGGCTCTGCTTGAAGCCCATGATCTTCGCCAGCATTACAGCATATCGCGTGGGCCTTTTTCCCCACCTTCAATTTTGCGCGCAGTGGATGGTGCAAGTTTTACCTTGGAAAAAGGCAAAACACTTGCGGTGGTCGGCGAAAGCGGCTGCGGTAAATCCACTTTAGCCCGCATGGTGACGATGATTGAGTTGCCAGAATCAGGAGAGCTTTCAATTGCGGATGAACGCGTCGATAGCGCAACGCCCGAAACGCTCCGCAGCCTTCGCCCAAAAGTGCAAATGGTGTTTCAGAACCCTTACGGCTCACTCAATCCGCGCCATAAAATCGGTGAGATTTTGGAAGAGCCGCTGGTCGTCAACACCACTTTGGCAAAAGCAGACCGCACTAAAAAAGCCCGCGCGATGATGACATCTGTGGGCCTGCGGCCCGAACATTATGACCGCTACCCTCACATGTTTTCGGGTGGCCAGCGCCAACGCATTGCCATTGCGCGGGCCTTGATGCTCGAACCCGAACTCCTGGTGTTAGATGAACCCGTTTCAGCGTTAGATATTTCCATTCAAGCGCAAGTTCTGAATCTGCTGGCAGAATTGCAAACCAAACACAACCTCGCTTACCTTTTCATCAGTCACGACCTGACGGTCGTGCGCCATATCGCTGATGATATCATGGTGATGTATTTGGGCCGTGTGGTGGAGCAAGGGCCCGCAAAACAGATTTTTGCGCGCCCACAACATCCCTATACCCAAGCGCTGCTCTCTGCCACGCCGCAGGCTGATCCTGTGCGCAAGCGCCAGCGCATCGTATTCAAAGGCGAACTGCCCTCGCCACTGAATCCACCCTCAGGCTGCACTTTTCATCCGCGTTGCCCTATCGCGTTTGAACGATGCAAAATCACTGAGCCAGAATTATTGCGGCATGGCGACAACAAGGTTGCTTGCCATGCAAGAGAAACAGTTTTGGATATCATTCAGCAAAGAGAGTCATAAGACAAGCATCGGTCAGTTCACATTCAATTTTTTGGCAATCAGCGATCAATCAAGGCAAGTAATGGTCTTCACGCCCCCGGCACAAGGCTCCACTGCCGCGCCGTTTCGTCGTAGACATGCAGTTCCCCGAGCGCGATGTCGAACCATGCCCCGTGCACGGTCAGGTCGTTCTTGTTTTCCCGCATCCGCAACCACGGAAATGTGCGCAAATTGGCGAGGGAATGTTCGACGCTGGCGTGTTCCACAGAGGTTTGCAGGTCGTGGCTGTGATCATGGCCCTGCCGCACAGCCTCTGCCACGTCCTTCACGTCCGACATCCATTTTCCAATGAAGTCACCAGCGGAGAGCGGATCGCCTCCTTCAACAACTGCGCGAATGCCACCGCAGCGGCCATGACCCATGACCACCACATGTTGAACGCCCAAGGCAATGACTGCAAATTCAATCGCCGCCGACGTGGCATGGTGCTTGCCATCGGGCGCATAGGGTGGCACCAGATTGGCCACATTGCGCATGACAAAAATTTCCCCGGGGCCAGCGTCAAAAATTGTTTCCGGTGCGGCGCGGGAATCGCAGCAGGCGATAATCATCACCTTCGGCGTTTGTACGCCCTCCCCCAGTTTGCGATAGCGCTCGGTTTCCTCAGAATAGCGCCCGCTGCGAAAATTCGCATAACCATCCATCAGTCGTTTCGGAAACGGCATTTTTGATCCTTCAGAAGCGTGTGGAACTCGACTAAGCTCTATGCTTTCCCATACAAGGATGCAACCCGATGACAAAAACTTCATGTTATCCATCATGAGCACCATTACCAGCCTGTTTCCGACCCACATTTACCGCGCTGACGAAGCCGGCGCAGACACCTTGAATGCTGCTCTGGAAGTGGCTGCATTGTCATTGGCCCTAAACGACGAGAAGGGCCTGCGCTGGTGCGAGAAACATGGTTATGCAGGTTACACGTCCTATGGTTCCCACACGGATTTGAGTGCAAGTATCGTGGCATTTCGCAGGCTCGAAAAGAGCCTTGCCAAACACGCAGGGGCGTTTGCCAAAGCGCTGCAATGGGACATCGGCAAGGCCAGGCCCATCTGTGATTCCATGTGGGTGAACGTGTTGCCGGAAGGTGGCAGCCACACCGGGCATATCCACACCAACAGCGTCATCAGCGGCACCTATTATGTCAAGGTGCCCCCGGGCGCTGGCCCGATTGTATACGAAGACCCACGCCTTACCCAGATGATGGCCGCACCGCCCCGCAAGAAAAATGCGGATGTTGCATTCAAGAGCCATGTTAGCTTTACGCCAGAAGCGGGAACGCTCCTATTATGGGAAAGCTGGCTGCGCCACGAAGTGCCGCTGAATCGCGCAACAGGCGAACGCATTTCCGTCAGCTTCAACTATGTGATCGGTTGACGCCTTATTTCTGGTTTTCATCGGCGAGATGAAAACTGTGGAGAATGCGATGAAACAGCGGCGCAAACATCAAGCCTGCGACAGCGAAAAACACCAGACCGCTCACCAGCGCGTAGAGGCCCTCAAAATACAGCCCGGGCTTTGAGTCCAGCTTGTCGAGCGGTCCCATGCCCGACAGGATCATCGCGGCATTGGCAAAGGCCTGCGCAACGTTCATGCAGCCAAAAAACATGTAGCCCGCCATGCCAACGGCCAGCGCAATGGCAATCACGAGCAATCCCCACAGACAGTTGCGCGAAAGCCGCGCATAGAGCACCTGCCGCGTGGCCAGTTTTCCGGACATCAGCTGAAAATCCTGTCACCGGATTGATCAATGATCAGTTGCGCCTTTGACATGGCAATGTCAGCCGCTTCATCCTTTGAAGCGAACTTGTCAGCACGGACGAAGTTATGCACCTTGCCATCCTTGCTGATACGACCGGCCAGTTGCCATTGCGCACCGTCCTTGTAGGGCCGCGCCTCTATGACATAGCCCTTGTACTCCAGCGTTTTTGCAGGCGAATCATCACTTGCAACCGATGCTGAAAACCATTTCGACCAGAACGCCATTTGCCACTCCCACCTGACTACACTTTAATGTGATGGAGGTTGTTACATCTTCGACATGCACCTACATGATGACGCTATACAAAAAATCAGAGGAGAGTGCCAATGTTCATGCAAACCCGTCCATCTTCAATCCGTCTCGACCGCCGAAAGTTCCTCGGCATCGCCACCGCCCTGATAGCGGCAGGCGTTTTGCCGCGATCCGTGCTCGCCCTCGCCGCACCCCATAATTTCAAGCACGGGGTTTTTGACCTCACGGTGGTGAGCGACGGCAGCTTGCAACTGCCTCTTGCCATCGTCAGCCCTGATGCAAAACCGGAAGAGTTGAAAGCCCTGATGGGAACAGCGGTTCAGCCCGGCGATGTATTCATGCCGGAAATCAACGTTGTGCTTGCCAAAACCGGGAGTGATTTGGTTCTGTTTGATGCTGGCGCCGGAAATTTCGCCGCCACGGCAGGCAAAATTCAGGACAGCCTGAAAGCGGCTGGCGTTGATGCTGCTGCCATCACCAAGGTCATTTTCACCCACGCTCACCCTGATCATATTTTCGGTGCGGTTGGTGCCGATGGCAATCCTGTATTTGCCAATGCTTCATTCCACATTGCTGAAAATGAATATAATTTCTGGAGCCCCGCTGACCTCGCGTCCAAGATGCCCGCCCAGATGAAGGATATGGTTACTGGCATTCAAGGTAAATTTGCTGGCCTGAAGGATAAATTTGTGACCTTCAAAACCGGTGTGGAAGTGTTGCCGGGAATCGCTGTGATCGACACCGCAGGCCATACGCCGGGCCACGTATCCTTTGAACTGGCTGGTGGCGATGGTCTGGTGCTGACGGGCGACGCGATAACGGTACCGTCGGTTTTCTTCACCCATCCCGAGTGGAAATTCGGCTTTGATGCGGATGGTGAACTCGCAGGCAAGAATCGCCGTGCGCTGCTGGAAAATGCGGCATCCGGCAAAAAGAAGCTGCTGGGTTACCACTGGGCCTATCCCGGCCTTGGCATGGCCGAGGCGAAAGACAACGCCTTCGTCTACGTGCCCGAAGCCTGAATTCAACATACAAAAGCGCCGCCTTCTGCAGGCGGCGCTTCCGTGGTTTATGCTGTGGTCTGGAACGAGGGAGGTGCGATGCTCCCCCAGTGTTGATACCAGATTAAAGGGGCTGCCCTTTAAAGTTAGCAATCCGCACCATAGTTCCATTCACAGTGAACGCACTCGACATCGGATCACCTCCTTTCAAAATGTTGACGACACAGGCAGGTTGCGCGATTGCTTGTCGCCTGACAAGTGAATTTTGGACGCACCCCGTGACAGCAGATTTGATCATTACCAATGCCCGTATCATCACCATGGACCCGGCCCGGCCCTTCGCGGAAGCCATAGCGATCACGGCCAATCGAATCCTGCGCGTCGGAAACAGCGCCGACGTAATGGAGTTGCGCACATCGAAAACCCGGGTGCACGACAACAAGGGCAACACCGTTATTCCCGGCATCATCGAAGGCCATGTACATCTGTTTATCGGTGCGGCGGAATTGCAGCTTCTAAACATTCGCGAAAACCAAAACTTCGAATCGATTTCAGCCGCTGTTGCCGCTTATCGGGCAAAAAACCCCGGCTTGAAATTCATCCACGCCATTGGCGCAACCCATGCGCAATTTGGTGCCGGGATCGAGATCAATCGTCAACTCCTTGACCGCATCGTATCGGATGTACCCTTTGTCGTTGGTTGTTTTGACCACCACACCCTGTGGGCCAATACCAAGGCGCTTGAAGTCGTGGGCATCCTCGGGGGACGCAAACTCAACACCGGCAACGAAATCGTCATGGGCGCAGACGGATTGGCGACGGGTGAATTGAGGGAATTCGAGGCTTTCGCACCGATGTTGGGAATGGGCACATCAGGTGGCCGCGAGTCAGCGGGCATCGTGACAGGCTGCAACCCTGAACCACCCGCGACGGCAGCACAACGCGCCCAGGACATTGAAACCATGCGGGCAGGCATTGCCCATGCCAATTCTCTCGGTATCACTTCGATGCACAATATGGACGGAAATGCGTATCAACTGGAGTTGCTGCATGCCCTGGAACAGGAAGGCAAGCTCAATGCCCGCATGGAAGTGCCGTTTCACTTCCGCAACACCATGCAGCTTTCACACATGGATGAAGCCGTTGCCTTTCGAGACAAATACAAAACTGACATGCTGCATTCAGGCCGTGTGAAACTGTTCATTGATGGGGTCATGGAAACCCTCACGGCGCTGATGCTGGATGATTATCCGGGGTATCCGGGAAACCGGGGCGCACCGCTATATAGCGCCGATGAGATGAATGCCGTTGTGGCCCGCGCTGATGCTCTTGGCCTGCAGATTTCCACCCACGCCATTGGTGATGGTGGGGTGCGGCGGACCTTGGACGCCTATGACTTTGCGCAACGCAAAAACGGCAAACGTGATTCGCGTCATCGCATTGAACATATCGAATTGATTGCTCCATCGGATATTCCCAGACTGGTCAAACTGGGCGTTGTCGCATCGCTACAACCAGTTGCGGGTGTGGGCGTTCCGGGAACCCCGCAGGAACCCATTCTGAGCCGTGTTGGCGATAAATTGCCCTATGCCTATGCCTGGCAAACCATTCGCGACACCGGGGCAGTTGTGGCGTTTTCGTCGGATTGGCCGGTTGCCCCACTTGATCCCTTCATCGGCATGCAATCCGCCATGACGGCAATGCCGTTAAGGAAGGACTGTGCAAATCAGTCGCAAACACTTATGGACACTCTGCACGCTTTCACGGCCGCAGGTGCGCATATGGAATTCATGGAGGATCGCAAGGGCATGCTCAAGCAAGGTTATGTAGCTGATGTTGCTGTGCTGGGTGCGAATTTGGAGGCCCTGCCCGCGCATGAAATCGCGCAAGTCAAACCCGTGTTGACAGTGTGCGACGGGCGCGTGGTTTTCGAGAAACATACCTGACAACAGAATTGCATTTTGACAATCCAGAACGGGGGGTACGAAGTGAACATCAAGCGGATGCGACAATACACGCAGCGCCTCGCGCTGACATCTATGGCGTTCACCGGGTTTCTAGTGAAGGCCGCGTGGTCTTTGGCGCTGCCCGTAACCGAGTTCACCTTGGGCAACGGCATGGATGTAATTGTCATCGAGGACCACCGGGCACCGGTGGTGTTACAGGCTGTTGAGTACAAGGTCGGTGGCGCTGATGAAGCGCCGGGCAAAACCGGGCTTGCGCATTTTTTTGAACATCTCATGTTCAAGGGGACCAAGAAATATCCCAAAAACAGTTTTGACCGTCTGCTCGACGAAAACGGCGCCGAGCGCAATGCCTTCACCAATCTTGAAACCACGTTTTACTACGAGCGGGCGAATGTGGCGCAGCTTGAACAACTCATGGACCTTGATTCCGACCGGATGTTGAACCTGCAATTGACGCCGGAGGTGTTGGAAACCGAGCGCAAGGTGGTGCAGGAAGAGCGCCGCATGCGCACCGACAGTGATGCCTATGGCTTGGCGTTCGAAAAGATGAATGCCAGCCTTTTCAAGGTGCATCCCTATGGACGCCCGGTGGTGGGCTTGCCTGAGGACGTGGCCAAGTTGACGGTAGATGACGCAGTTTCATTTTATCGCGCCCACTACACACCTGCCAACGCCATCTTGCTGGTGGTGGGTGATGTGCGACCGGCAGACGTGAAACACTTGGCTGAAAAATACTATGGCCCCCTCAAGAATATCGAACGGCAGCCCGCTGTGCAGCGCGTCCCGGAACCTGAAATGGTGAAGGCCGAAAGGCTCGAGCTGGAGGATGGGCGCGTGACGGACCCAAGTTTCAGCCGCACCTACAACATTGGTCCGAATGCAACAACAACGGCCCGGCAGGCAGCAGCCTATGCCCTGCTCGCCGCCATCGTCGGATCGAATTCACAGAGTCGGCTGAACAAGAGCTTGATCACGGGTGATCAAGTGGCCACCAGCGTCAACGCCAGTTTCGGCAGCAGCACGGATGAATACGGTTTGTTCTACGTGTCAGCGGCACCGCGCAGTTCCATTGATGTGCTGGATCTCGAACGGCGGGTGGATGTCATTCTACAGGACGTCAAGGACAAAGGCGTAACACGCGCAGAGTTGCAGGACGCCATCAACGCCGCCGATGCCCGGAACATTTACGCGCGGGACAACGCCGTCAGCGTGGGTGCACTGGCCGCAGACGTGCGCGCCTCTGGCCGTGATCTCAATTATATTGATGAAGTCAATGCAGCTCTGATTCAACTCACACCGGCTGATATCAAAGCGGCCGCGCAAAAGGTGTTTGATGCCAAACATTCCGTCACGCTCATTCTGCGTCCAAAGCACTGAAGCCATGCGCCATTTTATCGTTGCTATTGTCCTTGGTTTTTTCAGCATGGTGTGTGCGGCACCCCATGTGTCCGCATTTGAAGTGCAGGAAGTCGTCAGCGCCAAGGGCATAAAAGCCTGGCTGGTCGAATCCCATGATGTGCCAATTCTGTCCTTGACGTTCTCGATGCCGGGCGGGCGCAATTTTGAACTGCCGGGCAAAGAAGGGGCGCAGTCCCTGATGACCGACATGCTGGTGGAAGGTGCAGGTCCCTATAGCTCCGATGATTTCAAAGCCGCCAGAACCCGCCTGTCGTCACGGGTGGGTTTCTACGGTGGCGGCGACTTCACTTCGGGCTATCTTCGCACCCTGAGCAAAAACCGCGACGCGACTGTGAATTTGCTGAAACAGGCATTGGAAAACCCGCACTTCGAAGCGGTTTCGTTTGAACGCCTGCGAGACCAGGCCGTGCAGGATGCGGCCCAGGGCAAGGTTGATCAATGGACGATTGCCGATGACACTTGGTTTGCAACTGCCTTTCCGGGCCACATCTACGGCCAAAATGGCAAGGGCACCGAGAGCAGCTTGAAGTCCTTGACCATTAATGATCTGCGTGAACTCTGGAAATCCACCGCCAATCGCCGGGAATTGCGTGTGGCCGTCGTCGGTGACATTACACCGTCTGAACTGAAAGACATTCTGGACCGCTGCTTTGGTGGCTTGCCCGATCGCCCAGTTGATATCAAAACCCGGAATGCAATCATGGCAAAAGGACCCATCGAAACTCATATCAACTATGACGGTCCGCAAACCATCGTGTATTTCGGCAACCCCGCATTGCCGGGCGAAGACCGCAAGGGCTGGTCGTCCAATGTGCTGGCCGAAATTCTGGGCGGCCAAGCCAGCTTTGCCCGCCTGACACAAGAACTGCGCGAAAAATCCGGCCTCACCTATGGTGTCAGTTTCGCCAATTACCCTTGGCGCTATGCTGCTGTCCAACTCGGCATGTTCTCAACTGCCACGGCCACGGCTGAACAGGCGTTAGTGGCGTTGAAACAACAACTCGCTGAGATGGCTGATCATGGTCCGACGCAAGAGGAACTGCGCAAGGTCAAATCTTATATGAACGGGTCCTGGGCCTTGCGCTTTTCTGACAACGACAGCATCGCCAGCGAGTTGCTGTCCGTGATGCAAAGGGGCAGTGACATCAGCTATTTCAAGGACAGGCCGAACCAGATCAACGCAGTGACAGTAGATGATGTGAAAGCGGCAGCAGCAAAACTGCTGCGGCCCGAGAATGAGATTATCGTGGTGGTAGGCAAGCAGAAGTCATAACGGGCGGAGCAATCCCGGCCGCAGTCTAGCCAACATCGCAAAACTTGTCCCTCATCCGCCCTGTCAGGCACCTTCTCCCGTTGGAAGAAACGGGAGAAGGCAAATGCGATCAATTGTCCTGACCGTCATCCTGTTCATCGATCTTCAACCCATCGACGCAGAGCTTGGTCTTGAACGGGCCGATGGTGCGGGCACGGTAGAGGAAATCCAGTTGTGAAATGCGGCGTGCATCACCGCGCAGCTGGATAGGGCCGATCTGGCCACCGGCCGGAATGATCTGACGGAGTTGATAGCGGTCGCGTCCACCATTGGCATAGGTGATGTTGAGTTCGGCCATTTCAATGTCAAAATTCTGCGAACGCAGGCGCAAGGCCTTGTAGAGATCAGCGGAGCTGACGGCGAGGGAATCCCTGTCGCCCAGCAATCCGACCTTCTGGCAACCCAGGGGCACCCACTCAGCGGTTTGTGGCGGCGGCGGCGGTGGTTCAGCCCTGCCCTGGTCAGCCAAAAGAACCAGCGTTACGGCACCCTTTGGAATGTAAGTGATTTCAACACTGCGGATGGGGCGCGGTTCTTCCAGTGCGAACAGGGCACTGCGCTCACCGTCACGCAAGGTTTGCCGCACCTTTACCACTTCGCTGCTGCCGTCAGAATATTTGACCTTGAGTGATTTCACATCCACGGGACCGCCGTCAACCTCAATGCGCATGGAATTCATGCGGCGGTCTTCCGGTCGAATTTGGAACACGCCGACCTCAGGTGCGGCGGGTTCAGGTTCGTAGGTCACGGAGCCTACGGACCTTAACCGCGCTTCGGCCTGGGCCGGAGCGGCAAGCCCGGAAAATCCGGCAAGTGCCGATATGGCAATGGCACTGAGAATATGAAATCGCATAGGTGTTCCTCCCGACAAGACGATGAATCTTAAACTGAGTCTCGCAGCCGACAAAGGCGGGATTTGGGCGGGCTCGCGGTGGTGGTCCCTCTCCGTCTCGCGCCGAGGCGCGAGACGGAGAGGCAATGACGCTGGCTGCCTCAATGCAGTATCTGTTCCAGGAACTGTTTGGTGCGCGGTGATTTCGGGTGCAGGAAGAATGCGTTGGGTTCGTTTTCTTCAACGATCTGCCCCTGGTCCATGAAGATCACCCGGTTGGCCACCTGGCGGGCGAAGGCCATTTCATGGGTGACGCAAAGCATGGTCATGCCGCCTTGCGCGAGGTCCACCATGACATCGAGGACCTCCTTGATCATTTCAGGGTCGAGCGCTGATGTGGGTTCGTCAAACAGCATGATTTTCGGGTTCATGCACAAAGCGCGTGCAATGGCCACACGCTGTTGCTGACCACCAGAGAGTTGGCCCGGATATTTCAGCGCCTGTTCCGGGATTTTCACGCGTTTCAGATATTTCATGGCGGTTTCTTCCGCCTGGGCCTTGGGTTCCTTGCGCACCCACATGGGCGCCAGCGTGCAGTTTTCCAGAACTGTAAGGTGCGGAAACAGGTTGAAGTGCTGAAACACCATGCCGACTTCGCGGCGCACATCATCAATGTTTTTGAGATTGGTGGTGAGGGGAATGCCATCCACCACAATGTCGCCCTGCTGGTGTTCTTCCAGGCGGTTGATGCAGCGGATCATGGTGGATTTGCCGGAGCCGGATGGCCCGCAGATGACAATGCGTTCACCCTTCTTTACGTCGAGATTGATATCACGCAAGACATGGAACTGGCCATACCATTTGTTGACGCTGTTCATGACAACGGCGGAATTAACCATGGCTTACCTCTTGTGTCCGGTGTTGAGCCTGCGCTCAATATATTGGGAATAGCGCGACATGGCGAAACAGAAGGCCCAGTAAATCAGAGCCAGCGTGAAGTAACCCGTGTTGCCGGTTTGCGCCGAGGCCCATTTCGCATCGTTGAAGCCCGACTGCACGATGTTGAACAGGTCAAAGATGCCGATGATCGACACCAGGCTGGTGTCCTTGAACAGGCTGATGAAATTGTTGACGATGCCGGGGATCACCACTTTCAACGCCTGCGGCATGACCACCAGCAGCATCATGCGCCAGTAGGAAAGCCCCACCGCCATAGACGCCTCATATTGTCCCTTGGGGATCGCCTGCAGACCACCGCGCACCACCTCGGCCATATAGGCGGCAGAGAACAGCGCAATGCCGATGAGTGCCAGCATCAGCTTGGCGGGATTGATGCCCGGCGGCATGAACAGAGGAAACATGTTGGCAGCCATGAAAAGCACCAGCACCAGCGGCACTCCACGCACGATTTCGATAAAGGCGATGCACAGCATCTGCACCACAGGCATGGCTGATTTGCGGCCCAGTGCCAGAAGAATGCCCAGTGGCAGTGACGCAACGATACCGGTAATCGATGCAATCAATGTGATCAGCAGGCCACCCCATTGCTCCGTGTCCACCTTCTCCAACCCGAAACGGCCACCACTCAGCAGCACAAAGGCGATGATGGGAAAGGCAATAAAAAAGAATAATGCGTTCCAGCCTTTGAAGGGGATCTTGGGAACCAGCAGTCCCAGCAGCGACAGTCCGCCGATCAGAAACACGATGTTGGGCCGCCAGCGTTCTGCAGCGGGATAGAATCCGTAAATCCACTGCAGGGCCTTGGCCTTGACGAAGGGCCAGCAGGCCCCGGCCGTGACGGCGTTGCAAGGTTCGCGATCTTCAGCTGTCCACACGGCAGACACGATTGCCCACTGGAAAATCGACCAGATGATCCACGCCAGCAACAGCGCGATGATGATGGTGCCCACACCGCTCAAGGGCGTGGGAGCAAAACGCTCGCGCAAACTGGCCCAGGGCCCGGCAGCGCTGGCGGGGGCCGGCAATTTGGGGGCGTCTTCCGTTCTCACATAGGCGAGTGTCATGGCCTCAACGCTCCACCAGTTTCATGCGGGAATTGAACCAGTTCATGAAGGCCGCCGTCAGCAAGCTGAGGCTCAGATAAACCACCATCAGAATGAATACCACCTCAATGGCCTTGCCGGACTGGTTGTTCACCGTGCCACCCGCATACATCAGATCCGGAAAGCCGATGGCAATGGCAAGGGAGGAATTCTTCGTCAGATTCAGATACTGGCTGGCCAGGGGCGGAATGATGATGCGCATGGCCTGCGGAATGACGACAAGCCGCAAGGCCTTGCCACGGCTCAAACCCAGGGCACTGGAGGCTTCGGTTTGACCGTGGCTCACGGCCTGAATGCCGCCGCGCACGGTTTCTGCAATGAAGGTGGCGCTATAGAAAATCAGGGCGATGAGCAACGCCACCATTTCCGGCACCATGGTCATGCCGCCCACGAAGTTGAAGCCCTTCAACGCGGGATAATCAAATGTCAGCGGCCAGCCTGCCAACAACAGCCCGGCAAAAGGCGAGAGCAGTATGATGGGAATGGAGATCAGCCACACAGGCGTGATCTGGCCCGTCGCCTCCTGGCGTTGGCGCGCCCACCGGCGGAACACCCACGTGCCCACGACGGCGGCAGCCAGGCCGAGCAACGCCATCCACGCGCCCGGCCCAAAATTCGGATGCGGCACCAGAATGCCTTTTTTGCTGATGAACACACTGCCGAAAAATTGATAGGCATCCTTGACACCGGGCAGCGGCTTCAGCACCAGCGCATACCACATGAAAATTTGCAGCAGCAGCGGAATGTTGCGCAGCAGTTCGACGTAGAGTGTGGCAGCACCCGACACCACCTTGTTTTTCGACAGCCGCATCACGCCGACAATAAAGCCGATAATTGTCGCAAAGAAAATGCCAAGTACTGCGACCACGACGGTGTTGAGCAGGCCCGTCAGAATCGCGCGCCCGTAAGTGGAACTCGAGGAATACTCGATCAGCGATGTGCTGAGATCAAAACCAGCGGCCTGCGTCAGAAAATCAAAGCCAAAATTCTGATTGAGTTTTTTGAGATTGGCCTGGGTGTTGCCAATGATTTCATAAAGTCCCCAAACCAGCAGCAGCAGCACGATGAATTGCGACACATAACCACGCAGCTTCGGGTTATAAAACCAGGCGAGACCACCAGCTGACGCCGGCGGTGGGGGGTTTAAGCGTTGGTCTGGAATATCTGTCATGGTTTGCAAGGTTCCCTCATCCCCCTTCGGGACCTTCTCCCGTTGGAAGAAACGGGAGAAGGCGCTTGTCGTTATTGCCATCTCCCGACCCTTTTGGCGGGAGAAGGTGGCCGAAGGCCGGATGAGGGAGTGTGTGTCGTATCAGCGGATCGGCGGCGCGTATTGCAGGCCGCCTGCGTTCCACAGCGCATTCTTGCCGCGGGCGATTTTCAGTTGGGCCAGGTTACGGTCGAAAATTTCTGAATAATTGCCAACCTGCTTGACGATGTTGTAGGCCCAATCGGGGCCAAGCCCCAGGCCTTTGCCGAAATCATTGTCCGCATCGGTGCCGTCCGGGTTCTTCACCTTGACAGACAGCAAGCGCTGGATTTCCGGATTGGCCGATGCTTTCATTTCGTCAACATTCTTAGAGGTCACGCCAAGTTCTTCGGCGTTCAATGTCGCATAATAGGTCCATTTCACAATGTTGAACCATTGCGCATCGCCCTGCCGAACCACAGGGCCCAAGGGTTCCTTCGAAATGATTTCGGGCAGTACCATGTGGTCCGCCGGATTGGCGAATTTCAGCACTTCCGCATAGAGACCCGACTGGTCCGTAGTAAACACGTCACAGCGGCCTTCCTGATAGGCTTTCAGAACCTCTTCGTTCTTTTCGAAGGCCACGATCTTGTATTCCATCTTGTTGGCCTTGAAGTAGTCAGCAAGGTTTAATTCCGTGGTGGTGCCGGTCTGCGTACATACGGATGCGCCATTGAGTTCCAGCGCCGACTTCACACCGAGCTTGGTGGGAACCATGAATCCCTGACCATCATAATAGGTGACGCCTGCAAACGACAGACCGAGCGACGTGTCACGGCTCATGGTCCAGGTGGAGTTACGCGACAGCACGTCAATGGCACCTGATTGCAGTGCCGTGAACCGCTCCTTGGCGGAGAGTGGCGAATATTTCACCTTGGTGGCATCGCCCAGAACGGCGGCTGCAACAGCCTTGCAGAAATCCACATCCAGACCGGTCCAGTTATTCTTGTCGTCCGGATTGGAAAAGCCAATGAGGCCTTGACTGACGCCGCATTGCACAAAGCCCTTGGCCTTTACATCATCCAAGGTTGCGGCATGGACGGCAACGGCAGACAGTCCGAGGATGGTTGCTGCTGCAAGTGATTTGATTATTTTCATGTCTAAGCTCCCTGATGCGCGAAACGGCGCATGTACCTGCTGGCTTCGTGCCAGCCTGTTGTCAGAGAAGCCTCAAAACATCACCCCGTCAAGCCCAATGTATCGCTTGTACGGGTGCGGACTAATGCCCGCCACCGCCCGCGCCGGATGCTGGTTTTTTCATCAGCGCCAGCAGAACGATGGAGATGACAAACAGCCCGGTCAGCAGATAAAATACGTCGGCAATTGCCATGGTCATGGCCTGTTGCCGCACCATGCCGGAGAGCTTTGCAAGGCCTGCTGCGTCGGCATCAGAACCAAGAGGGGCCATGGCGTGGCGCATGTTGTCCAGCGTTTCAACGGCAACAGGGCGGTTCCATGTCACCGATTCGCGCAGCCGCAACAGATGCAAATCCATGCGCTGGTTCATGACCGTGTTGATGATGGCAAGCCCCACGGCACCACCCAGATTTCGCGTGAGGTTGAAAATGCCGGAGGCACCGCGCATTTCCTGGGGGCGCAGCGTTCCCAATGAGACATTGGTGATGGTAACCATGCAGAGCATCAAAGACACCCCGCGCAAAATCTGCGGCACCAGCAACTCGGCATAGCTCCAGTCAGACGTGATGTGTGACGCCTGGAATGTGCCAAGGCCAAAGCCAAGAAAGCCTGCGCCGATCATGATGCGCGGATCAATCTTGGCTGACAGCCGCCCGGCGATGGGTGCTGTGAGAAACATGGCAACCCCCGTCACAAACAGCGTCTGTCCGATCTGCAAGGCTGAGTAATGATGCACGCGGGCGAGATAGACCGGATAGAGATAGGTGAGACCATAAAGCCCGATGCCCATGGTGAAGGAAAAGAAACAACCCGTGGCAAAGTTGCCGTTCTTGAAGGCGCCGAACTCCACCAGGGGGGACTTTGACGTGAGTACCCGCCAGAAGAAGCCAATGCCACCGGCCACACACAGGGCTGTAAGGGAAAAAATCAACCGGCTGTCAAACCAGTCATCGCCAGCACCCTCTTCCAGAATATATTCGAGCGACCCAAGGAAGACGGCGAGCAGCGCCAAGGCCGTCCAGTCAAAACTGCGGGCCTGCTTGAAATCCGGCTTGTCAAAGTCAATCAAAGTCCAGGCCCCAATGGAAACAGCTATGCCGGGAATAATGTTGATGAGGAACAACCAGTGCCACGAAAATAAATCGGTGAGGTAGCCGCCGACGGTTGGGCCGATGGTGGGGGCCAATGTAGCGATGAGCCCAATCAGCGGTGAGATGATCGTGCGTTGCTTCGGCGGAAAAATCGTGAAGGAGGTGGCAAATACCGTGGGAATCATGGCACCACCCACAAAGCCCTGCAGCGCCCGCCACACCATCATCTCCCCAATGGAACCTGAAAGCGCGCAGAACAGGCTCATCACCGTGAAGCCGATCGCAGAAAGCGTGAACAATAATCGTGTACCGAGAATTTGGGAGAGTTTCCCGGACAGCGGAATCATGACAACTTCGGCAATCAGATAACTCGTCTGCACCCAGGAAATTTCATCAGCACTGGCCGAGATCCCCGCTTGAATCTCAGCGAGCGACGACGACACGATCTGGATATCCAGAATGGCCATGAACATGCCGAACACCATGAACAGAAACGCCGCCATGTGGCGCTTGTTGATGCCGGGTGCTGCTGCTGGAAATTCAGCAGCTGTCAATGTGGCGACGCTGGCCATGACTTCATTTGCCGTTGTCGCGGGAATCGACTGTCACCGTAACTGAGAGGCCCGGGACCAGTTTTTCGGCTGCTCCGGCGGGAAGGCTGACGCGCACCGGGTAGCGCTGAGTGATCTTGGTGAAATTGCCCGTGGCATTTTCCGGCGGCAGCAGCGAGAACTCGGCGCCCGAAGCGGGGGCCACGCTTTCAACCCGGCCTTCATAGGTGACCGACGAATAAGCATCCGCAACAATTTCAACTTTCTGCCCGGCGTGAATTTGGCCAAGCTGGGTTTCCTTGAAGTTGGCCTCTATATAGGCCGATTGGGCGGGCACCAGGGCCATCAAGCGTGACCCCGCCTGCACATATTGCCCCGGCTCCACTGCGCGGTTAGCGACCACCCCATCAAACGGTGCTTTCACCTCAGTAAAGGACAAATCTCGTTCGGCACGCTTCAACGCGGTCTGTAATTCCACCAGTTGCGCTTCGGCCTGGGTCCGGCTTGCAGCGATGACGGAAAGTTGTGCTTCGGCGGCAGATACGGAAGCTTGCGCGGCGATAACGGCAGAGCCAGCCTGATCATAACGCGCCTGCGCATCATCCATGGCCTGCTGGCTGACAACACGGGTCAACACCAGCTTTGCCACACGGTTCTGGGCCGCAGCGCTATTGGCCTCTTCGGTTTTTGCGCCCGACAATTTGGCTTGGGCCGCAGCGACCTGCGCCTTCTGGGCCTGGGTTTGACTGTCAAATCCAGCGATCACAGCCTGCTGTGTGACAATGCGGTTGCGTGCCGCTTCAACGGCCAGTTGATAGTCCCCGTCATCCAGCTTCGCGATCACATCGCCCGTTTTCACTGATGCGTTTTCCGCAACGGGAATGCTGACAATGTATCCTGCCACCTTGGCACCCACTTGCGCCGTGTCAGCCTTGACATAGGCATCATTGGTTTCCACCTGGAAGCGCCCGACCTGATACCAATCCAGGCCATATTTGCCTGCCACGACAAGGGCGGCCAGGAGCGCGGTTCCCAGCACAAGTCGTTTCACCATCGAACGCTTCGGCGGTGCAACGCCGGGCGCAGCCACCGCCTGTGGCGCCATACGCGGAAGCGCAGCCTCTTCCAACAAAGGTTGCACGTCAGCCTTGGACTTCATCACCAGATTTCTGACGGGCGCATTCATGGGAGCAATCCTGAAATTTGAACCGAACGGTTCGGTTTGACTTGAAATAGACCTGAATGCATATTAATTCAAGACCGAACCGTTCGGTTCCAATACAGGTGACACGCTAAATTGACGCAGCAAGGAAGATACACGTGACCGAAGCCCTCGCCCACATGCCTGAGCTGGATAGTGCAAAACGCACCCAGATCCTCGATGGTGCCCGCAAATGCTTCCTCGCCCAGGGTTTTGACGGCGCCAGCATGAACGACATCGTGGCCGCAGCTGGCGTGTCCAAGGGCACGGTCTATTCCTACTTCACGTCGAAGGAAACATTGTTCGCCGCCATGGTGTTTCAGGACAAGCGCCACCAGGCCGAGCGCAAATTCACGCTGGGTGATGAAACCCGCCCGCTTGCAGCAGTGCTGCGCGATCTCGGTTTCAAACTCGCGGAGTTGTCGGACGACGGCACCTCCATCCCCTATGTCCGCCTGGTCATTGCCGCAGCCGAGCGCTTTCCGGAAATAGGTAGAAGTTTTTATGAAGCCGGACCACAATTCGTCATCGACAAGCTGGCCATCTATCTGGAGGCACAAATGGCGGCAGGAAGCTTGCGCCGCACTGACAGCAAACTCGCCGCCACCCAATTCATCGACCTCATTCACGCGGGGATTTTGAAGCCGAGGCTGTTTGCAACGACATCAGCAGCGCAACGTTTGGGAGTAGCCACGGTGGTGCAG
>CAXTKL010000013.1:22355-41132 GCA_964244825.1 uncultured Aestuariivirga sp.
CTCCGCCCCCGTCCAAATCGTCTGGTTCAAACGTGATTTGCGCATTTATGACCATTGGCCGCTGGTCGAGGCGGCGCGGCATGGCAGGGTGCTGGCGCTTTACATTTTCGAACCCGGCTATTGGCGGCAACCCGACACCGCGGGACGCCAGTGGGCCTTTATCCGGGAAAGTCTTGTTTCACTCGAATGTGCTGTCAAAAGCCTTGGTGGAAACCTGGTGCTGCGGATGGGCGAAGCGGAAACGGTACTTTCTTCACTTCTGGACCAATTGCCCGTCGCGGCACTCTGGAGCCATGAAGAAACCGGCAACGGCTGGACCTTTGCTCGGGACAAGCATGTAACCAAACTTTGCGCCGACCGTAAAATCCCCTGGCACGAATGTCCGCAATTTGGAGTGAAGCGTGGTTTGCAGGATCGCGATCTGTGGGCCAGGCACCACGGGGCCTTTATGGAACAGCCCGAGACGCAGGCACCGGAGAAGATTACCTTCGTCGATTTGCAGTCTGATGCAATACCCGCGGCTTTGGCAGCAGATGATCCCTGTCCCCTGCGCCAGACCGGTGGACGCGAACAGGCCTTGCAATTACTCGACAGTTTTTTTGCCGGGCGTGGCAACACATACACGTTTCAAATGTCCAGTCCGATCACCGCCGGGACGGCGTGTTCACGCTTGTCGCCGCATTTGGCCGTGGGATCGCTGTCCATTCGTGAAGCGATGAATCGGGCTTTAGTCGAACGAGCAATTGCCGCCGCCCTGCCCGCGCAGGCACGGCCCGTCGAACTGCGGTCGATCGACAGCCTGATCTCGCGTTTGCACTGGCATTGCCACTTTATCCAGAAACTGGAAAGCGAACCCGCCATTGAAGCACAATCCATGCACCCGGCGATGCAAGCGGCGCGCACAGATACTTCGCTCAATGATCCCTTGCTGCTGGCCTTTGCCAAAGGGCGCACAGGCTTTCCCTTTGTTGATGCTTGCATGCGCTATCTGATCGCCTCAGGCTGGATCAACTTTCGCATGCGCGCCATGTTGACGGCCTTTGCGACCTATCATCTGGCATTGGACTGGCACGCGGTGGGGCTTGTGCTGGCCCGTTTGTTCACCGACTATGAACCCGGCATCCATTGGCCGCAGATCCAGATGCAAGCGGGCCAGACCGGCATCAACACGCCGCGCATTTACAATCCGGTCAAGCAGTCCATGGATCAGGACCCCAACGGAATGTTCATCCGGCGCTGGGTGCCGGAACTGGCGGCCTTGCCCACAGCATTTCTGCATGAGCCATGGAAAATGTCGGATGCTGATGAACGCATGCATGGTGTCAAGCTTGGGGAAACCTACCCGGTTCGCCTGGTCGATCACGTCGTGGCCATGCGGGTGGCGCGGGAGCGCTTGACGGACATTCGCAGGCGCGAAGGATTTCACAGCGAGGCCACCAAAGTCTACATCCGCCACGGTTCACGCAAGCGCAGCATGACCGATGATGATCCGGAAAAGACCCGGGCGATCAGGGCGCGAAAAGAAAAGATTGAAAAGCAGCAGTTCAGCCTCGATCTTTGATTGCGTTCCGCTTATGTTCTGTGATATGGCGGCGTATGGCCAAAGCATCATCCGTCTTCGTCTGTCAATCCTGTGGCACCACAACGTCCAAATGGTCCGGCCGCTGTGACGGCTGTGGGTCCTGGAACACCATTGTTGAGGAAGCAACCGAGGCGCCTGCTTCAGGTGCCAAAGGCAAGGCGCTTCCCAGAGGGCGCCCAACCCGGCTTGTTGGCCTGAAGGGTGACAGTGCCGCCCCGCCTCGCATCGAAACGGGAATGCCGGAATTGGACCGGGTGGCGGGGGGTGGTTTTGTGCCGGGGTCTGCGGTTTTGATTGGCGGTGATCCGGGCATCGGAAAATCGACATTGTTGTTGCAGGCCCTTGCATCCATGGCAACGAAAGGTCAGCGTGTGGTTTATGTATCTGGCGAAGAAGCCATCGCGCAAATCCGTCTGCGGGCAGAACGTCTCGGCCTTGCCGATGCACCAGTATTGCTGGCGGCAGAAACCAATACCTCCGACATCATTGCCACCCTGAATGAAGAGGGCCCGCCTGCCATTGTCGTGATCGATTCCATTCAAACCCTGTGGTCCCCGGTCATTGAAGCGGCACCTGGAACGGTGTCGCAATTGAAAGCGGGCTGTGAGGCGCTGGTGCGTTTTGCCAAACAGAAGGGCACTTGCGTATTGCTCGTCGGCCATGTGACCAAGGACGGCCAGATTGCAGGTCCCAAGGTCGTCGAACATCTGGTCGATGCGGTTCTCTATTTCGAAGGCGATCGCGGCCACCAGTTCCGGATCTTGCGGGCTGTCAAAAATCGCTTTGGGGCCACCGACGAGATTGGCGTCTTTGAAATGTCCGATGGTGGCCTGAAGGAAGTCACCAATCCGTCCCGCCTGTTCATGGGCCAGTCCGAACGTCCGGCGCCCGGAACCGCAGTTTTTGCGGGCGTCGAAGGCACGCGTCCCTTGTTGGTGGAGGTACAGGCACTGGTATCGCCGTCGCCTTTGGGCACACCCAGGCGCACCACGGTCGGCTGGGACTCGAATCGCCTCGCCATGATTCTTGCCGTATTGGAGGCGAGGGCTGGCGTGTCGTTATCCCAGCATGATGTTTATCTGAACGTGGCCGGTGGGTTGCGCCTGAAGGAAACGGCGGCGGACTTGGCGGTGGCGGCGGCGATTCTGGGCTCCATGTCAGACACAATTATTCCGCACGGCACGGTTTTGTTTGGAGAAATTGCGCTGTCAGGCGCGATACGCCCGGTGGGGCAGACCGAAGCCCGGTTGAAAGAAGCACAGAAACTGGGCCTGACCGAGGCTGTGATCGCCAGCGCTGGCGAAACGCCGTCGATCAAGGGGCTGACGACAAAATCCATGGAATCAGTGGCCGATGTGGTGGCCTGGGTAGCGTCACGGTCGAAAGGATTGCGCCGAATCGCGTGATCTGGGCGATCGGCACCCTTGCTCATTCCACACTGGCACCCCGCAGCAATCCTGCCTATAAGGGCTTCGAAAAAACCATGCAGGGACTGTCCATGCCCTTTCAACTTCTTGATTTTATCCTCATCGGCATCATGCTGGTGTCCGGCATTCTGGCTTTGGCGCGCGGCTTTACCCGTGAAGTGCTTTCGCTTATGGCCTGGGCCGCAGCGGCAGTTGCGGCCTACTTTGCCATTCAGCAAAAGCAGTTGCTGGATCTTGTCGCCCCCTACGTTGACAAGCCGGTGCTTGCGCAAATTGCCGTAGGTGCCATCGTTTTCATCATTACACTGATCATTGTCTCTATCATCTCCGTCAAGATTTCAGACCGTGTCGTTGATTCCTCTGCCGGTGCCTTTGATCGCACATTGGGACTGGTTTACGGTCTGGCACGTGGCCTGGTTCTCGTATCCATTGCCTATCTGTTTTACGGCTGGCTGCAACCGCCGCAAAATCAGGAAGACTGGATCCGCAACGCGCAATCCCTGCCCATCATCCAGAAAGTCAGCGACGTTCTGGTGGGTGTGATCGGGAAAATATCACCAGACGCTGCCCAGAACCTGACCAAGACTTCGATTTCAAATCCGCAAGGTGCGGTTACACCACCTGCACCGGGCGATGTGGGCTATTCCAGCACGCAAACCCAAGGTCTCGACAACCTGGTCGACGGCCAGAACAAGCAATCCAAACCCGCCGACGGGGCGAATACAAACCCATGAACGATATCAACGCGTTCGATCTTGATGCTGACACCTTGCGTGAAGAATGTGGCGTGTTCGGAATCTACGGTCACGCCGATGCAGCAGCCCTCACGGCACTGGGCCTGCATGCCCTGCAACATCGCGGGCAGGAAGCAGCAGGTATCGTGTCTTACAACGAGGGCCGCTTCCATTCCGAACGCCGCATGGGCCTCGTAGGGGATCATTTCTCGTCCGCTGCCACCATTGACCGTCTCAAAGGTCAGGCCGCCCTCGGTCATGTGCGCTACTCCACAACGGGCGAAACCATATTGCGTAACGTGCAGCCACTGTTTGCCGAATTGGCTGCAGGCGGTTTTGCCGTGGCCCACAATGGCAACCTCACCAACGGCTTGACGCTGCGCAAGGAGCTGATTTCCCACGGTGCTATTTGTCAATCCACATCAGATACAGAAGTGATCCTGCATCTTGTGGCACGCGCGCAAAAGCCCAAACTCATTGACCGTTATATCGAAGCCTTGCGCCGCCTCGAAGGTGCCTATGCGCTGGTTTGCCTCACCAACAAGAAACTCATTGGCGCCCGCGACCCCCTGGGCATTCGCCCCCTCATGCTGGGCAAGCTCAATGGGGCTTATATCCTGTGTTCCGAAACCTGCGCGCTCGACATCATCGGGGCCACCTTCGTGCGCGAAGTCGAGAACGGCGAAGTTGTCGTGATTTCGGAAGATGGCATTGAAAGCCATTGGCCTTTCCCGCGTCAGCCTGCTCGCCCCTGTATTTTCGAATATATCTACTTCTCACGGCCCGACTCCATTCTTGGCGGGCGATCTGTTTATGACGTGCGCAAACAAATGGGCCGCCAATTGGCCCTCGAATCACCTGCTGAAGTTGATGTCATCGTGCCAATTCCTGACTCCGGCGTTCCCGCTGCATTGGGCTATGCAGAACAGATGAAGGTGCCTTTCGAACTCGGCATCATCCGCAATCACTATGTGGGCCGCACCTTCATTGAACCCACCCAAACCATCCGGTCGCTGGGTGTGAAACTGAAGCACAACGCCAATCGTGCCGTAGTCAAGGGCAAGCGCGTGTTGCTGGTGGATGACTCGGTGGTGCGCGGTACCACGTCGGTGAAAATTGTGCAGATGATGTATGATGCGGGTGCCGCCGAAGTGCATATGCGCATCGCTTCACCTCCGATCAAGCATCCGGACTTTTACGGCATTGATACGCCAGAACAGAAGTCACTTCTGGCGGCCAATCACACGTTAGAGGAAATGCGCGCATTTATTGGTGTCACCTCGCTGGCCTTCCTGTCAGTGGATGGTGTGTACAAGTCCGTGGGCTATGAAGGCCGCAACAACGCACAGCCGCAATTCACGGATCATTGCTTCACGGGCGAGTATCCTACGCGCCTGACCGATCTCATGGGTGAAAGCGCCAAGCAACAATTGTCGCTTCTGGCTGAGGCAGGCTGAGCATGACCAATCGGCTCGAAGGCAAGGTGGCCCTCGTCACCGGCGCGTCACGTGGCCTTGGCTACGCAGCCGCTCTTCATCTGGCGAAGGAAGGTGCCCATATCATTGCCACTGCGCGCACGCGCGGCGGCCTTGAAGAATTGGACGACGCGGTAAAAGCAGTCGGCTCTACCGCCACATTGGTGCCCATGAACCTGAACGACTTCGACGCCATCGACCGGCTGGGTGCGGCCATTTTCGAACGCTGGAAAAAACTCGACATTCTCGTCGGCAATGCGGGCACCTTGGGCAAGCTCACACCCTTGGCCCATATCGACCCCAAGGTCTGGGACGACGCTATGGCCACCAACCTCACCGCCAACTACCGCCTGATCCGCTCCATGGACACGCTGTTGCAAGCAGCCCCCGCCGGACGCGCCATTTTCGTGACCTCAGGCCTCGCCCAGAAATGCTTCCCCTATTGGGGCGCCTATTCCGTCGGCAAGGCCGCACTCGAAGCCCTGGTACGCACCTATGCCGGAGAAGTGGCCACTACTAACCTATGCGTCAACTGCTTCAGCCCCGGTGCAACACGAACGAAAATGCGCGCCACCGCCATGCCCGGCGAAGATCCGGAAACCCTGCCAACACCGAATGAAGTTTCAGCCCAGATGGTGGCAATGTGCCTGCCGGAGTTCGCGGATAATGGTGGAGTGTGGAAATATGACGCCAAGGGGCTGTTCAAACAATATTGAAGAAGAGACCTCATCAGCCCTTCGGGCAGCTTCTCCACGGGTGAAGCGACTGGAAGACAGACCTTCCTTAATGCCCAACCATTTATGGAGTTGGGCTACATTGTCGCTTCTCCTCTGGAGAAGCTGCCCGAAGGGCTGATGAGGTCTCTTCCTACCTCTTCGTATCGTAGGGATTATCCCCACCACCACGCAAACTGAACCGGATCGGCGTGCCATTGAGATCAAACGCCTCGCGCAGGCCATTGGTCAAATAGCGCAGATAACTCTCCGGCAGTTTCTTCAACTGGTTTCCAAAAATCGCAAACGTCGGTGGTCGCGCGTTGGCTTGTGTCGCATAGCGGATTTTGATGCGGCGGCCGCCGGGGGCTGGTGGGGAGTTGCGTTCGATCGCCCCTTCCAGCCAGCGGTTCAGCTTTGATGTGGTGACACGCGCATTCCATTTTTTGTCGGCTTCGGTGACGGCTTTCATCAGGCCATCAATGCCCTTGTTGCGGATGGCCGAGAGTGTAACCAGCGACACGCCGCGAATTTCCGGCAGCACATCTTCAAGCTTGCTCTTGTAGGCGGCGAGAACCTTTTGCTTGTCTTCAACCGCATCCCACTTCGACAGAGCAATTACAACCGCCCTGCCCTCACGGCCCACGAGATCAGAAAGAGTCAAATCCTGCCGCTCGATATCCAATGTCGCATCAATCAACACCACAACACATTCGGCGAAGCGAATGGCGCGCATGGCGTCTGAGACCGACATTTTCTCGATCTTTTCCTGCACACGGGATTTGCGGCGAATGCCCGCCGTGTCCCACAGCTTGATGTCGCGCCCGCGCCAGTTCCAGGCACTGGAAATGGCATCGCGGGTGATGCCTGCCTCAGGTCCCGTCAACATGCGGTCTTCGCCCAGCATGGCGTTGACGAGCGTGGATTTGCCCGCATTGGGCTGCCCGATGATGGCCAGACGCAAGGGGCGCTGCGGATCATATTCCCAATCCTTGTCGGACTCTTCTTCGCTGATCTCGACATTTGTATCCGGCACACCTGGTGCCTTTGCCATGACAATGGGGCGCAGCGCTTCATAGAGACCATCCAGCCCTTCGGCATGTTCGGCCGAAATCGCCAGCGGCTCGCCAAAGCCAAGGCCGTAACCTTCAGCCAGGCCCGGCACCACGGCACGGGTTTCCGCCTTGTTGCCGATGAGAATGACATGCTTGTTGAGTTTGCGAATGCGGGCAGCGAATTCCTTGTCCGTGGGTGTGACGCCAGCACGGGCATCGATCACAAACAGAATGACATCAGCCTCACGCGCGGCGACTTCCGATTGGTCGCTCATGCGGGCTTCGAGCGAGCCCTTGCGGGCTTCGTCCAAACCAGCGGTATCATATAAAGTGAAAGCCAGTTCACCCAGGCGTCCTGCCCCTTCGCGGCGATCCCGGGTCACGCCCGGCGTATCATCAACGATGGCAACCTTTTGGCCCACCAGACGGTTGAACAGTGTGGATTTTCCAACATTCGGGCGGCCAAGAATGGCAACGACTGCGGTCATTGCTTTTTGGTGCCCGCAGCTTCTTGATCAACACCCGAAACGCAATTTGCATCCACAGCAGGATCACAGGCTGCCAGATCACCCTGCTTGCCGGGCTTGGGGTTGACCTGCTGGTCCGGCGGCAAAATTTCCTCACGCTGTCCCGGCAACACCGTGTCGTTGCGCTGGCCTGTCAATTTCTTGAAAGCACCGCAGCCAGACAGCAACGCTGCTGCCAGTGCAAAAACGGCAACGCTCCGCGCCAGTTTCATCTCTTCACCAGTTCAGGTGCGATCAATTGCACCATAGCTTGCGCCCGCTGCTTCAAGGCTTGCGGCGCATCGGGATCAGCAAAGATCGCGTTCATGTAACGGTCTGCCATGCTGAAATCTTTCGTGCGGAAAGCCGCCAGACCAAAAATTTCCCGCGCGGCATGGCGCCAGGCATTGCCGTCCTTGTCAAACATGCCGAGCTTGCTCAGCAATTGATCCGGCGTTGAGGTGTCGACCAGCAAGTAACCCTGCCGTATGCGCGCCAGATCAGCCAATACGGGGTCCGTCGACTTGTCGGCAATGATCACATCGTAGTTCGCAATCGCCTTCTCTACGTCACCCTTGGCAGCAATGACAGCCGCCTCACGCAACTTTCCCAGTTGCGCAAAACCAGGATGCTTCACCGCAGCAAATGCCGCCAGCGCATCATCATATTTGCCTTCATTGGCCTTTTTGACGGCATCAAGATACACCACAGACGCGACGTCGGCCTGTGTACGCTGATAATACTTCCAGCCCTCAAAACCCGCCACACCCAGCACGATCAGCGCAATCAACGCGATCAGTTTCGAGCCATGGCGGTCAGCAAGTTTCTTGTATTCATCCTGGCGGACTTCCTCGTCCACTTCGCGGATCAGCGATTCATCAGTCACGTCTTCAGGCCCTCAAACAGTCAGAGCGGGGCGTAAAGCAGCCAAGGGGCCAAATCAAGGCATATCGGACACCGTAAAGGCCCCAATCAAACCCGCATCACAACGTTCCGCCATCAAGCTTTGGATGGCCCAGGTACCGGGATTATCAGCCACCATCAACACGCTGGAATTGGCCTTGGCAGCAATCACCAGCGTATCGGTCCATGACGCCGGTTCTTCAGGACCGCTTGCGGCGGGCACGTGTAACGTCCACACGTGGCCGTGAACATGCAGCACCTGCTCAAAGGCGGTCCTGTTTTCAAACATCAAGTGCAGCACCTCACCCTTCTGCGCCGTGAAAATGGGCGGGCTGCCAAGCCCTGAACTGCCACCGATGGCCCATGCCAGCCCCTGTTCCAGCATGGCCCGGAGATCCAGTTCGTCCTTGCCAACCCTGGACT
Organism: uncultured Aestuariivirga sp.; assembly: GCA_964244825.1. Lineage (GTDB taxonomy): Bacteria > Pseudomonadota > Alphaproteobacteria > Rhizobiales > Aestuariivirgaceae > Aestuariivirga. The sequence continues at coordinate 31,174 of CAXTKL010000013.1, forward strand.
TTTGCAAGCCGCCTTTCAGGCCGCCCTCAACGGCAAGAGTGATGTCCCGTGGAATAATTGACGGGTCCAGCGGAGTCAGCGGATTTGCGGGCAATCTGAAATCCCGGGGCAAGGTTTTGCGGCCATAGCCGGGCGCATCGAAAAATGCTGCCTCTACAACATCCTCATACAGGTCAATGGCAATCACCATCTGCTCCTGTGCTTCGGTGATGAGAAGATCGGCCCGCTGCCCGGGCGCCAATTCCAGACCGCCGGGTTCCAGTCCGCGCGGCCAAACCGGCTGGCCGTCCAGTGCCAGTATAAGACCCTCAAGTCCTTTGAAAGTAATCTTCAAACTGCGCGTATTCGCAACATTCAGCAACCGCAAGCGGGCAGGCCTTTCCGAATCTAAAGTAAGGCGCGGTTTCAGTATGCCGTTGACGGTGAACCAGTTGCCCAGCCGTCCCTCTCCGGCTGCGCGGTCCAGATTGGCAAAATCCTGTTCAATCTTGCCATCGTCACCCAATGACCAGTCGTCAAATACGAGTGGCACGTCCTGGAAGTTTTGTGGCTCTGTCTCATCAACAATCAACCAGCCGCTCAGGCCCATTTCCCGCTGTTTCGAGGCATTGAGCAAGGGGCCGAACCAGAACGTGCCAGCGTCAGGTGGTGTAAAAACAACGTCAACACCTGCGCTATTTTTCTCTGAGACCTGTACCGTCATCACGTCCGATGGTCCGCGAACACCAAAGAAGTGCAACCAGATGGCCTCGTCCAACGCGTTGAAAAACTGGAAGCGCAATTCCTGGCCCTGCATCGCCCGGATGATGGGCGGTCCCGATGGCGTTTTGAAATACCAATGCGCCGTCGGCGGACTTTCAGGCCCGAGCAGTTGCGTGGTGATTGTTGCGGCGGTCAGTGTTTGTCCGCTGTAGGCATCCTGCGCAAAGCCAACACTTGGCCGTGAAACCAGCCCCAGGGCCAGTCCACGCACAAACTGCCGTCTGTTGATGTGCCGCATCATTGTGCACATATGCTCAATGCGATTCGCGGCTATTTGGTGACGTTACTTTTTCAACTCTTTCAGACTGAACACAGGTTCGAGATTACTGAGATTGCTCAGTGTCTCGTACAGAAAATTCTGCATCACCGGCACCATGTCAGGTGCCATGCCCTGCGTGTCACCCTGCACGAAGGTGCGGAACGAGAAACGCTTGTGGCCAATGACCTGCGCCACCGGGGCCGCGAGAAAGGGAATGGTCAAAGCCCCTTCGTCTTCGGGCCAGGCGGAACGCACCATCATGTTGCGCACGGGCACAAACAAATCCAGACCCGGGTAGCGTTGTGCCAGCTTGGCCGCCTTCAGTGACACCAGACTCTGGTCCACCACAAAAAACAGAAACACCCGGAACCCTGCCGCGTGGCAGGCCACAAAAAATCCGAGGTCCCGTTCTGCCGCAAAGAAACTTTCCGTATGGCGCACGGGCAAGTCCACCACATAGTCCCGCCCAGGTGCTGCCAGAATGGTGTCAAACAATCTCATCTGGCCTGTGATGGCAGCAAAATCAGCAATTGCCGTTCGGCCTGGAAAGTAATTCCGCAAAGGCCCGTCGGGTGCGTCCGTGTCGATAATGAACGGGTCGTGCCCGTCCAGAATCAAATAGTCAACGAGCAGCCGTGCCAGCAATGTCTTGCCGTTGCGGTGCTGGTCAGATGCAACAATGTACAGTGTTGGCTGAACGGCCATGGGGCCTGTGGAACAGGATTACGCCCGCCCACCCGATACAATATCTTGCAGCATTTTCACACGGCTGAACTGTTCGTCAATTTCGGCGCACCACTTGCGCGCATAACCACGCAGCACGAATGAGAACTTGCCTTGCGATCCATCCGCAGCGCGGTTGTCAATAAAGTCTTTGAAGGTCACACCCGCCACGTCCACCTGCTCGTAGGCCATTTCATTGAGCTTCGGAATGTCAATCTCATGGGACTTGCTGATTTGAGTGAAATATTTGCGGTAGGTGGAATCATCCCACTCGAAGAAATTCGTTTCATTGATGGCGTTGCGCGCCACAACATATTCGACGCCGGGCAAATACTTGGCAATCTCGCCAATCTCGTCGAGCGACGCAATCGACGGCCCCACGACGTGCACAAGGCCAAGCGTGAACATGCCGTTGCGCGCCGCTTCCAGAACGCCGATGCGCTCAAACAGATCAAGCGAATAGGAAAGGTTACCAGCCTTGAAATCCACCACGGTCACCGGCACATTGGCAGTTTCCATAGTGTCCAGCACCTTCATCTGGTGCGCCACATTGTTGAGATCGATGATCTCGGTAATCGAAGGATAGAATCGTTGCAGGGAACCCCGGGGATTTTCGGTGTCGAATGCCCGCGTCAACACGTTCTTGCGCGCAAAATAATCCAGCAGCGCACGTGAGGCGGTGGTCTTGCCTACACCACCCTTGTCCGCGCCCACCAGAATAAGTGTTGGTTTCATCTCTTCCCCCGCTATTGCTATTCTTATTGTGCCTCGGCGCTCCCATATCATGACTTTTCAGGAGAGTACATTGGGCATTTGATAGTTGATTTGTATCAAAAACAAGCAATCAAGGGTTTTGTAACACCGTTATTACACAGCATTTTTAAGGTAACAGCTGCAATGACACTTCTGGCACTCTTCATATTTCTTTTTGGCGTTGTTCATTTGAACCCCGCCATTCTTCAGTGGCGCGACCATGCCAAGCAAACCTTCGGCAAGGCCTATGGCCCGGTTTATGGTGTGGTGAGTTTGCTGTTGTTGACAGGCTGTCTCTGGGCTTTTCGTGCTGCGGATGTTTCAGCGCTTTACGAACCGCCGAGTTGGGGCCGCCATGCCAATTTTGCTCTGACGCTGGTCGGTTTCATTTTCATTGGTATTTTTCTGTTTCGCGGCTCCTGGCGCAACAGCCTGAAATATCCCATGGCGCTTGGCATCAGCCTGTGGGCCTTGGGCCATTTGATCGCCAATGGCGATACACGCACGACAGTGCTGTTTGGTGGCCTCGGACTCTTTGCGATACTGCATGCCATGCTGAAGGCACGTTCAGGGCCATTTATGCCATCAGAGGTCCGCAACGGCCACAATCTGATGTCGGTATTGGCGGGCGTGGCGCTCTATGCTTTGGCCGCCCAGTTGCACGTGATCATTGCAGGCGTACCCGTGGTGACGTTGCATTGAGCGCAAAAATGAGCAATTGAAATGCCATGTCACAACACACCCAACTGAAACGCCGCACCGCCCCTGACATTCAGAACCGCAAAGGTGGCGAACCCATTGTGGCCCTGACCTCCTATCACGCCCACACGGCAGCCATTGCCGATAAATATGTGGACTTTCTGCTGGTGGGAGATTCACTCGGCATGGTCATGCATGGCTTTGAAAGCACCCTGCCCGTGCCGCTTGACCTGATGATCATGCATGGCCGCGCCGTCATGCGCGGGGCGAAACAGTCCTTGATCGTGGTCGACATGCCCTTCGGATCCTACGAGGAAAGCCCGCAACAGGCCTTCCGCAACGCCGCCAAGGTGGTCAAGGAAACCGAATGTGGTGCCATCAAGCTGGAGGGCGGCAAGCGCATGGGCGAAACCATTCGCTTCCTGTCGGAGCGCGGCATTCCCGTGATGGCCCATGTTGGATTGACACCGCAATCCATCAATGTGCTGGGTGGCTTCAAGGCGCAGGGACGCGAACGCGCCCAATGGGCGGCGATTGAGGAAGACGCGAAGATTGTGACTGAGGCCGGCGCTTTTGCCGTCGTGCTGGAAGCCGTGGCCGAACCCCTGGCCCGCAAGATCACCGCTCAAGTTGATATCCCCACCATTGGTATCGGCGCATCTGCCGCCTGTGATGGGCAGATCTTGGTGATGGAAGACATGTTGGGACTGTCTCCAAAGGTGGCGAAGTTTGTCAAAGAGTTTGGCAAGGTTGGCGCTGCCATTGAAGGCGCCATCAAGATGTATGCTGACGACGTGCGGGAACGGAGATTTCCGGAACAGCAACATACCTATGCAGTGAAGGATTGAGAACGAGGCGGCCCCCATCCGGCTCGCATGGCAATCGCACACTGCGCCTAAGGGACCTCATCAATACGCAATAGCCCGGCATATTTATCAAAAAGTGTGAACCTGTGAACGCGAAGTACTAAATGAGAAACGCGTTACTTTTTTTCCGCCACCACGAGAAACTCGGCATTACCATCACCACCATCAACAGGCGAAGCAATCAATCCCTGAACAATCCAGCCTTGCGCCTCAAGAAATGCTGTCACGTCTTGGCACACCCGAACATGCTGTGCTGAGTCGGAAACTATTCCGCCACGGCCAACGAATTCCCGTCCCACTTCAAATTGCGGTTTGATCAGCGCCACCAGTTCTGTACCTGATGCAACGAGCGAGAGTACCGCCCCAAGTGCCAGTTTCAGCGGAATAAAACTGACGTCGCACACAATTAACGTCACGCTGTTTGGCACATGTTCTGGCGTCACATCGCGGGCGTTCTGCCCCTCTATCAATGTCACACGCGGGTCTTCAGCCAATTCCCGCACCATCTGGCCATGGCCCACATCGATGGCCGTGACATGCGTCACGCCACGCTCCAGCAAAACCTGCGTAAAACCCCCTGTCGATGCGCCAATATCCAGCGCATGACGGCCTTCGGCATTGATCTTGAAATAGTCCAATGCATGCAGCAGTTTGACTGCGGCGCGGGAGACATAGTGCTGAGCCAGGTCCTGCAGCAGCAGCACGTCCTTATCGAATACACCTTGGGACGGCTTTCGCGCGGGCAGGCCGTTGACAAACACTGTTCCCCGCAAAATCGCATCACGCGCCCGGGAGCGGCTCTGACTGAGGCCCCGCGCCACCAAGGCTTCGTCAAGCCGTTGTGGACTCACTCCACGTCCAAAGGCGCTGTGCCGGTGGGCTTGCCCGAAGGATCAAGCGTGATCTTCTCGATCCGCGCTTCGGCTTCCTTCAGCTTGGCTTCGCAGTGCTTGCGCAAAGCTTCGCCGCGTTCATAAATCTTGATCGACTCTTCGAGATCAACCTTGCCCGCCTCAAGCCGCGCCACAATGTCTTCCAGTGCAGCCAGCGCCTTTTCGAACGACAAAGCAGAAATGTCCGTGGCCTCAGTCATTACAGTTCTTCCTCATCGTCTTCAAAATCCTCCAGCGGGTCATCATGCTGACCCTGGTCGCCATGCATCAACGCATGCACATGCACGCCCACTGAGCCAGCCAGTCCTTGCAAATCATAACCGCCCTCAAGCACTGAAACAATGCGGCCGGAGCAGAACTGATCAGCGGCCTCCATCAACTTCAACGTCACCCAGGAAAAGTCTTCTTCGGTCAATTGCAGGCTGCCCAGGGGATCGCGCACATGGGCATCAAAACCTGCGGAGATGATGATCAGGTCCGGAGCAAACAAATCGAGTGCCGGCAGAATGATGGTGTTCATCGCCTCGCGGAATTCTTCCGATCCATGACCCGCGAGAAGAGGTGCATTGAAGATATTACCCACGCCGGTTTCCAATGTGGACCCCGTGTAGGGAAACAGCGGCATTTGATGCGTGGAACCGTAAAACAGATCAGCGTCAGACCAGAAGATGTCCTGTGTGCCATTTCCGTGGTGCACGTCAAAATCGACCACCGCCACACGTTCCGCGTCATAACGCTCACGGGCATATTTTGCCGCGATGGCGGCATGGTTGAAGAAGCAGAACCCCATGGCTCTGTTGTGTTCCGCATGATGGCCGGGTGGGCGCGTGGCCACGAACACATTGTCAGCTTCGCCGCGAAACACCGCATCCACTCCCGCCACAGCCCCACCAACACCCGCCAGCGCCGCATGCAATGCCGCGGGAGACATCACCGTATCAGGGTCGATATATTCAAAGCCGTTGTCCGGTGAAATCGCCCGCAGGCGCTGCACATGTTCAGCACTGTGGGCCAGCCTGGCGTGTTCATCGGTCCCTAATGGTGCTTCACGATGCAGAAATCCTTTCATGGCAGGCGAGGCCAGAACCGCATTCACGGCACGTATGCGGTCCACCCGCTCAGGGTGCCCGGGCGGCGTTTCATGGGCAAGGGATGAAGGGTGCGAAAATACGAGTGTGGTCATGGAAGTTGGATTGCGTCACTTTCCCCTGCTATAGGGCGCGGGCAATGACCATGGCCAGCACAATTTCCAAAGCTGCAGCGCTTTTGCGCGACGGCGGACTCGTGGCCTTTCCCACGGAGACGGTCTATGGCCTTGGTGCAGATGCAACGAACGACAGTGCTGTTGCAAAAATCTTCGCAGCAAAGCAACGCCCGCAGTTCAATCCGCTGATTTCCCATGTGGCGGATGTGGAGGCTGCATTTCGCCTGGGCGTGTTTTCGAAGGATGCGGAGAAACTGGCACTGGCGATCTGGCCCGGGCCGCTGACCGTTGTGGTGGAGCGCCGCAAGGATTGCCCGGTCTCGCTGCTGTGTTCGGCTGGCCTATCCACCATTGCCTTGCGCGTACCTGCTCACCCAATTGCACGCGAGCTGCTCCGGGCCGTGGATCGCCCGATTGCCGCACCCTCCGCCAACCGCTCAGGCCGTATCAGTCCGACCACAGCTGCCCATGTACATGCATCACTCGGTGATGCGGTGGCGATGATTCTGGATGGCGGACCATCCAGCGTTGGTCTTGAGTCTACGGTGGTGCGATTTACCGGTGACGGTCCTTACCTGCTGCGGGCGGGTGGTGTTCCCCGCGACACGCTGGAGGCCATTCTGGGCCGCCAGGTCATGACACCGACAAGCTTTCACCCGGAATTGCATTCCCCCGGGCAATTGCAAAGCCACTATGCACCGCTGGCGAAACTGCGCTTGAATGCAGCGGCCCCCGAATGGCGCGAGCTCTATCTCGGTTTTGCCACCTACGATCACGGGCCCTGGACGCTTTCCAAATCAGGCAATCTGCAAGAGGCCGCTGCCAATCTTTTCAAGATGTTACATGCAATGGATGACTTTTCACCTGAAGCCATCGCCGTGGCACCCGTCCCCATGACGGGATTGGGTGAAGCCATCAATGATCGCCTCATCCGGGCCGCAGCACCCAGGCCACAACCATGAGCAAGGCACCATCGCAAGACACGATTGAACGCATGGTTGACGTTGTCGGAGCCGCAGGCGCACTGCGTGCAGACGCCGACAAGGCACCCTATCTGAAAGAATGGCGCGGACTGTGGACGGGTGAAACCCCGATTGTTCTGCGCCCCGCAACAACCAACGAAGTCTCGCGCGTTCTCGCCATTGCCCATGAAACCGAAACGGCCATCGTGCCACAATCCGGCAACACCGGTCTCGTCGGCGGGCAAATTCCAAACGCGGGTGAAGTCTTGCTGTCACTTGATCGGATGACTCATATCACCGCTGTCGATGCCATCAATTCAACCTTGACGGCCCAGGCAGGTGCGACCCTGAAATCCATTCACGACGCCGCTGATGCCGTCGATCGGCTTTTCCCGCTCAGCCTTGCATCCGAAGGCAGCTGTCGCATTGGTGGCAACCTGTCCACCAATGCAGGCGGCCTCAATGTGCTGGCCTATGGCAATGCCCGTGACCTGTGTCTCGGGCTTGAGGTGGTATTGGCCGATGGCCGCGTACTCAACATGTTGAAGACCCTGCGCAAGGACAACACGGGCTATGATCTCAAAAACATGTTCATCGGCGCTGAAGGCACACTGGGGATCATCACTGCCGCAACGCTGAAGCTGTTCCCGCAGCCCCGCCACTATGACACTGTCATGGTTGCTGTGCCAACGCCTGCCGCTGCTCTTGACCTGTTGTCCCGCGCCAAAAACGCCAGCGGTAACCGCGTGGTGGCATTTGAGCTGCTGCCCGAAATTGGCATCCAATTCACCGTCAAGCACTTGCACACCCGCCGTGCGGTGGAAACAGTGTCGCCCTGGTATGTGTTGTTTGAGATGGCCGACGTTGCGGAAGGCATTGCGCAAAGCGTGCTCGAGGCCGCGCTTGAAAGCGGCAGCGTGGCAGATGGCGTCATTGCACAATCCGAATCCCAGCGGCGCGAATTGTGGGCGTTGCGCGAAAACATGTCGGAGTCACAGAAGTTCGAAGGCGGCTCCATCAAGCATGATGTGTCGGTGCCCGTTTCGAAACTGCCAGACTTCGTCGCAGCGGCATCAGCCGCAGTGACAACATTCCAACCCGGTGTACGCATCTGCTGTTTTGGCCACATGGGTGACGGCAACATGCACTTCAACGTGTCACAACCCGTCGGCATGGACACGCAGGCCTACCTCGCCCGCTGGCATGCGATGAATCGTGTGGTGCATGACATTGTGATGAACCTTGGTGGATCCTTCAGCGCGGAACATGGCATCGGTGTTTTAAAGCGCGAAGACATGAAGCGTTACAAGTCAGCGGTCGAGCTTGACGTGATGCGGTCACTGAAACAGATGCTCGACCCGAAGGGCATATTGAACCCGGGGCGGGTGTTCGAGCAATAAAGTAGTCCCTCTCCGTCTCGCTGCGCTCGCCACCTCTCCCGCAAGCAGGCGAGGAGATATCCCTTACGTTTCCTCGCCCGCTCGCGGGAGAAGTGGATCGCGCGTCAGTGCGAGACGGAGAGGGAAAAGTGTTGGCATGCCGCTCAACACTTCCCGCAATCACCGCGCAGCTCGATCGACGTCCTTTCCACGGCAAAGCCCACCGTGCCCGCCACCTTGCCAAGCGCCTTGGCAACACCAGCATCCGCCTGTTCGGAAACCTTGCCGCATTTCTCACAGATCATGAACACCGTGGCTGCATGGCTTTGACAGTCCGGGTGCTGGCAGGCAACAAATGCGCTGATACTTTCAAGCCGGTGCACACGGCCCTGGGCCACCAATTTGTCCAGGGCACGATAGACTTGCAGTGGTGCTTTCAAGCCATCGCCCCGCAATTCGTCGAGCAGCGTATAGGCGCTCATGGGTTGGTCGGTTTTTGATAACTTGTTCATCACCAGTGTTTGATTGCGTGTCAGATCAGGACTGCTGCTCATGCGTTTTGCTCCCGCGTCAACCGGTGAACTGGCAAGATGAGTCCCAGCACAAACAACACCAGCGCGACGGCAACAATGGAGGGCCCCGATGGCGTGTTGTATAACAATGAGGCGTAAAGCCCGCCCAGCACCGACACACCGCCAATGACAGCCGCCAGCACGGCCATCAACACGGGTCCGGTCGCAACACGCCGCGCAGCCCCTGCGGGAATGATCAGCAGGGACGTGATCAGCATCACGCCCACAATCTTGATCGACACTGCAACCACGGCGGCGAGCAACAGCATCAACAGCACATCGTAAGCCGCAACATTGATCCCTTCTGCCGCCGCAAGGTCACGGTTCACCGTCACCGCAAACAGCGGTTTCCAGACCCAGACGATTGCGCCAAGTACACAGGCGCCACCGGCATAGATCAAGGCAATGTCGGTTTTCGTGACGGCCAGCAGATCGCCAAACAGCAAGCCCATCAGGTCCAGCCTCACCCAGGTCATGCAGGCCAGCGCCAGAAGACCAATGGCCAGTGAGCCATGGGACAGCATGCCAAGCAGGGCGTCCGACGAGAGTGAACTTCGCTGCTGCAGCGCCAGCAACGAAAAAGCCACCAGAACGGCCACAGCAAAGACCGCAAGCACCACATTGACATGCAGCAGCAATGACAGCGTCACGCCCAGCAATGCCGCATGGGCCAGCGTATCGCCAAAATAGGCAAGCCGCCGCCACACCACAAAACATCCCAGCGGCCCCGTGATCGCAGCAATACCGAGGCCAGCGACGACGGCGCGAACAAAAAAATCACTTAACATGACGATCAATCCTGAAGCTTTCATGGGCGATGCTTCGCGTTTCACTGTGGTGGTGCCCATCGTCCGGATGGCAATTGTCGGTCACCGAACCGTCCACGT
>CAXTKL010000014.1:0-40467 GCA_964244825.1 uncultured Aestuariivirga sp.
TTCACCACCAAAGCCGCCAAGGATGACCGAGATAAAGCTGCGGTTCATACCCTTGCACATGATGTAGGAGAGGATGGCACCGGACGAACCCACCAATGCACCGGTGATGATGAGTGCTGTGTTGGCCAGCGTGAAGCCGATGCCTGCCGCGGCCCAGCCCGAATAGGAATTCAGCATCGACACAACCACAGGCATATCCGCACCACCGATGGGGATGATGAGCAGGAAGCCCAATGCGAAGCTGAGAACAATAATCGCCCAGAACCAGAGCGGCGCCGCTGAGGTGAAGAACAGGAAGATTGACAGGACAAGTGCGGCGGCCAATGCAATGTTGATGAGGTGGCGTGCGGGCAGCATGATGGGTGATCCGGACATGCGGCCATCCAATTTCAGGAAAGCGATGATCGAGCCGGTAAACGTGATCGCACCGATGGCCGCACCAAGACCCATTTCAATGCGGGACGAGGAATGGATTTCGCCATTGGTGGCGATACCAAAGGCATCTGGTGCGTAGAATGCGGCTGCTGCCACGAAGACGGCGGCGAGACCAACCAGCGAATGGAAGGCTGCCACCAATTGCGGCATGGCCGTCATGGGAATGCGCTTGGCGGTGATGCCGCCGATGACAGCACCAATCCCGATGCCTGCGAGTATGAGGAGCCAGACGATGGGGCTTGAGGGTTTTGCGAGGGCAAGTGTCGTGAGCACAGCAATACCCATGCCGACCATGCCGTAGGTGTTGCCAGTCCTGGATGTGGCGGGCGATGACAGCCCACGCAAGGCCATGATGAATATTGAGCCTGCGACGAGATAGAGAACCGCTGCGAGATTGGCGCTCATGTTATTTTTCTTTCTTCTTGTACATGGCCAGCATGCGCGAGGTGACCATGAAGCCACCGAAAATATTGATCGAAGCCAGGATGAGGGCGAGGAAGCCGAAAATCATGGCCGTGGTGGAACCTGAAGCGACGCCGCCTGCACCGACGGCGAGAAGTGCGCCCACGACGATCACGGAGGAGATGGCGTTGGTGACGCTCATCAATGGCGTATGGAGGGCCGGGGTGACATTCCACACCACGTAATAGCCCACGAAAACGGCGAGGACGAAAATGCCGAGGAGGGAGATGAAGGGATCGATGGCCATGTGTTCCATTATGTCGCTCCTGAGGTGTGCGTGGTGAGACACCCTTCGAGGCCCGCAAGGGCGGGCACCTCAGGGTGAGGGAAATCCATCATGCGTCACCATAAATCTTGTGCACCAATTTCCCGCCCTTGGCGATCATGGTGCCGGAGATGCATTCATCCGTCTCGTCAATCTTCAGCGTGCCATCCTTCTGGATGATCAAATCAAGGAAGTTGGCAATGTTTTTGGCGAAAAGTGGCGCAGCATTGCCTGCCAGTTTTCCGGCGAGGTTGACGGTGCCGATGATTTTTACGCCGTTGTGCTCGACGATCTGATCCGGCTTTGAAAGCGGACAATTGCCACCGCGCTCCACCGCCAAGTCCACGATGATGGACCCGGGCTTCATGCTCTCCACCATCTCCTTTGTGATCAGGGTGGGTGCAGGGCGGCCGGGGATCAGGGCTGTGGTGATGACGACGTCTTGCGACTTCACATGTCCCGCCACGAGTTCGGACTGCTTGGCTTTTTCCTCAGCCGTCAATTCGCGGGCGTAACCTGCCGCAGTAGCGGCTTCAGCAAGATCGACATAAATGAATTTTGCACCGAGCGATTTCACCTGTTCTTCCGTGGCTTTGCGCACATCCGTGGCGGAAACGATGGCACCCAAGCGGCGGGCGGTAGCAATAGCCTGCAGGCCTGCAACACCAACACCCATGACGAACACTTTCGCAGCAGCAACCGTGCCTGCGGCCGTCATCATCATCGGGAAGGCGCGGCTGAAATTGGCAGCGGCATCGATCACCGCCTTGTATCCCGCGAGATTGGCCTGTGACGAAAGAATGTCCATGCTCTGGGCACGGCTGATGCGGGGCATCAATTCCAGCGCGAAGGCTGAGACGCCCGAAGCGGCAAAGCTTTCGAGCACTTTCCGGTCGCCATAGGGTTCAAGTCCGCCTGCGATGATGGCACCAGACTTCATCGCCTTCACCAGTTTGTCAGAAGGACGGCGGATGGTGAGGATGATATCGGCGTCTTTGATGACGGCGTCGCCCTTGACGATTGCTGCCCCTGCGGCAGCAAAGGCATCATCGGAAATATTGGCTCCGAGGCCAGCGCCCGCCTGCACGCTCACAGTTGCGCCCTTTTTGACATAGGCCTTCACCGTGTCCGGCGAGGCCGCGACGCGCGCCTCCCCGGCTGTTGTTTCCGTGGGAACCGCTATTTTCATGGGGTCGATTTCCGATCAGACGTTGGCTGCAACGAAGATGCCGAAGAGCACCAGCAGCACACCGGAGACATACCACTTGCCGCCTGAACGGACATCAATGATCACGGCCAGAATACCCGCGATGATGCCAGCAAAGCCTGTCAAAACATTCCAGTTGGCCATGAAGCGGAAGGCTACGAGAGCGACGAGCACAAACAAGCAAACCATTGAAAGAGCTATGGCACCGGTCAGGAAGCCTTGATAAACGTCCTTGTGGTCCTCAAGACCGCGCGGCGTATGTGTGGGCGAATGATCTGCCATGGCGTGTGTCCTTCCCAGCGGAAACTGATATGGATCAGGCTTTAGCGAAGCTCAAGGTTTGTCGCAAGGTGGTCGTTTTGGCGCATCTCCCCGGTTTCTTTCGCCACAATTTGGTGTTAGGGCGGGGGAATGGCGAAAGGGGGCCAGATTGATGACGACTTATGCATCTCTCCAGGGATTTGACACGCGCTACACACCAGGTTTGGCCAGGGATACGGCGCATCTATATGAACGTGTGAAACGGGTCATGCCCGAAGCGGAGTGGGCTTCGCATGCTGCCTATGCACAGGCAATCAATGCGCTGAAGAAAGAGAAAAACGCCGTCATCCTGGCCCATAACTATCAGGCGCCTGAAATCTACCATGGTGTTTCGGATGTGGTGGGCGACAGTCTTTATCTTGCCAAGCAGGCTGCCATTACGGAAGCGAACATCATCATTCAGGGTGGCGTGCATTTTATGGCGGAGACGTCAAAGCTGTTGTCACCACACAAGACTGTTCTGATGCCGGACATGCGTGCGGGATGTTCCCTGGCGGAATCGATTACCGGGGCAGATGTGCGCGGGCTTCGGGCCAAGCACCCCGGTGTGCCAGTCGTAGCCTATGTCAATACATCTGCTGATGTGAAGGCCGAAGTGGATATTTGTTGCACCTCCTCCAATGCGGTGAAGGTTGTGGAAAGTTTAGGCGCGCCGGATGTGATTTTTTTGCCGGACCAATATCTGGCGGCGAACGTGGCGAACCAGACCAACGTGAAAATCATTTCATGGGCGGGCGCCTGCGAGGTGCATGAACGCTTTACGGCTGAGGAAATTCGCGATTATCGCGCAGCCCACCCCGGCATTGAAATCATCGGCCACCCGGAATGCCCGCCGGAGGTAATTGCGGAATGCGATTTCTCAGGCTCGACTGCGGCCATGATCAAATATGTGAAAGAACGCCGCCCTAGGCAGGTTCTGATGGTAACGGAATGTTCCATGTCGGACAATGTGGCGGCAGAAACACCAGACGTGGATTTCATCCGCCCCTGCAATTTCTGCCCGCATATGCGGCGCATCACTTTGCCTGCGATTTTGAATTCACTTCTCACCTTGACTACGAAGGTTGAAATTGAAGAAGGTCTCGCCGCGAGGGCACGGCTTTCCGTACAGCGCATGGTTGACCTGAAATAATGCATGCGCCCATCCTGATTATTGGCGGCGGTTTGGCCGGGTTGTTTTGTGCGCTGAAACTGGCACCGCATCCCGTCACGATTTTATCAACCGCACCCATCGGCACAGGCGCATCATCAGTGTGGGCGCAGGGGGGCATTGCAGCGGCTTTGTCTGATGGGGATACGGCGGAAAAGCACACGGCTGATACGTTGATTGCCGGGGCGGGCCTTTGCGACGAAACCATGGTGCGCGGCATGGCGGAGGAAGCGCGGGCGCGGATTTATGATCTGCTGGACTATGGCGTGCCCTTTGATCGCGACCTTGCCGGAACGCTGGTGCAGTCACGCGAGGCGGCGCATTCCGAACGGCGCATTGTTCGGGTCAAGGGTGACACAGCAGGCAAGGCGATCATGGAGGCCTTGCACATCGCGGCCATTAACGCGCCGTCGATCAATGTGATCTCCCATGTCTCGGCACAACAACTGTTGACACAGAATGGCCGCGTCACCGGTGTGCTCGTGCAAGACTCGGCGGGCAAGCTGTTGCAATATGACGCCAGCGCCATTGTGTTGGCCACAGGTGGTGTGGGGCAATTGTATCGTGTGACGACGAACCCCATCGAAAGTGCTGGCATTGGCATGGCGATTGCCGCGCGGGCCGGTGCGGTGATTGCGGATGCCGAGTTTGTTCAGTTTCACCCCACCGCCATTGATATGGGCAGGGACCCTGCCCCGCTGGCTACGGAAGCCTTGCGTGGAGATGGCGCGACGTTGATCAATCGAGCGGGCAAGCGCTTCATGTTGCCTCTTCACAAGGATGCCGAATTGGCACCACGCGATATTGTGGCGCGGGCGGTGTTTTCTGAAATGGTGAACGGGCGTGGCGCATTTCTTGATACGCGCACGGCTGTGGGCGCAGCATTCCCCGCGAAATTTCCCACCGTTTATGCCAGTTGCAAGGCAGCGGGGATTGACCCCGTCACTGACCTCATCCCCGTCATACCTGCTGAGCATTATCACATGGGTGGTATCTGGACGGATGCGAAGGGCCGCAGCACATTACCCGGCCTGTGGGCAGCGGGTGAAGTGGCGTCGACGGGTGTGCATGGGGCCAATCGTCTTGCGTCGAATTCCTTGCTGGAGGCGGTGGTATTTGCCTCGCGCATTGCTGCAGATATTGCCACGATGCCTGTTTCGCCTGTGGCAGCAACAGGCGTGGTGCGGCGTGATACGCTGATTGACGATGATCCTGCCCTGCGTTTGGCATTGCGTGAGGCCATGTCGGCCTATGTCGGTGTCATGCGGGATGGTGAGGGCATCACGAACGCAATCGACGTCATAACGCGGGTGCAGCAGGACGCTCAATCCTTGAGTTTGCAGAACATGGCGCTGTCGGCGCAAATGGTGGCAACGGCAGCACTGGTCCGGCATGAAAGCCGTGGCGGACATTTCCGCACGGATTTTCCAGACACGGAGCCAGCGCTGGCTTGGCGTTCACGCTTCACACTTGACCAGTCACACCAGATCGCAGCGGAGGCGCTTTCCACATGACGGCTTTTCTCAATCCACTGCTGGTGCAGGATGCCGTGCGTCTGGCCTTGCTGGAAGATCTGGGACGGGCAGGTGACATTACGACACTTGCAACAATTTCTGCCGCAGCCAAAAGTACTGCTCTCTTTCATGCGCGGGAGTCAGGTGTTGTCGCTGGACTTGATCTGGCGCGGGAAGCCTTTCGGCAGATTGACCCGTCGGTGGTGTTTGAAGCGCTGCTCAAAGACGGTGATGCAGTGTCACCGAAGCAATTGCTGGCACGGGCTGTGGGTTCGTCACGCGCGTTGTTGAGCAGTGAGCGTGTGGCGCTGAATTATATGGGCAAGCTTTCAGGCATTGCATCGCTGACAGCGCGATATGTTGCAGAAGTAGCCCATACCAAAGCAAGTATCACCGATACGCGTAAGACCACGCCGGGTTTGCGGGCTTTCGAAAAATATGCCGTGCGCTGCGGCGGCGGCAGGAACCATCGCTTCGGCCTCGATGATGCTGTGCTGATCAAGGACAACCACATTGTGGCCGCAGGCGGCGTGGTCAAGGCCCTGCGCGCGGCAAAGGCGGCCGTGGGCCATCTCGTCAAAATTGAAATTGAGGTTGATACGCTGAATCAGCTTGATGTGGTGATCAGCGAAGGGGCGGATGTGGTGTTGCTCGACAATATGAGCAATGCAGACTTGCGCGAAGGCGTGGTCCGCGTTGCGGGCCGCATGCTGTGTGAGGCCTCGGGGGGTGTGGATATGAGGACGGTCAAGGGCATAGCCGAGACCGGCGTGGATCTGATTTCCGTCGGGGCCCTGACGCATTCGGCCAAAGTGATGGATATCGGGCTGGATTTTGTGGACTAAGCAGGCGGTCCCTCTCCGTCACTCGCTTCGCTCGTGCCACCTCTCCCGCAAGCGGGCGAGGATTGAAACTCTATTTTCTTCGCCCGCTTGCGGGGGAGGTGTCGCGCAACGCGTGACGGAGAAGGAATGCCTTCAATCCATCTTCTCCAATTCATCAATCATCGCCGAAATCACGTTCAGGCCTTTTTGCCAGAAGGCCGGGTCTGCTGCGTTCAGGCCGAAGGGTTTCAGGAGTTCTGAATGGTGCTTGGTTCCACCGGCTTTCAGCATTTCAAAATACTTGTCCTGAAAGCCTTCACTGCTTTCCTGATAGCGGGCGTAGAGGGAATTGACCAGACAATCGCCGAAGGCATAGGCGTAGACGTAGAAGGGGGAGTGGA
The DNA here is from genome assembly GCA_964244825.1 of uncultured Aestuariivirga sp. Classification (GTDB taxonomy): domain Bacteria; phylum Pseudomonadota; class Alphaproteobacteria; order Rhizobiales; family Aestuariivirgaceae; genus Aestuariivirga. The sequence continues at coordinate 6,580 of CAXTKL010000014.1, forward strand.
TGAAGTGGGGGATGTAGGTCCAGAACACGTCGTAGCCGGGGCCGAATTCTATGGCGTCGCCCAGGCTTTCGGCCTGCACGCTCATCCAAATGGCGTTGATCTGCTCTGGTGTCATTTCACCGTCCTTGCGGGCGGTGTGGACCTTGCGTTCAAAGGTATAAAAGGCGATCTGGCGCACCACGGTGTTGATCATGTCTTCGACTTTTGAGGCCAGCATGATCTTGCGTTTCTTTGGATCGTCAGCGGCCTTCAGCAGCCGCTGGAAGGTGAGCATTTCACCAAAGACGGAGGCAGTCTCTGCCAGCGTCAATGGTGTGTTGGCCATCAAGGCGCCTTGCCGCGCGGCCAGCACCTGATGTACGCCATGACCCAGTTCATGGGCCAGCGTCATCACATCGCGTGGCTTGCCCTGATAGTTCAGCAGCACATAGGGGTGGGCTGATGGCACTGTGGGATGAGCGAAGGCACCGGGAGATTTACCGGGGCGTGACGGTGCATCAATCCAGTTATTGTCAAAAAAGGTTTTGGCGATGGACGCCATCTCGGGCGAGAATTCTCCGTAGGCTGACAGTACAGTTTCTTCGGCTTCGGCCCAGGGAATTTCGCGATTGTCTTCGCGCGGCAAGGGCGCATTGCGGTCCCAATGCATGAGCTTGTCCTTGCCCATCCACTTGGCCTTCAGACGATAGTAGCGGTGGGAGAGATTGGGGTAAGCGGCGCGCGCAGCTTCGACGAGGGCGGCCACCACTTCAGGTTCCACGCGGTTCGATAAATGCCGTGCATCCGCAATGTCCTTGAAGCCGCGCCATTGATCGGAAATGGATTTGTCTTTCGCGAGTGTATTGGTGATGAGGGTGAAGAGCTTGACGTTGGCGGAAAAGGTTTTGACCAGCGCATCGGAGCCTGCCTTGCGGATGGCTTCGTCAGGTGATTGCAAGAGATTGAGTGTTGGTTCGAGACGGAGCGTCTCGCCATTCACCTCAAACGTGAGCGCCGCCGTGGTTTCGTCGAACAGCCGGTTAAAGGCACCGGCACCCGTCTGGGATTTTTCGAGGAAGAGCTGCTCCAGTTTTTCATCAAGCTGAAACGGCTTTTCCATGCGCAGATTGTCGATCCACGGTTTGTAGTGGGCCAGTGCTGGAATTTGCATTGCCTTTGCGAGATGCGCATCGTCGAGCTGGTTGAATTCGAGTTCGTAGAACAGCAGCAGTGTGGAAAGTTCTGTGAGTTTGGCGCTGGTGTCGCCGTAGAACTTGGCACGTTGTGAGTTCGTGGTGTCACCGACGTAGTAGAGCTGCGCATAGGAGCCGATGCGGCCGAGCAGATCGGAGAGCGATTCGTAGGCTTTGAGAGACGCTGCAAGGTCATCGCCCGAGAGGGACGCCATTTTGCCCTGATAGGCCGTGGCGAATGACTTGCAATCGGTTTCAGACCGGGCAATGTCTGCCTTCAGTTTTGGGGAATCGGGGGCGGTATAGAGATCGTTGAGGTTCCATTCGGGCAGATTGGCGAGTGCAGTCATCATCGGGTCCTTTTTGCGAAATCAGATATGGCGGGGAGCGGAGAAGATGGCAACATCTTGAAGTTTTGAATATTTTATCTATTTTATGTAAATCAAGGATATGTATCATGGACAATACACGCGTTTCAGCCAGCGAGTTCCAACAGTCTTTTGGCGCCCTTAGCGACAAGGCAAGACATGAACCTGTTGTGATCACCAAACACGGGCGCGACTCACTCGTGATTATGTCTGCAGTTGAATGGGAGCGTTTGAAACGCCGGGACCGTCGGGTTGGTTTGACGCAAGATTTGGGCGACGCATGGGTGAATGCCATCCGCGTCGCTGAAGTGCGTGATGACACGACTCAAGTTGAAACTGATGTGACCTGACACAATTGGCCCTGCCCAAGCCTGTTCCTGGTCTTGTCTTGCGTTACAGCTATCTCTGGCACCATGATTATTTGGAAGGTGAAACTGAGGGCCGCAAGGATCGGCCCTGCGCCATCGTGGCTGCCATACACCGTGAAGAAAACGGCGAAGTACGTGTACTGGTTTTGCCAATTACGCATTCGGTGCCAGACACTGATACCAGATCGGTGGAGATTCCTTCGCAAATCAAACGGCATCTCGGAATGGATGATGCGCGATCATGGATTGTTCTGACGGAATGGAACGAATTCACATGGCCCGGACATGATTTGCGGATCGTGCCAGGGTGTGATGAAACAAGCGTGGCCTATGGCATGTTGCCGTCGCGGTTATTTGCAAAGGTAAGAGTGGGCGTTCTACAGGTGGTGAAATCAAAGACAGTTCGGAGTGTTGGCCGGAATTGAATACGTGCCGTGTCCCCAAATCATCTACCCTGTTAAGCCGCCCTTTACCCTTCGCTGCCAAAACTCTGTGCACTTCAAATGCCCCGTTTGTATGGAATGTGATCACTGCATGGCCTCTCGCGTTTTGATTATCGAAGATGAAGCCGCGCAACGGCGAATCCTTGAGGAAACTGTCAAAAGACTGGGATTTGATGTATCAACAGCCGAAAGCGGTGTGCGCGGGCTGGATGTGTTAAGGGGTCCTGGTGGGGCCTCGGTGGAGTTGGTGATACTCGACCTGGTGATGCCGGAAATGGGCGGTCTCGAGTTTCTGGAGGCGATGCAGGCCATTCGCGGGGATTTGCCTGTCATTGTGCAGACATCGCAAGGCTCTATTGAAACTGTGATCAAGGCGATGCGGGCCGGGGCTGATGACTTTGTGGTGAAACCCGTTTCACCCGAACGGTTGAAGGCCTCGATCCAGAACCTGCTGAAGGTGACAGCTCTCACGGAAGAAGTGAAGCGGCTGAACAAGAAAATCGGTGGCGCGTTGACTTTCAACGATCTGGTGGCTTCGGCGCCAGCCATGAACAATGCGCTGCGTCTGGGCAAGCGCGGGGCGCAATCCAATATTCCGATCTTGATTGAAGGTGAATCCGGCGTTGGCAAGGAAATGATCGCCCGGGCCATTCAGGGCGAAAGTGACCGTGCGGGCAAGGCTTTTGTCACCGTGAATTGTGGCGCGATTCCTGAAAACCTGGTGGAATCGATCCTGTTCGGCCACGAAAAGGGGTCGTTCACGGGTGCCACGGCCAAACACAACGGCAAGTTTCTAGAAGCCGACGGCGGCACGCTGTTCCTGGATGAAGTGGCCGAATTGCCCCTGGACATGCAGGTCAAGCTGCTCAGGGCAATTCAGGAAGGCGAGATTGATCCCGTGGGATCGCGCCGCACCCAGAAGGTCAATGTGCGGCTGATTTCGGCCACCAACCGCAACATGATCGAGATGGTGAAAGCCGGAAAATTCCGGGAAGACCTGTATTATCGCCTCAACGTATTCCCGATCATGGTGCCGCCACTGCGGGACCGGCGCGATGATATTCCAGCATTGGTAACGCATTTCATCACCCGCATCGCGGCAGAAGAAGGCCGCAAGGTGCGGGGCATCCAGCCAAACGCCTTGACCATGTTGATGGCCTATCCCTGGCCGGGAAACGTGCGACAACTTGAGAATACGGTCTTCCGCGCCATCGTGTTGTGTGAAAGCGATATGCTTGATGTGCAGGACTTTCCGCAGATTGCATCGCTGGTCGAAGGTTATGATGTGGTGATTCCGGCAGCTCCTGTGGCCGCCGTTCCCGTCTTGCCCGCCAACCGTTCCGGTGGATCACAGGTCAGCGATGGCTCAGCCTTGGGCATTCCGGTAGTGACCGAGGGCGGCCACATTCGCAAGCTTGAGGATGTGGAAGCCGACATGATCAAGCTGGCCTTGCACCGGTATCGCGGGCAAATGTCTGAAGTTGCCCGTAAATTGGGCATCGGACGGTCGACACTCTACCGCAAGATGCGGGACTTTGGTCTGGAAGAAGAGGCGGCATCGTGACATAACTGCATCAGCTGCAATTTTGCGCAGCTTGCCGTTGCATTGTCATATTGCTGTGGTTATTTTTCTGGATTGTTCCCGGGATCATCATGAAAAAAATCGTTGTTGTGTCGTTGACTGTGCTCGTGGGTTTTGCAGCGCTGACGGACTCCGCCGTTGCGAGGGATGGACGGCGCATCGGGTTTTTTGACCGGCTTTTTGGTACTTTTGATCGGCCCCGGGTTCGCGTCGAGCGGCGGCGCGCGTGGTGGGAAGATCCCGCACCGCCAGCCGACGTTCGCATATTCCGTGGTGGCCGGGACAATCCGGTCAGGATTGCACAACCACCAAAAAAGAAAAAACCTGTCTATGCTGTTCCGATTGATCCGGAAGATGGTGAAAACCTCGGCATGGGCAATCTGGACTATGTGCCGCCAAAGCAAGTGACGATGTATTTTACGGGCATTGCCAAGTTGACCGCCGATTCGACGGATGCTTCAGCGATCCGTCTCGTACTCGCCGATCGCGCCACGACGCTGCGCGCCACAGCGGAAGTGCGGAAATCCGTGCTGGATTATTACATGTCCAACGGCTTCAAGCCGGTGTGGACGGAAAATGGCAACATCAATGCGCGGGGCCTCGCTGTGCTTGATGTGCTGGCGAAAGCCAACCTGGAAGGCCTTGAGCCGCTGCGTTACAAGCCTGCGGTTCTGGAGTCGTTTGGGGGTGCCGTGGCCCAGTTGGACGGTGACGGGCTTGGCCTGGCGCAGTTAGATGTAGGGCTGACGATTGCGGCGGTGACCTATGCCATGCATGTGTCCGGCGGCGCTTTTGAACCTGAGCGTTTGTCGGCCTATTATGACATCAAGCCGGAACGTGTATCGCCGGATTTTGCGGTGAAAATACTGGCGAAATCGCCCTACCCTGCCGAATATCTAAAGCTGTTGCCACCGACTCACCCCGCCTATGTCGCCATGCGGGCAGAGTTGGCAAAAATCGGTACGATTCAACCGTCGGACACACCACGTTTCCCCGACGGAAAGCGGGTGCGCATTGGCCAGAAGGACGCGCGCATCGGCCTATTGCGTGAACGTTTGATCGCCGAGAACTATATCAGCGTTGCCGATGCCGATGTTGCCGAGGACAAGCGCAATGTGCTCGACAAGGAACTGGCCAAAGCCTTGAAGCGTTTGCAGGAAGCCAAGGGTGTTGGTCAAACCTCGAACCTTGATTCTGCAACGGTGAAGGCCCTGAACGGCCCTGATCTGGCCGAAGTCAAAGATAAGCTTCTGTCGTCCATGGAGCGCGTGCGTTGGCTGCCCAGGGATCTCGGCAGCCGCTATGCCATGGTCAATCAGGCGTCTTACCGGGTCAATCTTGTTGAAGATGGCAAGGTGATCTGGGCCAGCAATGTGATCGTCGGCAAGCCGATGACGCAAACAGCCGTGTTTGACGACAATTTTGAAACCGTGGTGTTCAACCCGACCTGGGGCGTGCCGCAATCGATAATTCTAAAAGAATACCTGCCGAAGTTGCGGGCCAACCCGGGATATATCGACAAACTGGGCTTCAAGGTGGTTTCGGCCGAAGGCAAGGTGGTGTCCTCGCGCTCTATCAACTGGAATCTGGTGGGATCAAATTCGGGAATCGGCATCACCCAGCCTGCGGGCGACGGCAATGCTTTGGGCGAAGTGAAATTCCTGTTTCCCAACAAGCATTCGATTTACATGCACGATACGCCGAACCGGGACCTGTTCGCGCAATCCGCCCGCAATTTCAGCCATGGCTGCGTACGCGTGGAAAATCCAAGGGAATTTGCCGAAATCCTGCTGGGCATGGACCGGGCCAAGGTTGATGCAAATATTGAAAGCGGTGAAACGTCGAGTGTAAAGGTGCCCCGGAAAACCAATGTGCATCTGGCCTATTTCACAGCCTGGCCCGACGAAAACGGCGTGTTGCAGTATCATTCCGATGCCTATGGGCGCGATGCGACGCTGAAAAAGGCACGGTCGCTGATGGCGAACCTGGCCGGTGCAAACGCAGATGCGAAGGTTGTCGAGAATGCAACCTCTGAGCAAGTCAATTGATATATACAGTTGCTGACGCGATAACTCTCCGTTAAGCACACGCGTCCATAATGTTAACCAGAGGGTGACTGCCACACGGAGGTCACAATCTTGTCTGATGAGCGGATCGGTACTAGAGTGGGATACTTGCCCTGTCTGGAACGGTCGTTAACACTGGTTCAAGAAACGGGTTGTCACCCGGGGTGAGTAGCGTAATGGGTTTTGGTGATTTGAACGTCGGACAAGTATTACCCTTGCACAAGACATTAAAAAAAGCCGTGGCCACAGCCGCGCTCGCTGGAACCTTGGGACTTGCGCTTTGCATGGGCTCTGTCAGCACGGCCATATCCAGCGGTGAAACGCGCACGATTTCCATGGTGCATCAGCACACGGGTGAAAGCATTACCGTCACCTATAAGGTAAACGGCAATTATGTGCCGTCGGCCATGAAGAAGCTGAATTACCTGCTGCGCGACTGGCGCCGCAACCAGACGATCACCATTGATCCCCGCACCATTGACCTGATCTGGGAGCTGCATGAAGATCTGGGGTCGAAGCAGCCGATCCATATTGTCTGTGGTTACCGCTCGCCTGCCACCAACGCCTTCCTGAAGCGCATCGGCCGCAAGGTCGCTGGCAAAAGCCAGCACATGAAGGGCAAGGCCATCGACTTCTTCTTCCCGGATGTGAACACGCTCAAAATCCGCAACGTTGCCTTGGCCCATGGCATGGGCGGTGTGGGGTATTATCGTTCGGCGGGTGGCCCAACGGGCTTCCTGCACGCCGACTCGGGCAATGTGCGGCATTGGGGTCCGGCCATCAGCCGCTCGCAGTTGGCCTCGATTATCCGCGACGGACGCAAGCGCATTGGCCGTCACGTGGGCAAGCCCGGTGGCTTTGATGGCATGGCCGAAACACAAATGGCCAGTGCTGACGAAGCTCCCCGCAAATCCGGCGGTTTGCTGGGTTGGTTGCGCGGCGACAAGAACAAGCCAGCCGTTGACGTTGCAGAACCAAAGGTCGAACTGGCCTCCGCCGCCCCGGCAGAAGGCATTTATGATGGCGGCGAGGATGATGAACTCGCGGCTCTGAGCGAAGATGCTGCTGCTACGACGGCCGCTGAAGCCAAGGCCATTGCCAAGGCGAAGAAGCCTACCCCGGTCCTGGACACCCCTGTCGTTGCGGAAGTACAGCCTGAAAAGTTGGTGCCAAAGCCGCTCGCCAAAAAAGATGAAGGTGCCTTGGCCGCCCTTGCCGGAACTGCAGCTGTTGAACAGCAGGCCGAACAGCGTCCTGTCGTGGTTGCCAGCCTGATGGGCGGTTTTGTTCCAAAGCCGCGTTTGAAGCCACGCGCCATCTCGGCCCTGGCGGCCTCATTGCAGGCCGACGACAACGTGGTGATTCAGCCTGTTTCGGCAGAACCTGAACAGACCTGGTCGAAGAAGTCGAACCGCCGACCATCGCAGGTGGAAGATGGGCTTGGCACGGTTCCAGACGCCAACACCATCACTGAAATCGAGTTGGCACCCACGTCGGTTGCCGATGGCAAGTCTAACCTCGACACCGACATCCGCGCTGCCAGCGCCGATGCCTTCGTGAAAATCGAACCTGTCATGGCAACGCAAACCGAACCCTCCTGGGTCACAGCCTTGTTCTCCAGTGCCGAGGCTGGATTGGTGCGTGACGGCGTAAAGCCAGCCCCGAGCGCGATCACCAGCATGCCAGTGCCCGCCATTCTGGGGCCCGACGGATCTGGCCAGATCGAAGTCGCCGCACCCGTTGCTGCCGAAGGCAAAGGCGATTCCCTGTTTGTGAACCGTGACGGCAAGACCAGCTTGCCGACGATAAAATTGCGGTTGTCTTCGCGGCAATAGGAATCAAGTGAGTTTCGACTTTGGAAGATGCGGAACTTCACAATAGAACGTTCGCAATGGCGCATCGGGACATCCTCCATCCCGACGATTTGGTTTGACAAAATCATTTAGATTCAATTCGTGTTCGGCTGCGATTTGGACTTTAATTTGCAATTTTGAGCCATGGCCAATTCCATCCGTGGTCACTCGCATATGGCCATCAAAGGACCTCATCAGCCCTTCGGGCAGCTTCTCCGAAGGAGAAGCGACAGGGCCGGCAACTTCCCTTCATGATGGGCCGATAAGGGAGGACTATAATCCAGTCGCTTCTCCCATGAAGAAGCTGCCCGAAGGGCCGATGAGGTATCTTTTTTATGCGGCAAGCACAGAGCGCCAATGCCGGAGCTGGACACATTGAGAATCACACTTTCTCTCGACACGTGCGCGTCCTCATAGAAATGACAAGGGTTTTTTTGATCGCCGCATTTTTGGAATGCTCAGCGCCGTTGCGCAGCTATCATTCGAATTTTGCGCGTTTTGCATGGGCGGCAGGACCTCAAGAATATTTTGTAGCACCCTGATTCAACGGCTTGTGCTATCGCATCTCTGATGCAACCTGCCGTCACCTCCCACCTCTCCAAAATCCCGCGCGGTATCTGGGCGCTGGGGTTTGTCAGCATGTTTATGGATATCTCTTCCGAGATGATCCATGCCTTGTTGCCGCTCTACATGGTCACGATTCTCGGCACCTCAGTACTCACAGTGGGGATCATCGAAGGCATTGCCGAAGCGACGGCGAGCATTACCAAGATTTTTTCCGGTGTGTTGTCGGACTGGCTGGGCAGGCGCAAGCTTTTGGCGGCGATTGGTTATGGTCTGGCCGCTTTCACGAAGCCCGTGTTTCCGCTGGCCGGCAGTGTGGCGTGGATTGTGGCGGCACGTTTCGTGGACCGGGTGGGCAAAGGCATCCGGGGTGCACCGCGTGATGCATTGGTGGCTGACATCGCGCCACCAGAGTTGCGCGGGGCCAGCTTTGGTTTGCGCCAGTCGATGGACACGATTGGAGCTTTCACTGGGCCATTGTTGGCGATCGGGCTGATGTTTGTGTGGCACAATAATTTCCAGATGGTGTTCTGGGTGGCGGTGGTGCCCGCCTTCATTGCGTTCGGGCTGATGGTGTTTGCTGTGCATGAACCGGAGAGGACCCAGAACGCCAAAAAGGCTACTTTGACATTTCGTGATGCAGGCCGTTTGCCGCACGCTTTCTGGCTCGTGGTGGTGGCGGCAGGCGTGTTGACGCTGGCGCGGTTTTCAGAGGCGTTCCTGATCCTGCGGTCGCAAAACCTGGGCCTGTCGCTGGCGCTGGCACCGCTGATCCTGGTGGTGATGAATGTGGTCTATGCCGTGTCGTCCTATCCCGCAGGTGTGATTGCTGACAAGACCGGGCGCATGGGGATTTTGGTGTTTGGAGTAGGATTTCTGGGTGCGGCTGATCTGGTCCTGGCATTTGCCGGAACGATCTGGATGGCGCTTCTCGGTGTCGTGTTGTGGGGGCTGCATATGGGATTGACGCAGGGGTTACTGGCCACTCTGGTAGCCGACACGGCACCTGCGGCCATGCGTGGCACGGCCTTCGGCATTTTCAATCTGGTCATTGGCCTTGCCATGCTGATTGCAAGTGTTGTGGCAGGGGGCTTGTGGGACGGCTATGGTCCGCAGGCGACGTTTCTGGCAGGCGCCGGGTTTTCGGTGTTGGCGTTGCTGGGGTTGATGGCGACCTCGTTCCGGCGCGGATAATTTTTTCCTGCTCGGTGAAGCGGGGGACGTACCGCGAAACTGGGATGGCGTGGTGGAGCCAAAATGGCCATCACGGAGTTCGTGGACACCCCCCTCCCCCCTTGGCGGCACTCCCCCGGCCAAGAGAGGCAGAGGGAGAGAGTAGCCTTACTCCGCCGCTTGTGCTGTCACGGGCTCGCCCAATGCTGCCAGATACACGTCAATCATTGACTCCTCTTCGGAGCGTTCGGCGGCATCCTTCTTGCGCAGTGAAATCACCTTGCGCAGGATTTTCACATCAAAGCCGTTGCCCTTGGCTTCAGCGTAAACTTCCTTGATGTCTCCGGCGATGGTTTTCTTTTCTTCCTCGAGGCGTTCAATGCGTTCGACGATGCTGCGCAACTGGCCGTGGGCGAAGGAGGTTTTGACGGTGTCTGCCATTGTAGTGTCCTTAGTGGGATTTGGGCTTGGCCGTTTCGGCCGCGAATTTCTGTTGCTGTTCCGGGCTGGCGTCGCGCTGGTGCAGGGCCTTCCATTGTGCGAAGGGCATGCCGTAGACATGCTCACGGGCTGCGTCCTTGCTCATATCAACGCCTTTGGCCTTGGCGGCGTCTTGCATCCAGTTGGAGAGGCAGTTGCGGCAGAAGCCTGCGAGGTTCATCATATCGATGTTCTGCACATCACTGCGGCTACGCAAGTGTTCCAGCAGCCTGCGGAAGGCTGCGGCTTCGAGTTCGGTTTGAGTGCTCTGGTCCATGCTGTGATCCCTTAGTCCGCTGTGACGCCTGTCTCCACTGCCAATGTCATTTCATCCACAGGGGTAATAATTCTGTGGATGCCGGGCACCTCGGCAAAAGTCCTTCCAAATCACGGCAAAAAATGGGAAAAGCCCGGGTATGTTTTGATTTGACGGGTTTGCGCCCGGGCTTAAATCTGGCTGATCGTGTAATAGCAGTCCGGGAGGATACGGCATGAATCGTGGATTGGCAGGCGTTCTGGGGGCCATGTTGCTTCTGGGCGTTTCTGCGCCATCTGCCAAGGCAGACCTGAAATTGTGCAACAACACCGACAGCCGTGTGGGTGTTGCCATTGGCTACAAGGACAAGGAAGGCTGGGCCTCGGAGGGCTGGTGGACGGCAGAGCCACAGTCCGCCGCGCCAAAGAACTGCCTGACCTTGCTCAAGGGCGGGCTGATTGCGCGCTATTACTATGTCTATGCAGTTGACTACCTGAAGGGTGGCAGCTGGGGCGGCAAGTCCATGCTGTGCATCAGGGACAAGATTTTTACCATTCGCGGCTTCGAGAAATGCCAGGAGCGGGCCTACAACAAGGTGGGCTTCTTTGAAGTCGACACCGGAGATGAAACCGACTGGACGATTTCCCTGTCCGGCGAGAAAACCACACAAGGTACCCCGTAACGTGCATCGCAATCGCAAAGTAAAAATCCTGGCCACGCTTGGTCCGGCGTCGAATACGCCTGAGATGATCGAAAAACTGTTCATGGCAGGGGCTGACGTGTTCCGCATCAACATGAGCCACACCAGCCATGAGTTACTGCGCACCTTGCATGGCCATATTCGCGCAGTGGAAAAAAAGGTGGGGCGTCCCATCGGCATTCTGGCGGATTTGCAGGGTCCGAAAATCCGCATCGGCACCTTTGCCGAAAAGTCCGTAAATATCCGGGCTGGGGACGTGTTTGTATTCGATACGGACAAGACGCCGGGCAGTGCCCAGCGGGTTTACTTGCCCCATCCTGAGATTTTTGCAGCAGCGAAGACGGGCGACAATTTATTGCTGAACGATGGCCGCTTGCGGGTGGAAATTACCCACGCTACGCCAGAGCGTTTGACAACCAAGGTAATTTACGGTGGCGATTTGTCTGACCGCAAGGGCGTCAATCTGCCTGACACGGTTATTCCCATTCCAGCACTGACAGAAAAAGACCGGGCCGACCTTGAAGCTGCGGCAGAGCAAGGCGTGGACTGGATTGCCTTGTCCTTCGTGCAACGGGCAGCTGACGTGATCGAGGCACGCAAGCTGGTGGCAGGGCGGGCAGCTGTGATGGCGAAGATCGAGAAACCTTCGGCGCTGAATGTACTTGATGACATTTTGCAGAATTGCGATGCGCTGATGGTAGCGCGTGGTGATCTGGGTGTGGAATTGCCCATTGAAGCCGTGCCTGCGCGGCAAAAGCAGATTACGCGACTGGCGCGAAAATATGGAAAGCCTGTCGTGGTGGCAACGCAAATGCTCGAGTCCATGGTGACAGAACCCGTGCCGACCCGCGCCGAAGTCTCCGACGTCGCGACTGCGGTTTATGAAGGGGCAGATGCGGTGATGTTATCGGCTGAGAGTGCTTCCGGAGCGTGGCCGGTGAAAGCTGTCGAGATGATGGACTCGGTGGCCAAGAATGTTGAACGGGATTCACTCTACCGCGGCATTGTACATGCTCAGCGGGCAGAGCCAGAAGCAACGGCAGCGGATGCGATTTCGGCTGCGGCCCGCACCATCGCCGAGACGCTGCAGGTGCCCGCCATTGTGTGTTATACAGGCACAGGCTTGACGGGATTGCGGGTGACGCGAGAACGGCCGAGCATGCCGATTCTGGCACTGACACCCATTGCCCACACGGCACGGAAACTCTGCCTCGCCTGGGGCACCCATTGTGTGCTGGTGGAAGACGCACATTCCGTGGATGAGATGGTCATCAAGGCCGGCGAGATCGCTTCGCGCGAAGGCTTCGCCAAGCCAGGTGACCGGATTTTGATTACCGCTGGTGTTCCCGTGGGAACACCAGGCACCACGAACATGCTCCGCATCGCCACGATTGGCGCGGACGGCAAGGGAATTTGAAAGGCTTCAGTGGAAGGAACGAAGCGACGGATGAGGTCCCCTTCTCAGATATTCGGAAAATCATGCTCCAGCTGCTTGAGCACTTCCTTGGCTGAGTCGAGATAGGGATTAACCGCAATCGCGTCGCGCAGGTAAGCTGCGGCTTTGGCGGTTTGGCCTTTGGCCTGGTAGACGGCGGCCAAGCCTGACAACGCGCCGAAGTGGCGGGGCTCGGTTTCGAGGACGGCCTCCAAGTCCGTTAGCGCATCGTCATAACGCTTCATGTTGTAGTAGAGCATGGCGCGTTGATTGAGGGCTTCCGTATAATCCGGGTAGCTGCCGATCAGTTCATTCAACATGGTTTCAGAGGTGTCGAAGGCCCCCGCCTTCATGGCCTTGCCAGACTGCGTGAGCAGGATTTCGGCCATGGGACTTTTGTTGGCGGACCAGAGCGTCCAGATTTTTTCGATGGTCTGTTGTGGATTGCTGGCCCCTTGCTTGTGAAGCTGGCCGAGCAAGCGGTCTATTTCAGCAGCCTGTTTTTTTACGGAATCAACTGGGGCTACTTCAACGGTGGAACTGTCCTGCGCGGCTTGGGCGAAGGCGTGGACAGGTGCCGTCAAGAGCAATGCGGCGAAGAGATAGCGGAACATCATTCCACTATCATCGCACATTGTGGCGAAAACAAAAATACCGCGCTGGAGAGGCTCCAGCACGGCGCAAAATACCGGTCATGTCTGAAATCAGCCCTGACGGGCCTTGAAGCGTGGGTTGGTCTTATTGATGATGTAGACGCGGCCCTTGCGACGGATCAACTTGTTGTCGCGGTGGCGCTTCATCAGACCCTTGAGGGAATTGCGGACTTTCATGTTCACACCTATATGGGCGGAAACGCCGCCCGAATTGAATTCTGCGCTGTCCTTAGCGGCGTGACCTGAACCTGTCAACCACACCCGGAAACTACTCATGGGCCTGCCAATTGTCGTGATCTCTCAACCCTTTATCGTGACAAGTGCGGTGTTTCTGGCAGCACTTGGCAGTTTTGCGAGTCTCGCCATCAAGGACCGCCGCCCGCGCGAGTCCCTTGATACGCCAATGCTGCCCACCATTCCGCTGATGTTGCTGTCCGGCATTGTGGCAATGATGGCGCTGGCGGTGCTGTTTGGTTTGTTACGGTAAATAAAGCCTGGCGTGGGTTTTTCGCAGTTCCGCTTTCTGTACCTTTCCCATGGCATTGCGCGGCAGGTCGGTGACGAAGAGAATGCGTTTGGGCACTTTGAAGGCGCCCAGTGTGGTTTTAAGTAGGGCGATCATGGCGCCTTCGTCCAGAATGGAGGCCGTGGCAACGACAGCGGTCACCGCTTCGCCGAAATCCTTGTGCGGCAGGCCGATGACGGCTGACTCGGTGACACCCGGGATGGCGTCGATAACGTCCTCGATTTCTTTCGGATAAACGTTGAATCCGCCCGTGATGATCAGGTCCTTGGCGCGGCCTGAGATGACGAGATAGCCCTGTTCATCAATGTGGCCCAGGTCACCCGTGATGAAAAAGCCATTGTCGCGTTTGTCTTCACGGGTTTTTTCCGGGTTGCGCCAGTATCCCTGGAACACGTTGGGTCCACGCACCTCGATCATGCCGTCGTTGATGCTGATTTCGACATGCGGCAAGGGGAAGCCCACCGTCCCTGCCCGCCGCGCACCACCATAGGGATTGGAGGCAATCATGTTGGTTTCGGTCATGCCATAGCGTTCGAGAATGGCGTGTCCGGTGCGGGTCTCGAACTCCCTGTGGGTGTCGGCCAGCAACGGTGCCGAGCCTGATACGAAGAGGCGCATATGTTTGGTGTTGCCGCGGGTCACATGCGGCATCAGGCGGGTGTAGAAAGTGGGCACGCCCATGAAAGTGGTGGCTTTGTGCAAATCTTTCATCACAGCTTCGGGGATGAACTTGTGGTGGAACAACAGTTTGCCGCCACTGAGCAGCACTGTGTTCATGCCCACGAAAAGCCCGTGGGTGTGATAGACAGGAAGTGCATGCAGCAGCACATCATCAGAGGTGAACTCCCAGATGTCGATGAGCGCCAATGCGTTTGATGCGAGGTTGGCATGGGTGAGCATGGCACCCTTGGAGCGGCCTGTGGTGCCGGAGGTGTAAAGGATGGCGGCGATGTCATCCCATTTTGCCGTAACGTCCTCGAAATCCGCACTGCCTTCGAGGATGCTGCCATGACCGGCGTCATCAAGGGTGAACTGGATGGCTTCAGTTTCAATTTGATTCCGTGGGTCTTTGACGAAAGCGAAGGCTTCGGCGTCGGTGAGGAAGTAAGAAATTTCTGATGCCGTGTAGGCAGTGTTGAGCGGCAGGAATATAAAGCCGCCTCGCACGCAGGCCCAGAACAAGGCAAGGGCTTCGATGGATTTTTCGACTTGTACGGCGATGCGGTCGCCGGGTTTGGCTCCTGCGGATTTGAGGGCGGAGGCCATGCGTCCGGCGATGGACCAGTACTCGGCGCGGGTGATATTCCGGCCATCATCGCAGGTGGCGAAGATTGATGATGCCGGGCCTGCACGCTCGTGGAAGAGTTCGGTGAGGTTTTGGGATTTGACGGTGGTGGCCCATGGATGAGAGCTATTGGTCATGGTTAACGTCATAGCGAAGAATTTCCGACGATGGAACGTATGGCGAGAAAGGGACCTCATCAGCCCTTCGGGCAGCTTCTCCACAAATCATAGGAATTGAGGGCGCTCAACCAACGAGTCGCTTCTCCCGTGGAGAAGCTGCCCGAAGGGCTGATGAGGTCCTTTCTTCACACCTTCACAGGCTTGCCCGTCTGCCACGATAGTGTCGCGGCATCGGCCAGCACGCCTGCCTGTAAACCATCGAAGCCTGATGGCTTGGGATTGCGGTCACCGGTTTCAACGGCATTGATAAAGGTGTTGAGTTCGTTGGTGTACGCTTGGAAATAGCGTTCGAGGAAGAAGTTCTGCACGGGGTCGGCTTGTGTGCCTTGATCGTTGTGCAATTGCACTGTGGTGTTGTGCACGTTGGCGGCAGAAAGCATGCCCTTGGACCCGTGCACTTCCATACGCTGATCATAGCCATAGGTGGCGCGACGCGAGTTGGTGATGACGGCAATGCGGCCAGACGCAGTTTGCATTTGGACTGCTGCGGTATCCACGTCGCCTGCTTCACCAATGCCCTTGTCAACCAATGAAGAACCCAAGGCCTGCACCACTACGAATTCTTCTCCCATCAGGAAGCGGGCCATATCAAAGTCGTGGATCATCATGTCTCGGAACAGGCCGCCTGAACCCTTGACGTAGGACGGTGGTGGCGGGTTTGGATCGCGGGAGATCACCGTGACGATTTCGATGGCACCGACGGCACCGGCGCGCACACGCTTTTCCAATTCCGCAAAATTTGGGTCAAACCGGCGGTTGAAGCCGATCATCAAGGTGGACTTGTTCTTTTCCACCACTTTCAGGGTTTCATGAATGTTGGCCACATCCAGCGACACGGGCTTTTCGCACATGATGGCTTTGCCGTTATTCGAGGCAGTCTGGATTTGTTCGGCATGAAACCCCGTTGGCGAACCGATGAGGACTGCGTCGACATCGTTCGACGTCATGATTTCGTCAACGGTGGCGACCTTCGCACCATATTGCTTTGCGAGGCTTTCGGCAGCTGCTGGTACTGCATCGGCGATGAAAGCCAGTTTGGCTTTCGGACTATTTGCGATCGTGGCCGAATGCACCTTGCCAATGCGGCCAGCGCCGATAACGCCAAATCTGATCATGTGAGTTCTCCGTTGTAACTGTTGAAACTGTGTGCCCAAAGGGCGGATGAGGGGCTATGCATTATGTCTTCGACATCGCCTTCTTGAACGCTGCCATTTCTTCTGGCGGGGCGTGCACGATGTACTCGCTCGTGGGCCAGGCACCGGATTGTACTTCGTTCACAAAACTCTTGAAGGCACCGACACGAATGTCCTGAATCTTTGCGTATTCCGCTGCAAGATCGGCGTATTTCTTCGAGTGCCGTGGCACGTGACCCGTGTTGTAACCCAGCACATCACAGGCAAACAGATATTGGCAGTCACCACCCTTGCCGCCTCCCATGGAGACAAGAAAGAGGTTTGTCTGCTTGGCAATTTCCTGCGTTACCTCGGGCGGCACCACTTCGATTTCGGCACCAAAGGCACCGACTTCTTCATAGCGCTTGCAGCGTTCCCACACATCCATGGCCGACACTGCGGTTTTGCCCACACCTTTGAAGCCACCCGTCCACGTGCAATAATGCGGCACGAGGCCCACGTGGCCGATGACGGGAATATAATCTTTCGCCATGCGTTCAACCGTGTCGAAAGATGCCGCACAGTATACCGCATCGGCGCCCGCCTCCATCATGCTGAAGGCCCAGCGCATGTACTCATCAACGGATGCAGGTGCAGAATAGAGCGCCATGCCGGGAACTGCGAACAAAGTAGGAGCGACGTCGCGGAAATGTATTTGCACCAGCATTTCAGGTGGTACGGAAACCATGTCGATGCCTGCTGCCTGCGCTGCAGCTAGTTCATCCCATGTCTCCGTGCGCATCATGGTGTATTGATACTTGCCCTTGTTGGCGCGCACGTCAGCAACGGTGGGTTTTTTCTTCGTGGCCATGACTTATCCTTTGAGCAGGGCTTTGAGGGGTTGTGCAGGGTCAGCCAGAATCTCTGGCGAAGGCTTCATGTTTTTGGCCATCATCATCTCAGCGAGCTTGATGTCTCGGCCAATGGCATTGCCCACGCCGATGCCGCTGGCTCCCATCAAGCTGCCGTCTTCCGCGAGATGGAAAAGGACGAGAGAATCTTCGGAGGATTTGCGCGCAACAGTAACTGGGCCAAGATCGGCGATGCCTGCAATCTGCAATCCGAGGTCATATTGATCAGACCAGAACCAGGGAATGGAAGTGTGGGTTTTATTGCCGCCCAGCATGTTTTGGGCGGCAGTTGCAGCCTGTTCCTGGGCGGAGCGCCAGGCTTCGAGGCGCATGCGGCGATTGTTGTGTTTGGCGTTGATGTAGGAGGCGCAATCACCTGCCGCATAGATATCAGGGTCCGATGTTTGCATGTGTTCGTTGCAGGCAATACCATTCTCAATGGTGAGGCCGGCATCTGCCGCAAGCTTGACGTCGGGTGCAGCACCGATGCCGGCGATAATCGAGTCAGCAGGCAGCACGCGGCCATCGGCGAGATGCACTGCGTTGGCTGTGAGATGTGACAGGGCGGTGCCCGTCAACATCGTCACGCCGTGTTTCACATGTTCAGCGTGGATGATCTGAGCAATGGCTTCGGGAACACCGCGCATGAGGATACGGGGTTGGGCTTCGACAAGTGTGACGTTGCAGCCGCGCTTTGCAGCGGAGGACGCAAGTTCAAGGCCGATGAAACCACCACCGATGATGACGATGTTTTTGCCTGGCTGGAAGCGTTGGCGCAGTTCCAGTGTGTCTTCGTGGTTGCGCAGCAGCAGCGCATGTTCACCGCCAGGCAGGGTAAGTTTGCGTGGCTTGGCCCCGGTGGCGATGAGAAGTTTGGAATAGGCTTGCGTGGTGCCGTCGCTCAGCGCAACAGATTTTTCTGCACGGTCTATTTTTATGGCTTGTACGCCCTTCCGCACGGTCACGTTCAATTCCCGCGCGATGATTTCGTCCATCAGCCAAACGGGTTCTGGATCGCCCTCCTGCAGGATGGATGATTTGGAAAGTGGCGGGCGGTCGTAGGGCAGATGTTGTTCCTCGCCGATGAGCACGATCTCGCCCTGATAGTCATTGGCGCGCAGATTGATGCAGGCACGAGCCCCTGCCATGCCAGCTCCGATGATGACAATGGGCGCGGTCATGAGAGAGGTCCCTCTCCGGCTCGCTGCGCTCGCCACCTCTCCCGCAAGCGGGCGAGGAATGTAGGTTCGTTTTTCCTCCCCCGCTGGCGGGAGAAGTGGCACGCGAAGCGTGACGGAGAGGGGACTCCCATCCTCACGCCACGTCAATGAAAAGCTTGCCGCCTTCGACCTTCACGGGATAGGTTTTCAAGTTCACACAGGCGGGCGCACCCTTTGCCGCACCCGTGCGGTAATCGAAGCGGCCATTGTGTTTCGGGCATTCAATGGTGTGGTCCATAACCAGACCATCGCAGAGATGAATCTTCTCGTGGGTGCACAAACCATCGGTGGCGTAGTACTTGTCGTCGGGTGAGCGATAGAGCGCATAGGTTTTGCCGGCGTGGTCGAAACGGGACACGTCTTCATTGTCAATGTCGTCTGCGGCGCAAGCTTCAATCCAGGTTGCCATGGGTCACTCCTCCTTATTCCGCTGCCATCTGGCCATGCAGCTCGGGGCGATAGGGTTTTGCCGTGGGCGGCAGTTCGCGCACAAGGAAATAATCCTCGCCCTTGAACTGGCGCACCCACACGGGGATCATCTCCTTGTAGCAGGCCCACATGGAGGGGCTAGGGGCGGGCAGATCATTTTTGATCATGGCGTGCAGGCGCGGCAGCGCGTGATAGGGCACCATGGGGAACATGTGGTGTTCGATGTGATAGTTCATGTTCCAATAGACAAAGCGCGAGATGGGGTTGATGTAAACCGTGCGGGAATTCATGCGGTGGTCAAGCACATTGTCGGCCAGACCGCCGTGTTGCATCAGACCCGTCAGAACATGGTGCCAGGCGCCGTAAAGGCGGGGTGTGCCGATCAACAGGATGGGCAGCCAGGCGTGCAGATAAAATGCAAGTGCGATGGTGGCAGCATAGATCAGCGCCCAGATGCGGGCCACCAGAATGACCTTGTGCCATTCCATTTCGGGGATAAAGGTTTTTTCTTCGGGCGTGACGGTGCCTGCCGCATTGATGACCATCATCTTCATGGCACCCCAGGCGTCCAGCACGCCGACATAGGCCAACAAGGTTTGCAGCACGGCGGGCGGGCGCATGACAGCGATTTCAGGGTCGAGGCCGACAATCACCGTATCGGTGTGATGGCGCGTATGGCTCCAGCGCCAGCGCGTGGGGTTGCGCATGATCATGAAGCAGGCGATGTGATAAACCGTGTCATTCATCCACGGTGTCTTGAAGGCCGTGCCGTGACCGCATTCGTGCCAGCGCGAATCCGTGGCTGAGCCGTAGAGTACACCATAGGCCAGCAGAGGCAACGCGGCCCACCAGCTTGGCCAAAGGTAAATTGCAAGTGCGGCGAAGACCAGCATCAAGCCCAGCCAAATCACCGTATCACGAATGGCGGGGCCGTCCGAGCGTTTCATCAGTTCCTTGATGTCCTTGCGTGGCACATCGGTGTGGTACCAGGCGGCGGATTTCAAACCCTCAGCCACAGCCCTGTCAGCCTCTTGTCCGAGCAAGCCATAGTCGCGGTGGCCGTAATTGATTGTGGGGGAGGCAAGGGTCATGGAACAGCCTTTTAAACTGTGTTTCAAATAGAATGCTTGTTTCAATACGGCAACCGGATTATGAAGGTTTTTATCATCTCATATCATTCCCTTGCATTTTAATGGTAGGTTGTCGTGGTCAAACGTCCAACACTGCATGATCTGGCGAAAGCTGCGGGGGTGAGCATTGCCACGGTGGACCGGGTGATCAACCGCAGGCTGCCGGTGAGCGAAGACACCGCCAATCGCGTGGTCGCGGCTTCTGAGACAATCGGCTACCACGCCACCACCCTGTTGAAGCGCCGGGCGCAGGAAATGCCTGTGCGCCGCTTTGGATTTCTGCTGCAGAAGCCCGACGCGTTCTACCGCCAGCTGGGCCAGGAGCTGATCAGCGCCAGCCGCAGCTTACGGCTGGTCGAAGGCAAACCTGTTGTCGATTATGTCGATGACGTTGTGCCGACCATTATTGCGGAACGGCTGTTGCAGATGTCGAAAAAATCGGATGCATTGGCGGTGGTTGCCATGGACCATCCCGTTGTTATTGAAGCGGTTGCAAGCATCATCGCCCAGGGCAAACCCGTATTCACGCTGCTCAGCCACATCAATAGCCCCGAGGTTTCCGGGCACTTTGGCGCGGACTCACGCAAGTGCGGGCGGATTGCAGGTTGGACGATCAGCAGATTGACGAACAAACCGGGCAAGATCGGCATTCTGGTGGGCAGTCAGCGCTATCTCAACCAGGAACTGTCGGAAATCAGTTTCCGCACTTATATGCGCGAACATGCACCGGAGTTTCAGTTGCTGGAACCCATCATCAATCTGGACGACGAACAGATTGCCTACGAGGCCGTCAGGGACATGGTGGCGCGCAATGCTGACCTCGTTGGCATCTATGTGTCAGGCGGTGGACAGGAAGGTTTGATCCGGGCGCTGCGCGAGTTCTCCGTGCCTGGTCAACTGGTGTCCGTATGTAATGAGCTGACGCCGGCAACCCGGGCCGCACTCTATGACGGTGTGATTGACCTCAGCCTGGGCACACCCTTTGCCGCCCTCGCCCGGTTGCTGGTGGATGCCATGGCCAGGGGCACCACCAGCCAGGACATGCCGCATCTGCGACCGGTTATGTTGCCGCCTGACGTGTTCATGTCAGAAAACATCTGAAGTCCACCACGGCACCACCAATGATATAAAATGATAGTTTTGATGCAAACATGCCTGGGATGATTGACTCTCCATATTCTTGGAATAAGCTAACCGGACAAACTTGGAAATGAAATGAATATTCTATTCTGAGTTACCGCACCGTGCCAAAAGAAGCGCAGGCGGGATCATGGGAGGAAGAACAGGCATGCTTGTGCCTGATGTTGTTTCCATGACCCGAACAATGAAACGATGCGGCTCATCACTCCGCCCTCATTCGGGGCGTTTCCGGCCAACACAGGGTGCCACCGGACACCTTGATCCAGGAGCCCAACATGAAAAAATTTCTTCTCGCCGCTGCTGCCGCCGCCTTGATGTGCGGCACGGCATGTGCTGGCAACATCGGTGTTTCGATGGCCAATTCGGACACCTTCCTGACGGTTCTGCGCAAGGGCATTGAAACAGCCGCCGCCGCCGCCAACCAGCCTGTCCAGATCGAAATTGCTGACGATGACGTTTCAAAGCAGCTGTCGCAAATCCAGAATTTCATTGCTTCAAAGGTCGATGCCATCATCGTCAACGCTGTTGACACGTCGGCAACTGCACCCATGACCAAGCTGGCCAACGATGCCGGCATTCCCATCGTCTACGTGAACCGTCAGCCAGCTGACGTTGACGCCCTTGGCAAAGGTGCTTTTGTTGCTTCGAACGAAGTGGACTCCGGCACACTGGAAACCAAGGAAGCCTGCCGCCTACTCAAGGAAGCTGGCAAGACCGAAGCCAAGATTCTGGTCATGGTGGGCGATCTTGCCAACCAGGCCGCTGTACAGCGCACGAAGGACATTCATGATGTGATGGCCGGACCTGATTGCGGTGTGAAGCTGACCGTTCTGGATGAGCAGACCGCAGTTTGGGACCCCGTCAAGGCCCAGGACTTGATGACCAACTGGATCGCTGCCGGCCACAAGCCTGACGCCGTGATTGCCAACAACGACAACATGGCCATTGGTGCCATCAACGCCATGAAGGCTGCTGGCTGGGATATGAAGTCAGTGATCGTAGGTGGTATCGACGCCACCCAGGAAGCACTTGCCTATATGAAGGCTGGCGATCTCGACATTACCGTGTTCCAGGACGCTGCCGGTCAGGGCGGTGGTGCAGTTGATGCTGCGATGAAGCTTGCCAAGGGCGACAAGGTGGAAACGAAAGTATGGATTCCGTTCCAACTGGTGACACCAGCGAACATGGGCGACTTCATGGCCAAGAACTGATCGACAAATTCGTCTGGATGCGCCACCTTGAGAGAGGTGGCGCATTTTTTGGGTGGGTACGATGACGGGCAAAATTGCAATCAGTCCTTCGACCATGAAAGCCGTGCGCGAAAGTGGTGCGGTACCAGCGGCTGATTACATCCTTGAAGTGGATGATGTGCGCAAGGAATTCCCCGGCGTTGTGGCGCTCGACAATGTGAAGTTCAAATTGCGCCGTGGCTCAGTGCATGCCCTGATGGGGGAAAACGGGGCCGGCAAATCCACGCTGATGAAAATCGTGGCGGGTATTTATACGCCCGATTCCGGGTCGTTCAAACTGCGGGGACAGGATATCCGTCTCAAGAACCCGCTTGATGCACTCGAAAACGGCATCGCGATGATCCATCAGGAACTGAACCTGATGAACCCGATGACGGTGTCTGAAAACATCTGGATCCGGCGTGAACCTACAAACATGTTTGGCCTGGTCAATCACGGTGAAATGCACCGCAAGACGGAGCAGTTGTTCAAACAGCTCAATATTGATCTTGACCCCGATATTGAAGTGGGCAGGCTGAGTGTTGCGAACCGGCAGATGGTGGAAATTGCCAAGGCCGTATCGTTCAATTCTGATGTGCTGATCATGGACGAGCCTACGTCCGCACTCACCGAAAAAGAAGTGGATCACCTGTTCAAAATCATCCGTGCTCTGAAAGCCGAGGGCAAGGGCATCATCTACATTACGCACAAGATGAATGAGTTGTTCGAGATTGCCGACGAGGTGTCCGTGTTCCGGGACGGCAAATACATCGCCACGAAACGTTCCACCGAAGTGAAGCGTGACGACATCATCCAGATGATGGTGGGCCGCGAAATTACCCAGATGTTTCCGAAAGAAACCGTTCCGATCAAGGACGTGGTTCTTTCGGTCAAGAACCTTACGCTCAATGGCATTTTCAAAGATGTCTCATTTGATGTGCGGGCTGGTGAAATTTTAGGGATAGCGGGGCTGGTGGGCTCAGGCCGTTCCAATATAGCCGAAACAATTTTTGGCGTGACGCCAGCCAACTCTGGCACGATCTCAATCAACGGTGCCTTGGTCAACATGAAATCGCCCAGTGTTGCCATGGACCATGGCATGGCCTTTCTGACGGAAGACCGCAAGCAGACGGGATGCTTTCTGTTGCTTGATGTGCAGGACAATACGCAGATTGCAGTGCTGCAAAACAAGTATGTGAAAAATGGTTTTGTGCAGCAAACGCAGCTGGCCAAGGACTCAACCGAAATGGCCAACCGCCTGCGGGTGCGCACACCCGACATGCAGGAGCCAGTCATCAACCTGTCCGGCGGAAACCAGCAGAAGGTTCTGATTGCCCGCTGGCTGTTGACGGAACCGAAAATCCTGATTCTGGACGAACCGACGCGCGGCATTGACGTGGGTGCAAAAGCTGAAATTCACAAATTGATTTCGCGGCTCGCCGGGCAAGGCGTTGCCGTCATCATGATTTCATCGGAAATGCCGGAAGTTCTCGGCATGAGTGATCGCATCATGGTGGTGCACGAGGGCCGGGTAACGGGTTTCCTGGACCGCGCAGAGGCAGATCAGGTTAAAATCATGGAATTGGCTTCGCATTAGATGCTGGAGCAACGTGGAGCGGCACACAATGTCTGATACCTCAAACGAACTTGGTAACACCTCGACAACGGGTTTGAAAAAGGTCAAGCGCCTGCCGCCCGAGGTTTCCATTCTTCTGGTGCTTGCGGGCATTGCCCTCGTATTCGAAATCCTGGGCTGGTATTTTGTTGGCGAAAGTTTTCTCGCCTCCAAGCAGCGCCTGTCCATCATCGTGTTACAGGTGGCGATCACCGGCATCATTGCTGTTGGGGTGACGCAAGTCATCATCACCGCTGGCGTTGATCTGTCCTCTGGGTCCATGGTCGGGTTCATTGCCATGGTGGCCGCAAGTTTTGCACAAACATCCACAAATGCCCGGGCGGTTTTTGCCACGCCGGAATTTGCCTGGCTGGGACTGGGCTGGTTCATTGATTCAAATCCGCTCTGGGCCATTGCGGCGGGACTGATCCTCGGGCTGCTGCTCGGTATATTGAACGGGCTGGTGATCGCGAAAACTGGAATTCCGCCGTTCATTGCCACTCTGGGCATGATGGTGTCCGTACGCGGTTTGGCCAAGTGGTATACGCTTGGTCAGCCGGTCGCACTGTTGAATGAACGCTTCTCCTGGTTCGGCCAGAGCTTTGATGTGGGCGGTTTTCCGGTGCCGCGTATCGTGATCGTGTTCTTCATTGTGGCAGCTATCTGCCATGTCATGCTGGCCTACACGCGTTACGGAAAGTTCACCTATGCGATTGGGGCGAACCCCCTGGCTGCGCGCGTTTCAGGTATCAATATCGGCAACCACCTCATCAAGGTCTATGCGGTTGCGGGTCTGTTGTCTGGTCTTGCGGGGGTGATGTTGGCGGCGCGGGCGCAATCAGCACAGCCTGGCATGGGCGTGGCGTTTGAACTCGATGCCATTGCCGCAACCGTGATCGGCGGCACCTCGCTGGCGGGCGGTGTAGGGCGCATCACGGGAACGGTGATTGGCACGATCATCCTGGGCGTTGTCACCTCTGGTTTCACCTTCCTGAAGGTGGGAGCCTACTACCAGGAAATCGTGAAGGGGCTGATTATCGTCGCCGCCGTGGTGATCGACCAACATCGGCAGAATAAACGGCGCAAGTCATAAAATAGTTCTTGATTTGTTCCTTGCGGGTTGCTATGTTCTCAACATGGCTACCTTGATGGACATGCGGCAATCGCCGGGTTTGGATGCCCGGGTTCTGGGAACGGGGAAGTTAACCTCCCTGCCCCAGCTTGAACGCGGCCGCGGCGCGCGCTCCAATCCGGCGCATCGCTTTGACAGTGTCGAGCGCACGTTCCTGGATGACGGCTGGGAGTCACTTGCTGAGCTGCCGCCGCTGAAGACCGAGATTTTCGTTGAAACGCCAAAGTCCATTATCACCCGCAATGAATCGCCCGATATTTCCTTCGACCGTTCCATCAATCCGTATCGCGGCTGCGAACATGGCTGTACCTATTGCTACGCCCGTCCGGCCCATGCCTATATGGGCCTGTCGCCTGGGCTGGATTTTGAATCAAAACTGTTCATCAAACCAAATGCAGCAGAGCTGTTGCGGGCTGAGTTGATCGATCCGAAGTATTCACCTCGTACCATTGCGTTGGGGGCGAATACGGACCCCTATCAGCCGATTGAAAAGCAGTATCGTATTACCCGCCAGATCATTGAGGTATTGGCGGAATTCAGGCATCCTTTTGGCATTGTCACCAAGAATGGCATGGTAACGCGCGATATTGATCTGCTCAAGCCTTTGGCTGCGATGAGGCTCGTTAAGGTGGCGTTGTCGATCACGACGCTGGATGGCAAGCTGGCACGGGCCATGGAGCCACGGGCGTCAACGCCAGCAAAACGACTGGCAGCCATTGAAGCCCTGTCTGCAGCAGGTATTCCCACGGTGGTGATGATGGGTCCGGTCATTCCCGGGCTCAATGATCATGAAATCGAAAATATCCTGAAAGCCGCACGTGGTGCCGGTGCACGGGAGGCGGGTTACACCATGTTGCGGTTGCCATACGAAGTGAAGGGCATTTTCAAGGACTGGCTGGAGAAGGCCTATCCGGACCGTTACGCGCGCGTGATGGCCCAGGTGAAGGACGTGCGGTCAGGCAAGGAAACCTCGTCACAGTTTGGCGAACGCATGACGGGCTCTGGCCCCGTGGCCTGGATGATCGGGCGGCGGTTTCAACTGGCGTGCCAGAAACTGGGGCTGAATGCGAACCGGGTGACGTTGAGGACGGAATTGTTTGAGCGGCCCGTGCAGATGGGTCAGCAGATGGCGCTGTTGTAAAGAAGGACCTCATCAGCCCTTCGGGCAGCTTCTCCACGGGAGAAGCGACTGTTGGTAGTGCTCCCTCAATGATCGACCATTCGGGGAGGTGGACAACATTGTCACTTCTCCCGTGGAGAAGCTGCCCGCAGGGCTGATGAGGTCACTTTGCAAGTGGCACGCGGTCCTTGCATAGTGCCTGCATGCTCGCCCCTGATTTCTCCTTTGAAAGCTGCGCCTTCGCTGAAGGCCTTACCCCCTGTGGCGTTGATGAGGCGGGGCGTGGGCCGTGGGCTGGGCCCGTGGTGGCGGCTGCGGTCATTCTTGATCCTGCGAATATTCCACACGGCTTGAACGACTCGAAAAAATTGACCGCCGCAAAGCGCGAGGTTTTGTATGATCTCATTATGCGCAACGCCGCGGTTGGCATCGGTATCGCCTCGGCGGCCCTGATCGACGAGATCAATATTTTGCAGGCGACGTACCGGGCCATGGGTGAAGCTGTGGCGGCTCTTGGTCAACAAACAAGCATGGCCTTGGTTGACGGCAATCGCCCACCGCCGCTTTCCATCCGTGTACAGACTATTATTGAGGGTGATGGAAAATCACTCTCCATTGCCGCCGCCTCCATCATTGCAAAAGTCACGCGTGACCGGATGATGCACCAGCTTCACCTTGAACACCCCGACTATGGTTTTGCAAGGCACAAGGGCTATGGTACGGCTTTCCACCTGGCGGCTTTGCAGCGCATTGGTCCCTGCCCCGAGCACCGAAAAAGTTTCAAGCCCATTGCCACATTAACCATGTCGGGACAATTCGATTCACGCGGAGTCGTTGAGGACTCATAACACCCCAACAGTTTGTACTTTGAGATTTGGGGTATGCGTGATGGGTTATGTTGACCAGGCGGTAAAGCAAGATGTGCGGCCGCTGCTGAACCAGATTTTGATGGGTGATTGTGTTGAACAGTTGAAAAAAATTCCATCGGAATCGATTGACCTGGTTTTCGCTGATCCCCCCTACAATCTCCAGCTCAACGGAGATCTGACGCGGCCGGACCAGAGCAAGGTGGATGCTGTTGATGATGCGTGGGACAAGTTTTCCGATTTCGCTACGTATGATGCTTTCACCAAGGCCTGGCTTTCCGAATGCCGCCGGGTTTTGAAACCCAACGGGGCGATCTGGGTGATTGGCTCTTATCACAACATTTTCCGCGTCGGCAGCATTGTGCAGGACCTGGGCTACTGGATTTTGAATGATGTGGTGTGGCGCAAGGTCAACCCGATGCCGAACTTCCGCGGCCGCCGTTTCACCAATGCCCATGAAACCATGATCTGGGCTTCAAAAGACCAAAAGTCGAAATATTGCTTCCACTATGAAGCCATGAAAATATTCAACGACGATCTGCAAATGCGGTCAGACTGGACCCTGCCCTTGTGCACGGGTGCCGAACGCCTGAAAGACAAGAATGGGGACAAGGTTCACCCGACACAGAAGCCCGAAGCTTTGTTGCAACGTGTGATGTTGTCGTCGAGCAATCCCGGTGATGTGGTGCTCGATCCCTTCTTCGGAACCGGAACGACAGGTGCCGTGGCGAAGCAACTCGGCCGCAACTTTATCGGCATTGAGCGCGATGAAACCTATGCAAAGCATGCCCGCATTCGCATTCTCAATACCGAGGAACTGCCGCTGGACGCCTTGAAAACGACCGTTGGCAAACGGGCAGAAGTTCGCATTCCCTTTGGCACACTGATTGAACGCGGATTGATCAAGGCGGGTGAAACCCTGTTCGATCACACCACGCGTATCGCCGCAAATGTGCGGGCTGACGGGTCGATTGCGTCAAAGAGTGCGTCTGGTTCCATTCACAAGGTGGGCGCCCTGGTGCAGAATGCCGAAGCCTGCAACGGCTGGACCTATTGGCACGTGCGGCGCGGGACCAATCTGGTGCCGATTGATCTTTTCCGGCAACAGGTGCGGGGAGAGATTGCGACATCAACGGGCCATCTGCCGACCTAACTGTGCCCCGCCGTAGCTGATAGCATACGTGGATCGATGCCGAGTTTTTCCAGGGCGCGCCGGTGCTTTGAGGGCCAATCCGGTGAGAACACCAGATCGGCATCCGCATCACAATGCAGCCAGCCATTGTGCAGCATTTCATCTTCGAGCTGTCCCGGTGACCAACCGGCGTAGCCAAGCGCCAGCACACTTTGCCCCGGCCCCCGCGCCCGCGCCATGTCCTGCAGAATATCCACCGTGGCGGTGAGTTTGAAGCCTGGTGCCACATCAAGACTGCCCTCATCCCGGCCATAGTCCGCACCATGCAGCACAAAACCCCGGTGCTGTTCCACGGGACCACCCATCAGTATGGGCATTTGTTCGAGGCGCGCCCGCAGCTCCGGCGTGGTTTTGCTGAAATCCAGTCTGTCCGCCAGTTCCATGAAATTGAGGCCCGCCATCGGTTTGTTGATGATGAGGCCCATGGCCCCCTCTTCGGAATGGGCGCACAGGAACACCACACTTTCATTGAATGTCGTATCCGTCATGCCGGGCATGGAGATCAGCAGTTTGGCTTTGAGAGATGTGAACATGGGCTGGGTTTACAGGGTTTTCGCACAGCACAAAAGCCTGACGCAGAGGTGAGTGGCAGGTGATTGGCAATTGCAATAGAATGGAGGTCATGAAACGACGTGATTTATTTTTTGTACCCTTGACGCTGGCTTTTGGCAGAACGGCTTTTGCCGCAGAACAACCTTGGTCAGCCCGTCTGCTGAAAGGTGGCTTTGACGGCACCACGTGGTGGTCAGGACTGTCCATCACGCTATCTCCCCACTGGAAGACCTATTGGCGTGTGCCGGGTGATGGCGGAATTGCGCCGTCGCTTGAGATTACAGGGGACAATGTCAAATCTGCACAGGTGGATTATCCGGTGCCTGAGCGGATTGTCACAGCGTCCGGAACCACGATCGGCTACATGGATACGGTGGTGTTTCCCATCGCTGTCACACCCCAGGATGTTGCCAAGCCCGTCAAAGCCAATCTGAAAGCCTTCTTCGGTGTGTGCGAGGAGGTTTGCATACCTGCACCGTTTGCGGCGGACGTGACGTTCGACCCTGCCCAGGCTGATGCGCCAGATCAAGCCCTGATCAGCCAATGGCAGGACAAGGTGCCAAAGCCGCTCAGCATTGGGCCACTCACCAAAGTGTCCTCCAAAACGATCGAAGCTGACATGGTCCTGGTGCTGGAGGTGACCGTGCAGCTTGATGACGTTTTCGTGGAAGGCAATCCCGCTCACTATTTCAGCGCACCCCGCATCCTGCAGAATATGGCGATTGTCCCGGTCAAAGGTGCCAAATCCCTGGATGAGCTGCGGGCGACGCCGGTTCGTGTGACCATGAAGACAGGTTCGATTGCGCTTGAGCAGGTCAGGGCAGTGGTCTAAATCCGCTGCAAGCGAGGACCACCATGACCATCAACATTGGCGACATACTGCCAGAAGCCGAATTCAATTCACCAGGTGCCGATGGCCCGGTGAAACTGACAACCAGTGATGTGTTCAAAGGCAAGCGCGTGGTGCTGTTCGCCGTGCCTGGGGCCTTCACCCCCACCTGCAACGCCATGCATTTGCCGGGCTACGTGATCGACCACGACGCCATCAAGGCCAAGGGCATTGACACCATTGCCTGCACCGCCGTCAATGACGTGCATGTGCTGAAGGCCTGGGCCAAGGCCAGTGGGGCGGATGAAAAGATTGTGATGCTGGCCGATGGCAATGGCACCTTCGCCAAGGCCTTGGGCCTGAGCGTCGATCTCAGTGCCCCCGGCATGGGCCTGCGCTCCAAACGCTATTCCATGCTGGTGGAAAATGGCGTGGTGAAGACACTGAACGTTGAGGAAAAAAGCGGTGTCAATGTGTCGGGGTCGGAAACGATTCTGGGACAGCTTTGAGGTCCCTTCCTATGTCTTGAACGGCTTCATGCCCTCGCGCGCCAGCTCATCCGCCCGCTCATTGTCCACATGCCCGACATGGCCCTTGACCCAATGCCATGAAATCTTGTGCCGCGTGATCGCCTCATCAAGCGCCTGCCACAGTTCGACATTTTTGACGGGTTTCTTGTCCGCCGTCTTCCAGCCGTTTTTCTTCCAGCCATGAATCCATTTGGTGATGCCGTCTTTCACATATTGTGAATCGACGTGCATTTCCACCGTACACGGACGTTTCAATGCATTCAGCGCTTCCACCGCAGCCTGAATTTCCATGCGGTTGTTGGTGGTGTTGGCAGCCCCGCCGTTCAGTTCGCGGCGGGTGCCGTTGTAATCGAGTATCGCCCCCCAGCCGCCGGGACCCGGGTTGCCGGAGCAGGCCCCGTCCGTGTGGATGATCACTGTCATGCGGCGGGTTGCGCCTCACGCAATTCGCGCGGCAGTTTGAAGGATACATTTTCCTCGCGCAACACAACCTTCTCCACCGCCACATCATAGTGGGTGCTGAAGGCGTCAATAATTTCATTGACCAATACTTCCGGCGCTGAGGCACCTGCGGTAAGGCCGATGGTTTTCAGGGCTTGCAGCGTAGACCAATCGAGGTCTGTGGCGCGCTGCACGAGTAGACCGCGCGGGCAACCGTTCTTCACACCCACTTCGACAAGGCGTTTGGAGTTTGAAGAGTTCGGTGCCCCCACCACAAGCAACAGATCAATGTGTTCGGCGATGGATTTCACGGCATCCTGCCGATTGGTGGTGGCGTAGCAAATGTCTTCCTTGAACGGTCCGATGATCGCGGGAAAGCGCCGCCGCAACACGTCAATGACATCTGCCGTATCATCCACCGAAAGCGTTGTCTGCGTCACATAGGCCAGCTTGCTCTCATCCTTCACCTGCAACCTCTCGGCGTCTTCGGTGGTTTCGATCAGGGTGATTGCACCCATTGGCAATTGCCCCATGGTGCCGATCACTTCCGGGTGATTGTTGTGACCAATCAGAATAATCTCCAGCCCCTGATTATGATGCCGCATGGCCTCCATATGCACTTTGGTTACAAGCGGGCATGTGGCATCGAGCTGAAACATCTTGCGCCGCTCCGCCTCCGCCGGAATAGCCTTGGGCACGCCATGGGCAGAGAAAACCACAGGATGATCTCCGGGCGGAATCTCATGCAGCTCCTTCACAAAAACCGCCCCCTTGGCCTTGAGGCCATCGACGACAAACTTGTTATGCACAATCTCATGCCGCACATAAACCGGAGCGCCATAAAGTTCGAGCGCACGCTCAACGATGTCAATGGCGCGAACGACACCGGCGCAGAAGCCGCGCGGCGCGGCGAGGAGGATTTTGAGGGGTGGAAGAGACATAGCAGAGAAATGGCGGTGGGCAGCGGAGATGTCAAGATTCAGCTATCATGCCCGCATAGCCATCGCCGGGGGGGAATTTTCAGGGTTATCACCACTTCCGGCAACCACCGCATAGTGGCTGTACGCCATTGCAAAACGACCTTGGCCATGTGTGAGTAAGCTGAGGGTATGTGCATAATCCAGCATGTTCGCGAGTGGGACCACAACTGTGAGGATGAAATGATCATCCTGTTCAGCGACATCTGTAATTACACCATATCGCTCATTCAAATCACCAATGACGACACCACTAAATCGCCCGGGCGTCGAAATCTCTACGTTCATCATTGGCTGAAGCAATACAGCATCAGCACTTTCCAATCCGCCGCGCAATGCAGCCCGCGAAGCGATTTCAAATGCAAGGGGAGATGAATCAATGTCATGAAACGCGCCGTCGACAAGTGTTATCCTGATGTCAACGACAGGCGCACCGATCAAAATGCCTGCGTCCAATACGGAGTTCAAACCTTTATTTATGCCAGTCAGATAGAAACTTGGAATAGAAGTTTCCAGCGCATTGTTTGCAAATTGATATCCCGCGTCGCGTTGGTTTGGCTCAATGTCAAAAATGACGCGAGCAAACTGTCCCGAGCCGCCAAACAACTTCTTGTGGGTGTAGTCAATTCTGGATTTTTTCTGGATTGTTTCACGATAGCAAATTCTCGGTAGACTGACTTCCAGATCAAAACCTCTTGCATTTAGCGCTCGGACCAGCTTGTCCAGATTCACTGTACACGTGCCCCCGACGTGCGCCTCACAACCATCGGCATCCATCTGACAAGTGAGAAATGGATCGCTATCGCAATATGACAAAATTTCCGTTGAAAAAACTCCCAAATCAGTTCCGGATTTGGGTTTTATTGTGATTTCGAGTAAAGCAGGCTTGGAGTTCATTTCAAGTGAAACTAGGCAGTCCGATTGAGCAAGTCCAGAGGTCCAAGGAGAGCAGCCCTTCTTGCAATCCGTTAACACAACATTTATGTTGCATCATGAACAGCAAACAGGCCAAGCGGTTTCTGTCGTCCAAGGGGTGCCGCTTTGAGCCAGGCAAGGGAATTCATTTGATTGTGCGGTTCTCAAGAGCTTGGCCTTGGACTTTGGAAAGCAATTTTGAAACAACTGGGAATCGAGGAATAAGCTATGCGTTATGCCGTCAAAATCAAGAAAGACACAAACGGCGCTTTCGTTGTCATCGTGCCGGACCTGCCCGATGCGATCACCTTTGGTGAGACATTGGAAGACGCGAAAGTTCAGGCGGCTGCCGCGATTGAAAGCGCGATGATGGCGCGCATGGCAGATCGTGAGTCTATTCCATATCCCCGTTTGGCTGGACGCTACCATGTCGAATTGCGTCCCGCTGTTGCTGCAAAAGTGGCGCTTTGGAATGCGATGTTACAACAGGGTTTGGGGAAGGCCGCGCTGGCACGAAAGCTGGGTTGGCACATGCCGCAGGTGGACCGGGCCTTGGACGTGCGGCATGAGTCAACACTCGCTTCACTGGTTGAGGCTTTGGCTGTAACTGGCAATGCCTTGTCGATTTCAGTAAGTGCGAGACAAAGGCCACGTTCTTCAACCACCCGGCACAAGGCCGCGTGATGGCAGCTCAACGCAATCGCGTTGTTTTCCTCGGTGCCTCTGGTGCCGTGGGCGGGGAGAGTTTGAAAGCCCTTCTGAGGATGCCGGAGATTGGGCAGATTGATCTTTTGCTGCGGCGAAGTCTTGCGACGCCCTCCAAGGGCAGCGAACATATTGTCGATGTTCTCTCGCCTGCCTCTTATCAAGAGGTGCTGCCCCATCATGACATTGCCATTTGCACGCTGGGTGTGGGTCAGCCCAGCAAAACGCCGCGCGCGGAATTCACCCGTGTTGACAAACAGGCGGTGCTGGACTTTGCGCGGGCGTGCAAGGCGGCGGGTGTCAGGCATTTTTCGTTGCTGGGGTCGGTGGATGCCAACTCGCAGTCGCGCTCTTTCTATCTCCGCAGCAAGGGCGAATTGCGTGACGCCATTGCTGCCCTTGGCTTTGAGCGCTTCTCGGTTTTTCAACCTTCAATGATTCTCACACCGCACAATCGTTACGGTGTTCTGCAGGGAGTGATGCTGGCGCTGTGGCCATGGCTCAAGCCGCTGTTATTTGGCGGTCTTGCCAAATACCGGGGCATAGAAGTGGATACTCTGGGGACTGCCATGGCGCGAAATGTTTTGCGGCCTGGTGAGGGTTTGGAGGTTTTTCACTGGGAAGACATTACGCAACTTGCGGCGAAGGCTTGACTTCCCGGCCCCGAAGCTTAAACCAGACACCGTAACCGCCCGCTGCGGGAGAGACTGGTCACCCAGCGCCGAAGGAGCAACCGCCCC
>CAXTKL010000015.1:0-39934 GCA_964244825.1 uncultured Aestuariivirga sp.
GCAGTGTTTGTCATCTATACCACTCCGGAGTTAAAGGTATTACCTTTTTATACCGACCCGCTGACGCTGTCAATTTTCTCCGTTACCAGCAGCCCGAACGCATAAACTTCCGCTACCTCTTTTAACCGGTCAAAGCGTCCCGACGCACCGCCATGGCCCTGGTCCATGGTGATTTTCAGGAGGAGCAGATTATCCGAGGTGTTCCGTGTCCGGAGTTTTGCCACCCATTTTGCGGGTTCCCAATAGGTGACACGGGGGTCGGTGAGGCCGCCCAGGGCGTAGATGTGGGGATAGGCCTGGGCCTTGACGTTTTCGTAGGGTGCATAGGACGCGATG
The DNA here is from genome assembly GCA_964244825.1 of uncultured Aestuariivirga sp. Classification (GTDB taxonomy): domain Bacteria; phylum Pseudomonadota; class Alphaproteobacteria; order Rhizobiales; family Aestuariivirgaceae; genus Aestuariivirga. Next base: position 337 of record CAXTKL010000015.1, read on the forward strand.
GTTTTGTAGGCTTTTTCGTCGGCGATGGGATTGCCCCATTCGGGCCATTCCGGCGGTGTGAGGGGCAGGGTGTCGTCGAGCATAGTTGTGAGGGCGTCGACGAAGGGGACTTCGGCGACGATGGCTTTGAACAGGTCGGGCTGCATGTTGGCGACTGCACCCATGAGCAAGCCGCCAGCACTGCCGCCTTGGGCCACGATGTTTCCGCGTGAGGTGAAGTTGTTTGCGGCCAGATATTCGCCGACGGAAATGAAGTCCTTGAAGCTGTTGGTCTTGAATTCCAGCTTGCCAGTCTTGTACCAGCGGCGGCCTTTTTCCTGGCCGCCACGAATGTGGGCGGTGGCGTAGACGAAGCCCCGATTCACAAGTGAGAGAATATTGGTGTTGAAACCTGCGGGCATGGACATGCCATAGGAGCCGTAGCCATAGAGCCAGAGGGGCGCTGTGCCGTCGCGTTTGGTTGTCTTGTGATATAGCAACGTAACGGGGATCATTTCACCGTCATAGGCGGGGGCGAGGACGCGGCGGGCGATGTAGTCAGAAGGTTCGTGACCTGATGGCACCTCCTGGGTTTTCATGAGCACGCGTTCACGTGTGGCCATGTCGTAGTCATAGACTTGCGCCGGGGTGGTGGGGGATGAATAGGTGAAGCGCAGGGTGTTGGTATCATATTCGCGCATGTCGCCAAAGCCAAGGGAATAGGCTTCTTCAGCAAAGTCGATAGCGTGTTCTTCAGTTGTCGCGACATTGCGGATGATGATGCGGGGCAGGGCGTTTTCGCGTTCCATGCGGACAAGCCAATGTTTGAATACGATGAATCCCACGAGAAAAATGCCGGGGCGGTGGTGCACGAGGTCCACCCAGTTTTCCGGCGTGGGCTTGCTGATAGGGGTTATCATCAACTTGTAGTCTTCAGCGTCGTCCTTGTTGGTCTTGATGATGAAACTGTCGCCGTGGTGATCAAGTTCATATTCGAATCCGCGCTTGCGTGGTGCCACGCAGACGGGTTTGGCGTCGGCAATTTCCGTGTCCAGCAACCAGACTTCGGACGTGTCATGGTCGTTGACGTCGATGGTGACGAAACGTTTGCTGCGGGTCTGGTCTACGCCTGTAAACATGCCTGTGTCTTTTTCTTCGAAGACCAACACATCACTGGCTTGTGTTGTGCCGACAGTATGGCGGAAGGTTTTGAGGGGGCGGTGGTTGTCGTCCTGCAGGGTATAGTAAATGTGTTTCTGGTCGGGCGACCAGACTGCACCACCGCCTGTATTGCTGAGTTCATAACTGCTGTCGGTGCCTGTGGCGAGGTCGCGGAATTTCAGCGTGTAGAATTCTGAACCTTTGTCATCGAAACTCCAGGCCGCCTGTGTGTGATCAGGTGACACCATGATGCCACCGAAACTGAAATAGGGTTTGCCCTCGGCCAGTGCATTGCCGTCAAACAGGATTTCTTCTTCGCCGCCACTGCGCAGCTTGCGCTTGACCAGCGGATACTGCCCGCCTTTCACATGGGCTGAGGAATAAAGATAGGGGCCATCGGGCGAGGGAACTGATGAATCGTCTTCCTTGATGCGGCCCTTGATTTCCTCAAACAGCATGTCCTGAATGACCTTGGTGTCATCCATGACTGAGGCTGTGTGGGCGTTCTCGGCTTCGAGATAGGTGCGGATATCCGGCTTCAACAATTTCGGATCATGCAGCACCTCCTGCCAGTTCTCGTCCTTCAGCCAGTGATAGTCGTCTTGCTTCTCGATGCCGTGCCATGTCGTCACATAGTGGCGCTTTTGGGCCGTTGGCGGCGTGGAATTGGTCATGGTGCCTCACAAATCTTTCAGCCTATCTAAGCATTTACCCGGCGATGTGCCAGTGCGGCCCGGAATATTTACCCGCTGTTAACCATAAGGCGGAAGGAACGCCTCGAATACGTGCAATGTCTGTTCAGCATTAATCAAAGTTGAAACACTCTGCTGCAAGTTGGCGCGGGGAACACAAAGGGACTACGGATACGCATGTCTGAACAGCAGACCGAAGTGGCAGTGAATGTGATGGCACCTCCTGCCATTGCAACAAAGCCCCGCATTTCAGCCGATGCATTCCGCAACCTGACAGCGCGGCTGAAGAAGCCCGATGTCGTTGTGCCTGATCTTGTGCCTGTATTGGTGCCGCAACCCGTTCCTGTTGCTATGGAACCCGTGGCCATTGTTGTGCCACAGCCCGAAATCATTGCGGTGCCGCAACCTGAAGCGCCCGTGAAGATCGTTGCCGAGGTGCCATTGGCAGTGGCGGAAGAGGTGGTCGCAGCGTCGATTCCTGCGATCGCCCCGGAACCAGCTTTGCACGAGTCGGTTGACGTTGAGGTTTTGCCGATTGAGCAAGACGTGGTTCTGGAGACTGCTCCTGCAACTGTCGAACCTGCGTTGAATGGCAGCTTTGACGAAAATTTCACTTATGTGCCGGAACCCGGCAAGGATGAGCAGAAAGCCGACACATCGGAAAGTGATGAAGCGCTCAAAAAAGAAGTGGCTGAACGGGCGGTTCAGCTTGAGCTTGAAAACATCTGGCGGCTGTTGCTGGCCAAACCCACGGCTGATGATCGCACTGTCTATCTCCGCGAGGCTGCGGATTTTGGTGATGAGGAAGACGCGACCAACCGGCCTGCGCCTGAGCACGACCTGTCACGCATTGTGCCTGCCGAGCTGGATACGGTGGCGGCCACCGGCCTTGCTCTCGACGAGGCGGTACAACGCAGCCTTGCCGATGACTTGCCCGTTCCAGAGGGGCAGGACCTGGCTGAACTCACGCGTTCGCTTCTCGACATGATGGCGGCTGGCAATTCCGCCGGCTTGCCGCAGGAGCGTGCATTGGCGGCTGATACTCTGCTGCGTCTGGTGCCGCGTCTTGATTTGAAACCACTCGTCATGTTGTCCCAGCGGCTGGCGATGATGGACAATCCGCCACATTTGCTGGCGGCGCGTTTGATCCGTGATCCGCGCGTGGAAGTGGCTGGTCCCTTGCTGGAGGACTGCGCGCATCTGACTGACAAGGATCTGGAGTCCGTGGTGCAGGAAGGTGAATCTGCAAAATTGCGTATGATCGCACGCCGCCGGAAGTTGACTCGTCCGATCAGCGATGTGCTCATCAAGTCAGGTGATCCTTCTGTGGTCTTGACGCTGGTGCGCAATGTGGAAGCGGAAATTTCCCATGACGGTTTCCAGTCACTGCTGGTGCTGTGCGAAAATAATGAAGAGCTGTTAGCGCCACTGGCGACGCGCCATGACTTCCAGGCACCTTTTGCGTTTGAATTATTCTGGCTGGCGCCCGCACAATTGCGGCGCTTCATTCTCACGCGCTTCCTGACCGATTCAGAAACGCTGACAAAGATTCTGAAAATTACGATGGCGACGCAAACCGATGATGATGCCGAGCCGGAACCCCTGAGCCAGCATGCTTTGCTTGAGGGATTGGAGCGCGCGGCGCGCGGGCATATTGAGGTCGCGGCGGAAGAACTGTCGGCGATCATGCAGGTGAGCACATCCACAATGACCCGTATCCTGGGTGACCTGCAGGGTGATGCGATTGTCATCATGCTGAAAGCCGCAGGCTATCCACGCAGTGCCGTGGGTGGTTTGCTGAAGCGCATGCAGGATGCCGAAATGCCGCTGGTGACGCGTGACCGCGAAATTGCCGATCTTCAGGGCATGTTTGAAACCATGTCGTTCAACAAGGCGCGCATCTTGCTGACCTATTGGGATTGGGCCCAGGGCAAGACCGGCCCGTACGCACCTGTGCAATAAACAGATTTACAGCAACAAAATTTTTATTGCCCTGACTCTTGCGGATCAGGAGTCGCCGATTCATAAAGGCGTCGATTCGGTTGTTTGAACCGGAACTGACATTACGGGGCGGCAGTGGAACGTGGTTCAGGCACACAGGCGTTTCGTGCACAATTGATTGTGCCGGAGCAACGCCAACTCTATGACTATTGGCTTGAAATGGCAGGAACAAATGCCATTCCCGGCCGGGCTGATATCAATCCATCGCGGGTGCCGCGGCTGCTGCCGGGAATCAGCCTCGTGGACGTGCATGCGGATTTTCAAAAATGCCGTGTGCGCCTCGCCGGAACAAGGCTCCGTGATATCTACGATATTGAAGTGACAGGTCTGCTGGTGGCGGAACTGCCGTGCGCCAACAAGGTGGACTATTGGCAGGCTGCATACCGCCGTACCATTGAACATGCCCTGCCCACCCAGGGCGTGGTGCGGGGGCCCATCGTGAACAAGGAACATGTGGTGCAATACTGGCTGAAATTGCCGCTGCGCACGACGTCGGACGAGGTGGGAATGGTGCTGTGCTATGATCACTTTGTGGCGGCTTCTGAGATCATGCACGAACAGGAAAACCGGGTGTCACATGCGTCCTAAATTGGCCTCCTAAAATAGGGATTGATTCTGTTCCATTTTTGTTCTAGAACTCTTTCCTAGAAGGAGTACGAACATGTTTCATGATGCCCGATCCGCCCAGACCAAGACCGCAACCGTGCCAGAAAACGCCACGTTTTTTTGGCGTACAGGCCGTTGGCACATGCAAAAGCCAGGGGCTGCGGCCAGCAAGCCCATGTCATCGCGCAATTCAAAAATTCTTGATCAGCTTCAGCAGATGGGACGGCTGGAAGAAAAGGCACCAGGCTTGTTTCGTGTCAGCGGAAGTCTGGTGCAACCGGTGTTGGACAGTGGAGAGAGTCCTTTGCTGCGGCTTGCCTTTCTGAAAAATGTGGATGGCACAGCCGTGATTGATGTTGATCAACTGCGGGCGGGCGAACGTTTGCGGGTGGATTATGAGCGGGCTCATCTCGGCGCACGCGTCACCATGTCGTATGAGGCGCAGGGCGCTTCAGGCGGGCGGCAAGCGCAGATCAGCGACAACCATATTGAGAAACTGACTGAGGTCTCACTGGCGGCACGCGAGCTGTTGCACCGGGCGCTGGACGCTGTGGGGCCGGAGTTGTCTGGAATTCTTTTACACGTCTGCTGCATGGCGGGCGGGCTGGAGCAGGCGGAGATGCGACTGAATTTGCCGCGCCGGGCAGGGAAGGCCGTGCTGCAATTGGCCCTGACGCGGTTGGCGCGGCACTATGGTTTCAAAACCGCCCTGCGCCATGGCGGTGCAGGAAAGATTGGTCATTGGGCAGCGCGGGATTTCAGGCCGGGGATTGGCGCAGTTTGAACTATCACTGTTTGTGGACCATGCGACGTGTCAAAATCGTTTCCGCCAGCGCATGGTCCGCGGGCTTGTCAACATCAATCGCCGCTTCGGCGAAAGGCAAGAACACCGGGCGGACGACAATTCCCAGTTTCTGAGAAATATATGCAAATGCGCGTTCTGATGTCAGCAGGCCCAAAGCAAACCAGACAATAGGTTTGACGCCGAACGCACCAACGAGTTTCCACGGTTTTTTGCGGTTGCGTTCCAGGTGCTGCCAACGTTCCAGCAATTTCAGGCCAGCCCTGGTTTTAACGGCGAAGAGATTGCAGCCTGAAACCCGCGTTCCGCCCAGATTGAAATAGGTGCGTCGGGTGTCAGGATAAGCAGCGGTGATGGTTTCGGCCGTGGCCAGGCCAACCAGTACATCGGCTTGCGCGGCTTCTGCTTCGTGCAGCATGTGATTGAGTATTTCTGGCGTCAGCAAAGGATGGTCGCCTGTTGTGATCAGGACCGGAAAATGATTGATGTGGGTGATGGCTGCAATGGCGGATGCAGGTGCGGAGTTTTCAGCGCCAATGATGTCAAGGTCCTGCGCGACGGCCAGGGCTTTGGCATCATCAATCACGATCACATAGGGCTTTGCGATCGCGGTTCCGCGCAACGCGTCCAGCACCCATTTCAGCATCGGCTTTCCGGCGATGGCCAAGTTGCATTTGTGCGCCACACCAAAGGCCCGTGCCATGGGGTCATCGGCACCTCGTCCTGCTGCGAGGACGACGCAACGCCAATCGCTCACAGGGCCTTCTCGTAGATGCGATAGGTTTTGTAGGGTACGCCACCGAAGGCTTCGATAATCTTGCGCACAGGATAATTGTCTTCAAGGATCCACGACAGCTCTGCCGTCTTGCCGCCCCGGCCCACATGGTAACCGCGGGCCGCGTCGATGACCAAAGTCGAGAGCGAAGACCCGACGGCCGTGCCGTGGAATTTGCGGCGTACACCCATCAACGGCATGCGGAAGGATGTTGGTTTTTTCCGGATGATGTGGCCGATCAGTTTGGCCCAGTTGAAGGGCAAGATCCTGCCGTTCATGCCCTTGATCCAGTCGTTCAGATTTGGCAGCGTGACCACGAAGGCCGCAGGCTCGCCCTTGTAGCTGGCGATGTATCCGTAATTGCCATTGACGAGTAGTTTGAGGTCCTTGCCCAGCTTGTCAAGCTCAGCGCCCGTCCATGGCACAAAGCCCCAGTTGTTGGACCAGGCATCGTTGAAGATGTCCATGATCAAACGGATCTCGGTTTTCATCTCTGACAACTTCAACGGTCTGATGCTGAAGTCGCCGGATGCCATGGCGCGCTTTTGCACCCGTTGCAAAATCGCGGGCAGGGGTCCGAGGTCGTAGTGATAGGCGATCACATCTTTCGCCTTCACAAATCCGAGCGCTTCCATGCGCGGTGCAAAGTGGGGTTTGCCATGACCCATCATCATGTTGGGGGGCGTGTCAAAGCCGTCGACCAACATACCCATTTCGTCATTGATGGAAAAACTGAAGGGCCCGATCATGCCGGTGCGGCCCTTGGCTTTCAGCCAATCGCCTGCGGCCTTGACCAGAGCGGCAAACACCTCTGCCTCATCCACCGCGTCAAGGAAACCGAACATGCCCTTGTTATCCTTATGGGTTTCGAGGCGTAGTGTGTCGTTCTGGGCGGAGATGCGGCCCACGGGTTTGCCGTCACGGTAGGCTACGAACAACTGCACTTCAGCATGCTCGAAGTAAGGGTTTTTGCGTAGATCAAGATGTTCATCGCGTTCGAGAAACAAGGGTGCGACCCAATGCGGGTCACCAGCGTGCACAGCATGGGGGGCCAACAGGAAATCATGTTTCGACTTTTTGTCGGTGACGGGTTTGACCGTAATCATCAATGTTTTCCTCGCGGGCGCGTTTGCAGTTTTGCAGTGCCGCCCTGTAACGTGTAAAGCCTGTCGGCGATGCGCGTCCAGGCGGGGCGATGGGTGATGGCGATGATGGTGTAGCGCCCGCGCAGTTCTGCAATGTTGGAGACAATGGCGTCTTCGGTTTCAGGATCGAGCGCGCTCGTTACTTCATCAAGAATCAGCAGCTTTGGATGGGTGACGAGTGCGCGGGCCAGAGAAATGCGCTGGCGCTGGCCGCCTGACAGTTTTCCGCCGAACTCGCCGACGTCAGTATTGAGGCCACCCGGCAATTGATGCACAAAGGCCGCCACGCCAGACAGGCGCAAGGCTTCCTCCACTGCAGCATCATTCACTGCCTCATCATAGAGCGTAATGTTGGCGCGGATCGTGTCATGAAACAGTGAGAGTTCCTGAGGCACATAGCCGATCATCCGGCGCCACTGTACGGCATCAACATCATTCAGATCAGCCGAACCAATCCGCACCACACCACCTTGTGGGCGCAAGAGACCCACCAGCAAATCCAGCAATGTGGTCTTGCCAGCGCCGGACGCACCTTGGATAACGGTGATGGCGTTGGCAGGAATTTCGACGTTCAGGCCTTTGAGCACGGGTTGTTCAGTGTGGCTGAAATCAACCTGTTCAAAGCGAATGCCTTTGCCCAGTTCGGGCAGGGCTTGCCCCAGGTTGATTTCCTTTTCCGCCCGGGCCTTCTCCAATTCCTCCGATACGCGCACGTAAGCGCCCTCATATTGCGCGGCGATCTGTACCTGTTTTTGCAGTTTCGATGCATAGGATACGACCTGAAAAAACAGCACGCCGAAGACAAACAATTCCGGGATCGACACATTGCCTTTAACGTGGGCCAGATAGGCACCACCACCGATCAGCAAGGTCACCAGCATGTCGTTGCCGTAGGTCAGTCCGTTTTTCGACAGGCTGGCCGCATAGAGGCTGCGTTTCAGCCGCTCCAGCACATGGTCCATGTGGGCGAGCAAGGGGCCATAGCGGTGCATGGATTTCAGCGCCTTCATGTTGTGCAGCATTTCCACAATATCCGTGGTCATGGTGCCGAGACGGTCTGATTGCTTGTAGCCGGCCCGGCGCGAAATTTTCACCAGCTTGGCTGAGAGCAGCGCGATCAGAATGCCACCCAGAATACCCGCCAGTGCCACGTGCCAATTGATCAGTGCTGCAATGGTTGCATAGGCAACAATTTGTACCCAGCAGGCAGCCGCTGTAGCAAAGGTCAAATAGGCCTCGCCCGCGCGGGACACATCATTGCTCAGGGTGGTGGCCACCTGACCACCGCTTTGATTTGCATAAAAGCTCCAGCGTGCTTCCAGAATGGCGCGGATCAGGCGGCTGCGAAAGGCATTGGCCACGCGCGCTGCGGTGATGCCAGCATAGCTCAAGGCCGCGAATAACAAAAGGGAGCGTACTGTCATGATGGCCACGATCAGCAACATGAGATTGGTGAAATTGGGGTCAACACCCGCGTAGGCGAAACTATTGCGGATCATTTGCTCAAACATCGAAGGGTTGGCACCGCTGGGGTTCAAAACTGCACTGGTCACGGGCAGCAAGGTGCCAATACCCATGGCCTCGGCCAGGCCCCCCACCAGCAAACAAAACAATACCAGAAACGGCCTTGTGTCTTCGGCCTTGAAAAATATGTTGAAGATTTGCCGCATGGGGCTAGGCAGTGTCCGGTCGTTTCAAATCAGGCGTTTCAATAGGGCGGTTGCAGGGTGGATACAAGTCAGGCTTTGGGCGTCAATGAAGAGCATAACATCAGCCGCAGTCCGCTCACAAAACTGCGGCTGATGATGGTGCGCCCGGTGATGCGCTGGACGCGCGGCATGACGCTGGGGTCTCGGACGGCCGTCATCGACGGGCAGGGGCGTTTCATGCTGGTGAAGCAGACCTATACGCCGGGCTGGATTTTTCCCGGCGGAGGCGTGGAGCGCGGTGAGACGTGTTTGCAGGCGGCCTTGCGCGAAGTGGAAGAAGAGGCCGCGATTTTTGCCACAGGGCCGCTGCTCCTTGCCGGTATTTTCAGCAACCATGCGCAGATGGCCGGAGACCATCTGGCGTTTTATGTGCTGCGCGAATTTGAACAGCGGGCGTTCAAACCCAACCTAGAAATTGCCGACGCGCGCTTCTTTAGTCCGGATGAATTGCCCGAGCGTGTAAACGCAGGCACACGGCGGCGCATTGAAGAGCTGACACGCAATCTGCCGCACCCGGAATTTTGGTAATTGACGCCTATCTCATCCGCCGCTATGGCCCGCTGCACATGACAGGGTTCACCCATAACACGCGACGACGCAGCACCTCACGCCGCAACGCCTGACCTTTGTCAAAAGGGCGGGCCGCACAGTTCCGTTGTTGACAGAGAGCCCACTATGCCGTCGCCCTTCCTGCTTTCACCCACCCTTGCTTCTGACCATGATACCATCGAGCATCTGCTGGATTTGACCTTCGGGACAAATCGGCGCAGCAAGAGTTCCTACCTGCTGCGCGAGGGAAGTTCTCCGGCTGAGGGCCTGTCGCAGGTGGTGCGGGACACGGAACTGGGTGTTGTCGGCAGCATTTCCTACTGGCCCATCGCCATTGGTGCCAAAGGAACCAAAGCCCTGCTCCTCGGCCCCCTTGCCATTCATCCGGAGCGGCAAAACCTGGGCATTGGCCTTGCCCTGATGCGCGAAACACTGGCCAAGGCAAAGTCACAGGGCCACCGTTTGGTGCTGCTGGTTGGTGACGCGCCCTATTATGCACGGGTGGGATTTGCGCAGGTGCCAGAAGGTCAGCTGCTGATGCCCGGACCCGTTGATCCGAAGCGTTTGCTGGCGCTGGAACTGGTGGAAGATGCGTTGGCGGAAGCACAGGGGTTGATGATGGCGCAGCATCGGCATGTGGGGTAGACTGTTTCTTGCCTTTGGCAACATGGCGGGAAGTTCCCGGCGAGACCCGTGGGGTTTTTCACGGCTAACTCTCAAGTTAACCTCTTCATCCCACCACAATTGCTTGAACGTTTGGGTTACCGTCCTTCCCTGTACCACATGGCAGCCACGGCCAACAACAGGACAGCCAGGCTGGCGAGGGTTGAGAACAGTGCCACTTCGCGGGTTGCGGTGACCTTGAATTGTTTGTTGTCGCGCATCGCTGCCCATGATCCGCCAGCCATGAGACTGCTTGCATCGGCCTTGGTCAAGCGGGGCAGGCCGTCTTCGATCCAGAAGGCGCCGCTGCGGGTTTGGGCTGTGACGGGTGCAAGTACGTCAGCTGTGGCGATGACATTGCCCGCTTCCTTGTCGTCACTGCTGCCGATGGCGGCAATGGTGGTGAGGGTGCCGTCGGTCGCCTTGTAGATGCCGGTGGCAGAGGACGCTTTTCGCCCGGTGAAGATGCCCGGTGAAATTTCCGTCGTCGCGATGATCTCGTCCTTTCCGTCGGGGCCAGTAAGGGTGATGGGGGCAACGGTGTCGGACATGGTGCGGCGTTCGACCACGACGTTTTGACCCTCGCCGCGAATGAGCAGTGCTTCCTCTTCAAGGTCAGGTTCTTTCATCAGCCAGTGCGCGATGCGGCGCAACAATTCCATTTGCGGGCCGCCACCATCAAAGCCACGGGCCCAAAGCCAGCCCTGATCTGACAGGAATTGGGCCACACGGCCTTCGCCCATGTGGCCCAGCACAAGCAGTGGTTTGTTATCGGGGCCATCCAACAAGGTCTGGGTATCGGCGGCAGGCGTTGCGTCGATCAGGCGGAACCAGCGGCCCCAGGTTTCCGTGCCATCGGGATTTGACCCCACAAGATTTTTGGTAACGGGGTGGCGCAGGCCGGGATTGGTGACATTGGGGCGGAAGGCCTGTTCCGTGATGTCGCCTGTGGGGCTGGCCGTCATGACTTCGGCAAGCGGCGAAGCATAGAGGCCATCCACCGCCGTGAGATCGGGGCCAGACGCGATCAGCACGGCCCCGCCGTCTTTCACATATTGCACCACATTGGCGAGATAGGCGTCCGGCAGGATCGACTGCAAGCGATAGCGGTCAAAAATCACCAGATCAAAACTCTTGATCTTGTCGATGAACAATTCGCGGGTTGGAAATGCAATGAGTGAGAGTTCGCGGGTTTGGGTACCGTCCTGCTTTTCCGGCGGGCGCAAAATAGTGAAATGCACAAGGTCTACCGAGGCATCAGATTTCAGCAGGTCACGCCATGTGCGTTCGCCGGGGTGGGGTTCGCCGGACACCAGCAACACGCGCAAACGGTCCCGAATGCCTTTGATGACAGCGATGGCGCGGTTGTTTGACAACGACACTTCATTTTCACGGGGAGCGGCTGCAATCTCGACCACGTTCTGACCCGCGCGTTCAATTTTCAGATTGAAGGTATGGGATTCATTGGCGGGCAGTTGCAGGCTCTCTTCCTTACCGTCGGGCAGGCGGATGGTTACCTCAACGGGTTGCCCCGTGGCGGGTGTATCTTCGACACGGAAGGTGATGGGTTGTTCCTGGCCCGCGATGACAAAGCGCGGCGCTTGCTCGATGATGACGCGGCGGTCTGTTTCGCGTTTTGATCCGGTGAGCAAGGTTTGCAATGGGGCCTTGGCCACATCTGGGGGCAGCACCTTCGGTACATCATGAACTTGTCCGTCGGTGATAATGATGGCGCCGGCGTAACGTTCGGGTGGGATCGATTCCATGGTTTTGGCCAGCGCCGCGAAAACCCGTGTACCGTCGGTATCTGGTGTTGTTCCGGTGACGGTGCGGCCCAGGCGCATTTCCGTGTGACCGAGACCAGCAATGCGGTCCTGCACCTGTTTCAACGCATCTTCGCTTTGCTGGCGGCGGTTGCCGATGGCCTGGCTGGCACTGTCGTCCACGATCACCGCGACGATGTCAGACAGTTGCTCGCGATCATCAGCATTCAGAACCGGGTTTGAGAGCGCGGCAAGCACGAGCGCCAAACCAGCGATACGCAAGGGCCAGCCTCGGCGGTTGAGATAGATCAGGGCGGCGGCGAGAAGACCTGCAAAAACGCAGGCGGCCCAGAACAGCGGCCAGGCGATGAAAGGTGAAAATGAAATGTTCCAGCCGCTCATTGGCCCAGTCTTTCCAGCAGGGCAGGCACGTGCACCTGGTCGGCTTTGTAGTTTCCGGTGAGTGCGTACATGACGATGTTGATGCCGGTGCGGAAAGCAAATTCGCGCTGGCGGTCAGACCCCGGAACAACGGCGTTCAAGGCATCGCCATTGTCGTTCATGGCCCAGGCGGCGGCATAGTCATTGGCACCGATGATGATGGATGACACGCCATCGGCAGCACCGGACGCCAAGCTTTCACCTGTCGTCTGGGTTTCAACCCAGGGAGCGGGGCCTTCATAGCGGCCCGGGAAACGGTCAAGCAGATAGAAGCTGCGAGTCAACACGTGGTTTTGGGGCACAGGTTCAAGTGGCGGCAGATCAAGCTTTGACAGCAGAGTCTGCAAAGCTGTGTTACCGCCGCCATTGAGGGATGTATCCAGACCTCCATCGCGCGTATCAAAGAAAATCGTGCCGCCGTTTTTCATATAGGCGGTGATCTTGGTGCGGGTGGCGTCAGACAAGGGCTCGGCGTTTTCCGGCACGGGCCAGTAGAGCAGCGGATAGAACACCAGTTCGTCGGTGTTAATATCAACGCCTACCGGGTCCGCCAGTGTTGCCGAGGTGCGGTCGGTGAGTACGAGCGTGAGGCCACGCAAACCCGCAGCGCTGGTGTCATCCAAATCACTGGCTCCTGTCTTCACATAAGCCAGACGCGTTTGCAGCGCGGCCTTCATGTCGGATTCAGAGATGGTGATTTCAGCTTGCACTGACTGTGGCATGGGGTGCAGCACGATGAGCGCAAACAACGTTGCAGAAACTGTGGCAGCTCGCTTCCACCCACCACCAAGCCAGATGGTAGCAAGGGTGTCGAGCAAGAAAAACAAGGCGGCGGCGGCAAACAGCCTGGGGGCCAAGTCTTGTCGCGGGGCCTCAGTGTAGGGAAGGGTGGAAATGCTGGACGGCATGGCAGCAAGCACACCGGCATCAAGCACATGATTTATGGCGCGCTCGCGGCCCTGTCGCATGTAGAGGCCGGGTGGTGTTGCGAAAGACGCCGTGGCTTTGTCCATGGCCGCCGGGGTGACCGGCTGAATGCTGCCATCCGGTGCCACGAGGTTACCGTCCCCACCCAGCAAAAGTCTGGGCACGAAGTTGGCATCGGATGAAGTGGTGTTGGTCTGTGTCGATGCAGCATCGAGGCCCGCGACCCGCTGTAACATTTGCAGAAACAGACCCGACAACGGCAGGTTTGACCAATTGGCATTGGCCGTCACATGAAACAAAACAACCAGTCCCTTCCCACGTTTTTCAGCCGTGACCAAAGGCGTGCCATCCTCTAGGCTGGCCCAGGTGCGGTCTGTGAGATCGGGCGACGGCTCTGCGAGAACCTGTTTTTGCACCTTGACCGATGGATCAACAGGGATCCCGGCAAAGGGGCTGTTCTCAGGAAAGGCGGCAAGGCCCTGTGGCACTTCCCAGCTGAGGGAACTGCCCAGCGAACGGTCGCCCTGGCGCAGCGTGACAGGCAACAAATTGTCTTGCGCAGCGGCAAGACGTGGCCCTGCAAAACGCAGCAGAATTCCACCACTGGCAATCCATGTATTCAGTTTTTGCGACATGGTGTCGTCAATGGCTCCGACATCGGCCATCACGAGCATGGACAGGCCAGCATCAATCAGAGCTGCAAGCTCCGTGGCGTTTTCTGGTTCTTGCAATTCGGCATAGGGTTCAAGGCCGCGCTTTACATAATGCAGTGGAGCGAGCAGGAGTTGTGCCGATTGGCTCGAATCTCCGCTTTGCAAGGCAATGGAACGGCGGCGCCAACGATCATCAAAAAGTTGGCGGGCACCGGCGTGATCCTGACCCTCAATTGCGATGGCGCTGATGTCGTTGCGCAGTGCTGTAGGCAGGTTGATGGTGATCTGCTTTTCTAAAGCATTGCCGAATTCAACAGGGGCTTCAATTAAGGTGCGGCCATTGGTGGCGATGGCTTTGACGGATGCGGTTACTGGTCCCGACGGATTGCGCAGAGCGGTGACCTTGATGTCGTTGGCTTCGAAGGCCAGTGGAGCCAGCGCCATTGGTACCTCCCGGGCCGCAGGCGCATAGATGCGAAGCGGAGCGATCGCTTTCAATGCAGTTTCAAAAGCGGCCGCTGATTTTGAATCGACACCGTCAGACAGCCAGATCACTGAGTCCACATCCTTCAGGTCGGCGGATTTGATTTTTGTTGCGAGCGCTACACGATCAGTTGACAGCGCAGACGGTTTCATCAGCCGGGCACGGTCCAGGGCATCGCGGGCCGGGCGTTTTAATTCAGACAAAGCGCCGGGCGTTGGGGCTGTTCCCAGTAATGTTACTGGTGCACCATCAACGCGGGCCTGTTCCAGAATCTGCAATAGGAAATCCCGGCGTGCGAACCATGTTTGTGCTGAGGTCCAGCCATTATCGACCACCACAAGGCGATGGCCGCGGGGCAAAATATCAGTGCCTTTGGGTTGCAGGAACGGTTGCGAGACGGCGAACACCAGCAGGGCCGCAAGCCCGAGCCGTAGCAACAGCAGCCACCAGGGTGTTTTGTCAGGTGTTTCTTCCTGCGTGGGTAAGCCCATCAGAATGTTGATGGGCGGGAATTTCACTTGCTGTGGCCGCGGTGGCGTGAAGCGCAGCAGCCACCAGATGATGGGCAGGCTCAACAGGCCGAACAAAGCCAGCGGTGTGCCGAATTGCAGGGCGTTCAAAAAACCGCTCATGCCGAAGCTGCGGCGTTGAAGCGGGCGGCACCGCTGATGTGGGTGTAGAGTGGCAGCAGGCAACGGGTCGGGGCTTCGTCGGTGCGGTGCACCGTAAAGCTCCAGCCCAAGGATCGTGCCACGTCGCGCAACTGCTGGCGATGATCACCATAGGCTTTGACATAGGCGGCGCGCAGGTTTTCGGTTTTGCGGGCGAGGTAGGTGGCCGATGTATCCAATCCGAGGAATTCATTGCGGCCATCGAAGGGCAGGGATTCTTCAGCGGGATCGGCGATTTGCACGATGTGGCCCTTGAGGCCCGCTTCAGCCAGGGTTGTCCAACTGCGACGCATGTCTGCCAGCGGCTCCAGAAAATCCGAGACAAGCAATACTGCGGCGCGGCGCTGCCGTGAGGCTATTGCAGGCATAGCGGTGTCACGTTTTTCCGCCACCCATTCGGCAACGCGCATCAAGGCCATGCGGCCATGGGCAGCGGTGCGGGGGGAGCCCAGGGCACCAATGCGTTCGTGCCCGCGCATGGCCAGAGAGGCCATGGCAAGCGCAATGACCTGTGCGCGGTCCAACTTGGTGGTCGTTGAGAGATGTGACTTGTAGTCCATGCGCGGACCCGTGTTGGCCCAGACCCAAAGCGTGTTGGCACTCTCCCACTCATTCTCGCGGATATAGACTTTGTCGGATCTGGCGGAGCGGTGCCAATCTACGCGTTGCGTCGAGTCACCAAAACCATAGGCGCGGTATTGCCAGAAGCTTTCACCGGGACCGGCAGCCTTGCGGCCGTGAACGCCGAGGATGATCGACGCCGCCACTTTTTCCGCCCGCACCAGCAGGGGCGGCAACACCTGCGACAGCGCCTCACCCCTTTGAGCGAGGGCGTGAATTTGGGTTTGCGAAACGGCCATGCGGGTTAGCCGAGCATCGACTTCAGATGGGTGATGATCTGGCCCACGGTTTTGCCATCAGCACGGGCCTGGAAGTTGAGCGCCATGCGGTGCTTGAACACGGGATCAAGCAATTCTGCGACGTCATCAAGCGATGGGGCCAAACGGCCATCCAGCAGGGCCTTGGCACGTGCGCCCAGCATCAAGGCCTGGCTGGCGCGTGGCGAGGGTCCCCATGCGATTGACTCATTGATCATGTTATCGGCATCAGGGCCCGGGCGGGCGGCGCGCACGACGCGGAGGATGGCTTCCACCACTTGTTCACCAACGGGAATGGTGCGCACCAGACGCTGTGCCGCGATCAGGTCAGCGGTGTCCATCACGGTTTTCGCCGGGGCTTCATCGTTGCCAGTTGTGGAAAACAGCATGCGGCGTTCTGCTTCCAGTGGCGGGTAGGAAATATCAACCTGCACGAGGAAGCGGTCGAGTTGGGCTTCAGGCAAGGGATAGGTGCCTTCCTGCTCAATCGGGTTTTGCGTCGCCAACACGTGGAAGGGGCCGGGCAGATCATGCCGGGCACCAGCCACAGTGACATGATGTTCCTGCATGGCCTGCAACAGGGCGGACTGGGTGCGGGGCGAAGCGCGGTTGATTTCGTCAGCCATCAGCAATTGGCAGAACACGGGGCCAGGAACGAAGCGAAAAGACTTTCGGCCTTTCTCGTCTTCATCGAGCACTTCGGAACCCAGAATGTCTGCGGGCATCAAGTCAGGGGTGAATTGCACACGCTTGTCGTCAAGGCCCAGAACCTTGCCCAGGGCGGCGGCGAGGCGGGTTTTGGCGAGACCGGGTGCGCCGACGAGCAGTGCGTGGCCGCCTGCAAGAATAGCGACAAGGGAAAGATCAATCACCTGATCCTGGCCGTAGACGACGTTTTTCAAACTTTCCCGTGCCGCCACAAGTTTGGCCGAAATGTTTTCGAGTTCCTGAACCGATGTTGAGGCGACGTTGCTGCTGGCCATGGCTTCCACTATGTTTCCTGTGCGTTCGACGTAGTTTGCTGACGCAGCATGGCGCAAAAGAGGCGACACGAAGCGATTCTGATCGATAGGACCAATGATGGCGGAGGCCCGCGACGCAAGCAACCCATTGGCTGGGTTAAAAGATGTTCAGAAAGCAGGGGGCACTTTGCCGCCCGTACACCTGTGGAACCCGCCGTTTTGTGGCGACATTGACATGCGCATTGCAGGCGATGGTACCTGGTTCTACATGAATTCGCCAATCGGCCGGAAGCGGCTTTACACCTTGTTTTCGCGGGTGATCCGTCGCGATGATGACAAGTACTTCCTGGTCACCCCAGTCGAGAAATGCGGCATTCGCGTGGATGATGCGCCATTTGTAGCGGTGCGGATGGCTGTCTCCGGCACAGGCCGGCAACAGGTGATTTCGTTTGAAACCAATGTGGATGATCACGTGACAGTGAATGCAGAACATCCCCTGCGCTTTGCCGACGAAGAGGGAACGGATGGCTTAAAGCCCTATGTTCTTGTGCGGGCCAATCTGGAGGCGCTGGTTGTCAGGAGTCTGTTTTATGATGTAGTGGCGCTGGGTGTTGTTGAGGGGGAGTGGTTTGGGGTTTGGTCGGGAGGTGCGTTTTTTCCGATGACGCTTGCGGGTGAGATTGGGGTGGCGGTGTGATTTACGCAATGAGGCTTGCTCTGTCAGCCCTTCGAGGCCCGCAAGAGGGCGGGCACCTCAGGGTGAGGATTTCCGAATTCCCGCACCCTGATGTGCGAGCCCTTGCGAGCCTCGAAGGGTTGATTGATCCAAGTATGGATTTTCCATGATTACGCTCGATCAATTCTGCACCCGCGCCAGCACATTCCTGCGCCCAGATGCCCCCGTCACCTGGGATCTCAGTGACGATGCCATGAACAGCAAGGCGCAGATGATTCCGGAAGGCATTGTGCCCAAGGCCGCTGCGGTGCTGGTGGGTGTGCTGGAAAACCGGGGACCTTCGGTTTTGTTGACGCAACGGCATGGAAACCTGTCTAAACACGCGGGTCAGATTGCGTTTCCGGGCGGGCGAATGGACGCGGGCGAAACACCCTTGCAGGCGGCCTTGCGGGAGGCGGAGGAAGAGACGGGCCTGACACGGCGCTTTGTACAGCCTCTGGGCTACCTTGACGGCTATCTCACGGTTACCGGATATTTTATCGTGCCCGTTGTTGCACGGATTTTGCCGGGGTACGCGTTCACGCGGCAGGAAGAGGAAGTCGAGGACATATTTGATGTGCCGTTGTCATTCTTGCTGGATTCCATGAACCGTGAAACACAGTCCCGCGTGTGGAATGGCATGACGCGGTATTACTATGTCTATCCGTTTGAAACGCGACAGATCTGGGGCGCGACAGCGGGCATAATCAAAAACCTGAGTGACCGGTTTCAGCATGCTGAGGCGTGAGGCTCCATCATTACGGGATGAGGTGTGGTTGAATGATCCACGGCTGCAAAATATACTCCGTATACTGAACAAAAGCGGGGTGACCCGGGTTGCGGGCGGGGCTGTGCGCAATGCGTTGCTGGGGGTTCCGGTGGCTGATGTTGATCTCGCCACCACGTTACGTCCTGATGATGTGATGATCATTACCAAGGCTTCCGGTTTTGGTGTTCACCCCACCGGGCTGGCCCACGGCACTGTGACGGTGACCCACCAAGGTGCGGCGTTTGAAGTGACGACGTTGCGCAAAGATGTGGAAACCGATGGCCGACATGCGGTTGTGGCTTTCACCGATGACTGGGCGGCAGATGCGGCACGGCGGGACTTTACCATCAATGCCATGTATTGTGACGGCGGGGGAAAAATATACGATTTTACAAATGGTTATGAGGATATACTCAAGCGCAGGGTAAGGTTCGTGGGCACTGCGTCCCAGCGCATTCGCGAGGACAATTTGCGCATTCTGCGCTTCTTTCGTTTTCACGCATGGTATGGCCGCGGCAAGCCGGATGAGGCGGGATTCAAGGCCTGCGTGCGTTTGAGATCGGGCCTGAAAACGCTATCCGTTGAACGGGTGCGGCAGGAACTTTTGAAGCTGCTCGCTGCACCGATGGCGGTCAAGGTTTTGAAGCTCATGGCCGAGACAGGCGTTCTCAAAGTAGTTCTTCCGCATACGGAGGATTGGCGTGTCCTGTGCCGGGTGCCGAACGATGTGCTGTTGCGGCTTTTTGTGCTTGCGAAACATCCTGAGGATTTGAAAACTCAGCTGCGCCTGTCAAATGACGAGGCGGAGCGGATACATCGATTCCTATCAGCACCCGAGATGTCGCCAGCATTGTTGTCAGCTGAAAGACGGCGCCTGTTGTATCACATTGGCGTTGTCAGCTGGCCTGATGCAGTGCATGTGAGTTGGGCGAAATCGCGCGCGAGGCTGGATGACGCGGGCTGGTCGGCGTTGCTGACCATGTCTTCGGAATGGACGCCACCTGTTTTTCCTTTGACGGGTGCTGATCTGCTGGCGGCTGGGTTTGCAGCGGGGCCGAAGCTGGGGCAGGCGTTGGTAGCGCTGGAGGATTGGTGGGTGGCGAGTGATTTTGTGCCCGGGCGGGATGATCTTCTGGCGCGTGTGGGGCTTTACAGGGTGTAAGTGCATGGTAGACAAAGTGAACTCATCAGCCCTTTGGGCAGCTTCTCCAGGGGAGAAGCGACTCGTTGGTCGTCCTCCCTCAATGCTGAACGTTTAGGGAGGCCGTGCAGCACGTCGCTTCTCCTTTGGAGAAGCTGCCCGAAGGGCTGATGAGGTCACTTTGTGGTTGCGGAGAACAAAATGATTCCAGACATCATTCACATGAAGACCGAGGGACGGGGTGCGCCGAGGCCTGAGAAAGGTGGGCCTGATCCGGCCAGGCTTTTGGCGGGCAAGCGCTTGACTCAGACCTGGAATCATTTTGAGGGAGAGGAGGGGCGGTTGTTCTGTGGCATCTGGGAGTCGACACCGGGCAAGGTGTTGGTGACCTATGATGAATGGGAATTCTGCCATATTATCTCTGGCGAGGTGGAACTGAAGAAGGCGGGTTCGCGCAAGGCCTGGCGCTTCAGGAAAGGGGATGCTTTCATTATCCCCGCCGGGTTCAAAGGCACATGGGAAACTGTGAAGACACTCAAGAAACACTATGTCATTTTAACACCGAAAGCCTGACATGACATTTCGCACTGCACTCATCACCGGGGCTGCCAGGCGCATTGGCCGCCAGTTGGCGTTGGATTTGGCAGAGGCAGGATATGATATCGCCGTGCACTGCAACGCCTCCAGGGACGAAGCAGAAGCTGTTGCGGCTGTCGTTCGCGCCAAGGGGCGCAAGGCCGTGGTGGTGCAGGGCAATCTTGCCGCCATTGCAACACCGTCTGATATCATGGCAGCTTCGGTGAATGCGCTTGGGCCGTTGGATGTCTTGATCAACAATGCCTCGTTGTTTGAGGCGGATGAGGTGGGGTCCATCACGCAGCAAAGCTGGACGCTGCATCAGGACACCAATCTGCGTGCACCCGTGATGCTGGCCCAGGCCTTCGCCAAACAGTTGCCTGACGGGGCGTTCGGGAATGTGATCAACCTGATTGACCAGCGGGTGTGGAAGCTCAATCCAGAGTTCTTCTCCTACACCATTTCAAAGGCGGGGTTATGGACCGCGACACGCACTTTGGCGCAGGCTTTGGCGCCGCGCATTCGCGTCAATGCCATTGGCCCCGGCCCGGCCTTGCCATCGGCTCGGATGACGGATGCAGAGTTTGAAAAGCAGGGCCAGCTCACGCTTCTGGGGCGCGGTACTTCGCCCGCTGAAATTTCGGCGGCGGTGCAATTCATTTTGTCGCAACCCGCCTTGACCGGCCAGATGATCGCGCTTGATGGCGGGCAACATCTGCTGTGGCAAACCCCCGATGTGGTTGAGGTGACGGAATGAGCAAGAAACCCATGATTTCCCACCACGTGGCCAGTGCCAAGGCGCGAGTGCGACACGTCTTCGTGCGCGATCTTGAGTGTTTGGCACTGATCGGGATTTACGAACATGAGAAATTGAAGCCACAGCGGATCATCGTCAATATTGATCTGTCGGTGCAGGAAAGCGATGCGCCGATGGACGATGACATCAGCCATGTGGTGTCTTATGAGATCATTGCGAAGAAGGTGGAGAGTATTCTGGCTGAAGGCCATATCAACCTGGTTGAGACCTTGTGCGAGAAAGTTGCGCAATCCTGCCTAAAAGACAAACGCGTGTTGGCAGCACGGGTGCGGGTTGAGAAACCGGATATCATTCCGAATGCGCGCAGTGTGGGTGTGGAGATTGAGCGGGGACGCTAGCATGAGTCTGAAAGACCGCATCCGGATCAAGAGCGAAACCCTGTTGTCCGACAACTGGGCGGTACTGAAAACCACCACCCTGGATTTTCAGCGTAACGATGGCACATGGCAGGAGCAAAAACGCGAAACCTATGATCGC
This sequence comes from uncultured Aestuariivirga sp., assembly GCA_964244825.1. Lineage (GTDB taxonomy): Bacteria > Pseudomonadota > Alphaproteobacteria > Rhizobiales > Aestuariivirgaceae > Aestuariivirga. The sequence continues at coordinate 21,693 of CAXTKL010000015.1, forward strand.
GGACATGGTGCGACGATCCTGCTTTATAATCTGCAGAAACGCACGATCATTCTGATCCGGCAGTTCCGCTATGCTGCCTTTGTCACAGGGCATGACGCGCTGCTGATTGAAACGCCTGCCGGAAAACTTGACAATCTTTCACCAGACGAATGCATTCGCGCTGAATCTGAACAGGAAACCGGTTACCGGGTGCGCAGCCCGCGCAAGATTTTCGAAGTTTACATGAGTCCGGGATCAGTGACGGAACGGGTGCATTTTTTTATCGCTGAATACGAGGCCTCCGACCGGATTTCGGCGGGCGGTGGACATGCGGCCGAGGGCGAAGATATCGAGACGCTGGAAGTGACGATTGAAGATGCACTGGCAATGATTGCAGATGGACAGATTATAGACGGCAAGACGATCATGCTGGTGCAGTATGCAGCATTGAATTTGTTTGGATCCTGATTTCAGGCAAGGCCGTGCCTATAACACCTGTCGTTTTCTTATCCGTTCTTCCGCTAAACTCCATCTCATGACCGATTCACCACCACTCACCGGCGCTGACCTGATCCGGGATTTTGTGACTCGCTTGCCGAACAAGCCGGGGGTGTACCGGATGTATGATGCCGATGGTGATGTTGTGTATGTGGGCAAGGCAAAGAACCTCAAGAACAGGGTTTCAAATTATGCGCGGGGGCAGGGGCATAACAATCGCATTGCCTTGATGATTTCGATTACCTGCAACATGGAGTTTTTTGTCACGGCGACAGAGGCCGAGGCGTTATTGCTTGAGTCGAACCTGATCAAGAAACTGAAGCCGCGCTTCAACGTGATTTTGCGGGACGACAAGAGTTTTCCCTATATCCTCATCGCCAAGGAACATCCCTCACCACAATTGGCGAAACACCGGGGAGCACGCAATCGCAAGGGCAGTTACTACGGGCCTTTCGCGTCGGCTGGTGCGGTGAATCACGCGATCAACACTTTGCAAAAGGCGTTTTTGTTACGGACGTGTTCGGATAGTTATTTTTCCAACCGCTCGCGACCCTGTTTGCTGCATCAAATCAAACGCTGTGCTGCCCCTTGCGTGAATTATATTTCTGATAGCGATTACAATGCTTTGGTTGCTGAAGCGGAAGTGTTTCTTGAAAAGGGCGGCGGTCCTGTGAAGGCGGAACTGGCGCAGAAAATGGAGGCGGCAGCGGAAGCTCTGGAGTTTGAAACAGCCGCGCGTTTTCGTGACCGCATTCAGGCCATGAGTTTTGTGACGCAAACGCAGGGTATCAATCCGCAGGGTGTGGATGAAGCTGACGTGTTTGCGTTGGCGCAGGAGGGTGGCATCACTTGCGTGCAGGTGTTCTTTTTCCGCTCTGGCCAGAACTGGGGCAACCATGCCTATTACCCGAAGGTGGACAAGAGCACAGAACTGTCTGAAATTCTCGGCAGTTTCATTGGCCAGTTTTATGATGACCGACCGATCCCCAAGCTGATCTTGCTGTCACATGAACTTGAAGAGCAGGAGCTTTACGCAGAAGCGTTCTCCGCCCATGCAGGTTACAAGGTTGAGGTGGCGACACCACAGCGCGGTGAGAAGAAGGGATTGACGGATCAGGCGCTCACCAATGCGCGGGAGTCGGCAGGGCGGAAATTGGCGGAGACAGCTTCGCAATCCAAACTGCTGGATGGGGTGGCCAAGGCCTTCGGACTGGATGAGCCGCCGAAGCGCATCGAGATTTACGATAACTCTCATATCCAGGGCGCCTATGCCGTGGGTGGCATGGTGGTGGCGGGGCCTGAGGGCTTCATGAAATCGCAGTATCGCAAGTACAACATCAAGACGCCTGACGTGGCGGGAGATGATTTTGGCATGATGCGGGAGATGTTAACCCGGCGTTTCACGCGACTGTTGGCCGAGGATGAAAACACCGACGAAGGTGCTCCACAGCAATGGCCTGACTTGTTGCTGATTGACGGTGGCGCAGGGCAGCTTTTTGCGGTGAAGGCTGTGCTGGATGAATTGGGTGTTGATGATGTGGCCCTGGTGGGTGTGGCCAAGGGTCCGGACAGGGACGCGGGGCGCGAGCATTTCTACATTCCGGGCAAGCCCAGCTTTATGCTGGAAGCGCGGGACCCCGTGCTTTATTATGTGCAACGCCTGCGCGATGAGGCGCATCGCTTTGCCATTGGCACGCACCGGGCCAAGCGCAGCAAGGCCATTGGCGTCAACCCGCTGGACGAAATTCCCGGGATTGGTCCTGGGCGCAAGAAGGCCTTGCTCCAGAGCTTCGGATCGGCCAAATCGATTGCGCGCGCAGGTGTGGGTGATTTGGCAGCGGTGCAAGGTGTGAGCAAGCAACTGGCGCAAACCATTTATGATTTTTTCCATCCGGACGCGCGTTAAGGCAGTGTTATGGCGAGTACAGGACAGCAGGCCCCCCTGGCCCCGGTATCGAAAGTTTGGAATCTTCCGAACATCCTGACCTATGGCCGAATTCTGGCGGTGCCGCTGGTGGCGGGATTATTGCTGTGGACTGACAGGGCGGCGTTGATGACGGGTTTGGGCGTTGAGGCGGCGCGCTGGGTGGCACTGCTGATTTATATCATTGCTGCCATCACTGATTTTTTTGACGGGTATCTGGCCCGCAAGTGGCAGCAGCAATCAGCACTCGGCAAGATGCTGGACCCAATTGCCGACAAGGTTCTTGTGGCGGTGATCTTGCTGGTACTATGCGGTGACCAGATCTTGCGCGGTGGCCATGTCTGGGCGGCCATCATCATATTGGCGCGTGAAGTGCTGGTGTCGGGACTGCGGGAATTCCTGGGGCAATTGCGGGTGTCGGTTCCGGTGACGCAGATTGCCAAGTGGAAAACCACAGTGCAACTCGTTGCCATCGGATTTTTGATTGCAGGGCCTGCGGGCGATACATTGATTCCCGGTGTTACCAAGGTGGGTGTGGTGGGACTGTGGATTGCGGCGGCGCTGACGCTTTATACGGGCTATGATTATTTCCGCGCAGGTTTGCGCCACGTTGTGGACGAAGAATGAAAGTCTTGTATTTCGCGAAGTTCAAGCAATTGATCGGACGTGCGTCAGAGGAAGTGGTGTTGCCACCGACTGTTGTAACAGTGGGTGATCTGCTGAATCATTTGGTACGCACAGACAACGGCTGTGCGGCTGCTTTCTCAAATCTGAAATTGGTGCGGGCTGCGGTTAATCAAAACCATGTTGGTATGGATTTTTCCCTCACGGATGCGACAGAGGTGGCTTTCTTCCCTCCTGTCACGGGTGGCTGATGCGCCTCAATGTGTTTTTGCAGAAAGCTGGTGTCGGTTCGCGCCGTGAGGCCGAACGCCTGGTGGAACAGGGCCGCGTTAGCGTGAATGGCGCAGTGGCGACGGCTACGGTCCCGGTGGAAGCGCATCATTTGGTGCTGGTGGATGGCAAGCCCGTGGCACCCGACACGCGCGCTGTGCCGCGTTTGTTTTTGCTGCACAAGCCGATTGACGTGCTGGTGACCAATCGCGATCCGCAGGGGCGGCGCACGGTGTTTGATCTTGATGCGCTGAACCCGCCGCTGTGGGGGAAAGACAAGCCCCGGGTGATGAGTGTTGGGCGGCTTGATGTGAACTCCGAGGGATTGCTCGTGCTGTCGTCGGATGGGCCTTTGGCGCAAACCATGATGAGCCCGGCGACGGCGTTGCCCCGTGTCTATCGGGTGCGGGTACGCGGGCGCTTGACGGAAAAACAGATTGCAGAATTGAGTGCCGGTGTGACGATAGACGGCATTAATTATCGTGGTGCTGAATTTGTTGAAGAGGCTGATCTCGGCGGACGCACCAATTCATGGTACCGCGTGACCTTGCGTGAAGGCAAGAACCGCGAGATCCGGAAATTGTTTGAATATTTCGGCTGCATGGTGAACCGCCTGATACGGGTGCAATATGGTCCGTTTGTGCTGGGGGATTTGAAGACAGGTCAAGTGAAGGAAGTGTCAGCGGTGCTGGTGCAGCGGTTGGTGGAGGAATTGGGGAAGGGCTGATGAGGTCCTTTCTCAATGCCCCTCAAACCCCACCAGCGTATGCACCTTCACGCCTTTTGCCTTTAACTTCGCCGCACCGCCCAAATCTGGCAGATCGATCACGAAGGCTGCGGCTACGACATCGCCGCCGGATTTGCGGATGAGATCAATGGCAGCACCTGCGGTTCCCCCAGTGGCGATCAGATCGTCGATCAACAGCACACGGTCGCCCTTTGTTATCGCGTCGGCGTGGATTTCGATCGTGTCGACGCCGTATTCCAGGGCGTATTCCTGGCCGATGACACGTGATGGCAATTTGCCTTTTTTGCGGATGGGAATGAAGCCACGTCCCAATGTGTGGGCGACGGCCCCGCCGAGAATGAATCCGCGCGCCTCGATCCCCGCCACGTAGTCAATTTCGCCTTTCAGAAAGGGCCATGCCAGTTCATCCACGGCGGCGCGGAAGCCGTGCATGTTGGAGAGCAGGGTGGTGATATCGCGAAACAGGATGCCGGGTTTTGGATAGTCCGGGATGGTACGGATGTAACGTTTGATGTCGAAGCCATTGCGCAGGTCCATGTTTGAATTCCGTTACGGCCACTTCACTTCAGGCGGCATGGAGGAGAGAATTGAGTCCACATTGCCACCGGTTTTCAGTCCGAAGATGGTGCCGCGATCATAGAGCAGGTTGAACTCCACATAGCGGCCGCGGCGGATCAACTGTTCTTCACGGTCGGCCGCTGTTGTGGGCAGTGTAAGATTGCAGCGAACGAGGGCGGGGTAGATACTGCGCCAGGCTTCGCCCACGGACTGGGTGAAAGCGAAGTCGGCGGCCCAATCGCCTGACGCGAGGTTGTCGTAGAAAATGCCCCCAATGCCGCGCTGTTCCTTGCGATGGGGCAAGTAGAAATAGTCTTCGCACCACGTCTTGTAGCGCTGATAGTCGGCGACCTTATGGGCGTCGCAGGCCTTTTGCATGGCGGCGTGAAAGCTGACACTGTCCGGGTCATCCTGGGTGCGGCGGCGCATCAAAACTGGTGTCAAGTCCGCACCGCCGCCGAACCAGGCTTTGGTTGTCACCACAAAACGCGTGTTCATGTGCACAGCGGGGATTTCGGGAGACCATGGATGGATGATCAGTGATATTCCGGACGCCCAGAAACGCGGGTCAACATCAGCACCTGGCATTTGCTTGCGGAATTCCGGAGAGAATTCGCCAAAAACGGTCGAGCTATGAACTCCGGCTTTTTCAAAAACCTTCCCGTGGAGCAAGGCCATGTTGCCGCCACCTTCATGGTCACCGCGTTTCCATGGTGTGCGCAGAAAGCGGGCATCCGAGCCGCTTTCCGCTTCGATGGTTTCCAAGTCACTAATGATCTGGCCCTGCAAGGATCGGAACCAGGCTTCTGCTGCGGCCTTGTGGCTTTCAATATCCTGCATCATTTCCCGATCAATTTGCCGTCTGAAACAACACTATAGGCAAGGCAAACCGTGGCGTCAAAGTCGTCAAGTCGAAAGCTGAAACAAACTTGAACGATTTCGCAAAGGAATTTTTCACTGTGTTGCCACACGCTTTCTTTTCAATTTTAGACGAAACAGTAACCGTCATCTGAATCCTGGGAGCACTATGATGCGGTCTCTTCGTCACTTTAAATCTGATTGCATGGGCAATGTCGCGACGATGTTCGCGTTGTCTCTGGTTCCGATCTTGATTTGTACAGGTGCGGCGGTCGACATGGTACAAACCAATCATACTTTGACGGTGTTGCAAGGTGCAGCCGATGCTGCGGCGGTTGCCGGTGGCGGTTCCCATCTTGCGAGCGATGCACAGCTGCATGATATCGTGGAAAAATATCTCGCTACCAATGGGGCGATTGGTGCCCTCGACTATGTCGACAAGATTGAACATAAGCTTGATGGGAAAAAGCGTACATTCTCGGTTCTCATTTCCGGCAAGCGCAATACCTCGCTGATGAATTTGGTGGGCATCAACACGATGGATCTGAACGCCTATTCGGAAGTGAAATTGGGTGGTGATGGGCTTGAGGTGGCTTTGGTGCTGGACAACACAGCGTCCATGAACGCCTCAGGCCGTATGCCGGCCCTGAAGGATGCTGCAAAGCTCTTGGTCGATGAGATCATGGTGGCAAAGGACACGGGCAGCTATGCGCGTGTCGGCATTGTGCCGTTCTCCACCTACGTGAATGTAGGTCTGTCGCGCCGCAACAAGTCATGGCTTGATGTTGACCCTGACAAGACAGAGACCGTGCATTCCTGCTGGAACACTTATCCTGCTGCCACGAAGAAGAACTGCCAAAACGTTCCCAACATTGTTGACGGTATTCAACAAGGTATGCGGGAACAGTGTGACTGGGATTATGGTGCACCCGTCGAACAGTGTGGCAACAATACAAATACTTACACATGGAATGGCTGTGTGGGCTCACGTCCAGAACCACTGGATGAATCGATTGGCAATTTGGCGACCCACTACAAGGGCCTGACCAATGAATGGTGCACGAGTGAACTTGTGGAATTGACGGACAGCAAATCCACCTTGCACTCAAGCATCGACGGCATGGTTGCCACGGGCGAAACCTATATTCCGGCGGGCTTGTTGTGGGGTTGGAACATGCTTGATTCCAGCGAGCCGCTGGACAAGGCCAAGACAGCTTCCGAAATCAAGGATATGGGCGGCACAAAGGCCATTGTGTTGATGACAGACGGTCAAAATACGCTGGCCGCCGACGCGCCCTATCATCGCGGCTGGAATGGTGCGTCGGATTGGGCCAAAGGCGACGCCAAGACGGCAACACTGTGCCAGAACATCAAGGCAGACGGCATTGCAGTTTACACCGTGTCGTTCATGGTCACCGATGCCGGTGCCAAATCATTGTTGGCCAATTGTGCGTCGAGTGCGGCCAATGCTTACAGTGCAGACAGTGCTGCAGAATTGGCTGATGCCTTCAGGCAAATTGGCCAGTCCATGACGGCCATGCGGTTGAGCAAGTAATCACAGCTTCAACTGCCGCAGCGCTTCGCCGGTCACCATGGCGCAAGCGAGGGCGACGTTGAGTGACCTTGCGCCGTTTTGCATGGGAATTGTCAGCCTGGCGTCGACTGTGGCATGCACATGTTCAGGCACGCCAGCCGATTCCCGGCCCAAGATGAGAATGTCGGATTGCTCGAAATTGAAATCCGTATAGGGCTGGGCCGCTTTGGTGGTCAGCAGCAACAGGCGCCGGCCTGGATTATCGGTTCTGAAATGCGCCCAGGAGGATGATCTGTTGATGATGGCCAAATCCAGATAGTCCATGCCCGCACGGCGCAACTTGGAATCATTCCAGGCGAAGCCCGCAGGTTCGATAATTGTGAGTCTCAAACCCATGCAGGCACAGAGCCTTGCTATGCTTCCGGCATTGGCCGCGATATCCGGTTGAAACAGGGCGATTTCCAGCATTTCGAACGGGTTAACGGGTTTTTATGACGTCGCGCAAGGGGTGAGGCTCTGCGACAACCTATGGCTGGACAATGGGCATGCCCAGTGCCAAATACAGCTTGATTTTAAACGGTCATATCACCCCAAATAGCGGGTATTGATGAGGGTAATCACGTGTCCACTGTTGACCATGTAGACGACTCCAAGCGCGACTTTCTGTTCATCGCCACGGGTGCTGTAGCGGCGGTCGGGGCGGGTTTGGTGGTCTGGCCCTTGATCAACCAAATGAATCCGGATGCTTCAGTGAAAGCGTTGGCGTCGATCGAATTTGATCTGGCGCCTGTTGCTGAGGGTCAGGAAGTGACCATCAAGTGGCGCGGCAATCCGGTGATTATTCGCAACCGCACGGCAAAGGAAATTGAAGCGGCCAAGGCCGTGAAGATGGAAGAATTGAAAGACCCATTAGCGCGCAGCAAAGTGGCGAAAGATGGCGATCCGGCAACGGATGAAAACCGCACAATCAAGGACCACGAAGCATTTTTGGTGATGATGGGGGTATGCACCCATCTGGGATGTGTGCCGCAAGGCGACAACCCGGCAAAGTTGTTTGCGGTGGTCGAAGGGTCGCAGAAAACCGGCGGCTGGTTCTGTCCCTGTCATGGTTCGCAATATGACACGGCGGGCCGTGTCCGCGGCGGTCCGGCACCGGAAAACCTGCCCGTACCGCCTTACAAATTTCTTTCAGACACCAAAATCCAGATCGGTTGAACAGGACTCCCATCATGAGTGGATCATCCAACTACGTCCCCACCAGCGCGTTCGGCAAATGGATGCATGAACGTCTGCCGATTTATGCTTTTGCCAAGGAAACACTGATTGATTTTCCAACACCGAAAAACCTGAACTATTTCTGGACATTCGGCGGCATTCTGACGGTCATGCTAATGGTGCAGATTATCACCGGCATCACTCTGGTGATGCATTACACGCCGGAAGTGGGCATGGCCTTTGACTCAAAGGAAGCCATCGTCCGCAATGTGAACTACGGCTGGATGATCCAGAAAATTCACGAAACCGGCTCTTCGATGTTTTTCATCGCCGTCTATATTCACATGTTCCGCGGCATGTTCTATGGCTCCTACAAAGCGCCGCGTGAAGTGCTGTGGATGATTGGCGTGATCATTTATCTGATCATGATGGCGACAGCCTTCATGGGTTATGTGTTGCCCTGGGGCCAGATGAGTTTCTGGGGTGCCAAGGTGATCACCAATCTGTTCTCGGCCATTCCTTTCGTGGGTGACTCGGTCACCACGTGGCTCTGGGGCGGTTATTCGGTCGATAACCCGACGCTGAACCGGTTTTTCTCGTTGCATTATCTGCTGCCTTTCGTTTTGGCAGGTGTAGTTGGCCTTCACATTTGGGCGCTTCATGTTCCTGGCAACAACAACCCGACAGGTGTGTCCGTCAAGAGCGGTCAGGATACTGTGCCGTTCCATCCCTACTACACCTTGAAGGATGGTTTCGCGATTGTGGTGTTCCTGCTGTTCTTTGCTTTCTGGGTGTTTTTCCGCCCGGACTATTTGGGTCACGCCATCAATTACGAACCGGCCAATCCGCTGGTGACGCCTGCCCATATTGTTCCGGAATGGTATTATCTGCCGTTCTACGCCATTCTTCGGTCAATCCCGTCGAAGCTGGGTGGCGTCATCGCCATGTTTGGATCAATCCTCATCCTGTTTGTGCTGCCGTGGCTTGACACCTCGCGCATTCGCTCGGGCATGTACCGTCCCATCTTCAAGGGTTTCTTTGTGGTGTTCGCCATTGCCTGCGTGGCCCTTGGCTATATTGGCTCCAAGCCTGCAGAAGGCTCATATCTGATCTGGGGCCGGATTTTGACAGCCTATTACTTCCTGCATTTCATCGTCATCTTGCCACTGATTGGTCTGTTGGAAAATCCCAAGCCATTGCCTGCATCCATTGCCGATGACGTTTTGGGACGAAACACCATGCACGGCCTGCAACCTGCCGAATGATTGCGGAAAGACTTGACATGACAAAACTCAAAGCGATCGCTCTTGCCGCAATGCTGGCAGGGCTCATGCCCACAGCATCCATGGCCAATGAAGGCCAGCGGGTAGCCAAGGACGTCAGCTATTCCTTCGACGGTGCCTTTGGCACATTCGACCGCGAACAGCTGCAGCGCGGCTATAAGGTGTACAAGGAAGTTTGTTCCAACTGCCATTCCATGCGGCTGGTGTCGTTCCGCAACCTGTCAGAGGGGGGAATTTTCACGGAAGACCAAGTGAAAGCACTGGCGGCTACTTTCACAGTAAAAGATGGTCCCGACGCAAGCGGCGAAATGTTTGACCGCCCGGGCCGCGCATCTGACCGGTTTCCGTCACCATTTCCCAATGCCGAAGCTGCCAAAGCGGCGAATGGCGGAGTCGTGCCGCCCGATATGTCGTTGCTGACCAAGTCCCGCCCCGGCTGGTATGGCACGTTCAACCAACTGTGGAACGGCATTGGCGGGCCACAGTACGTCTATTCGGTTGTGACAGGTTATGAAGAGCCTGACGCTGAAATTGCCAAGGAGCAGCCGGAAGGCAAATATTACAATCCCTATTTTGGGTCCGGTCACTGGATCGGCATGCCGCCACCCCTCGCTGATGGGCAGGTGGTGTTTGACGATGGTGCGCCGAACACCGTCAACGATCTGGCCCATGATGTTTCAGCGTTCCTGGCCTTTACCGCTGATCCCAACATGGAGTCGCGCAAACGCATTGGCTTCATGGTGATGATCTATTTGTCGGTGCTGGCGGTTCTGTTGTATTTTGTGAAGAAGCGCGTGTGGGCAGATCAACACTGAAAAGTGAGTAGTGAAAAGCGAATAGCGAATAGGGGTGGTCGAAGGCCGCCCCTTTTGCTTTTCTGCTATTCGCATTGGGGAGAATTGCATGACCAAATCTGTTCTCGGCATCATCGGCGGTTCTGGCCTTTATGATCTCCCGTTGGAAAACGCGCGGTGGCGCACGGTGGAGAGCAGCTTTGGCGCACCTTCTGACCAATTGCGTTTTGGCGACATGGCCGGGTTACCCGTGGTGTTTCTGCCGCGGCACGGGCGCGGACATGTCTATTCCCCAACTTCCATCAACTATCGTGCCAACATTGACGCTTTGAAGCGGGCCGGGGTTACGGATGTAATTTCCCTGTCGGCTGTCGGGTCGCTGCGCGAAGATCTGCCGCCGGGAACTTTCGTTGTTGTCGATCAATTCATTGACCGCACTTACGCCCGGGAAAAAAGTTTCTTCGGCACGGGCTGTGTAGCGCATGTGCCTTTTGCACATCCGGTTTCACCATTGCTTGCCAAAGCAGCAGCGAAGGCGCTCGCGGACGAGGGCATTTCGCATCACTTTGGTGGCACCTACGTGGTGATGGAGGGACCGCAGTTTTCCACACTTGCAGAATCCGAACTGCACCGGTCATGGGGTGCATCCGTTGTCGGTATGACCAATGTGCCGGAAGCGAAACTGGCGCGTGAGGCCGAGCTTTGTTATGCCACCGTCGCCATGGTTACGGATTTTGATGCCTGGCACCCGCAGCATGAAGCCGTTGACGTGGCGCAGGTTGTGGCAACCATGAAAGGTAATTCTGAGCTCGCCAAGGCCTTTGTTATGCGCTTGGCGAATGACTTTCCGCAGCACCATCCGCAGTGCCCGATTGGCTCAGACAGGGCTCTGGAACATGCCATCATGACCGCGCCGGACAAACGCGAACCGGCCTTGCTTGCCAAGTTGCGTGCTGTGGCTGGGCGGGTGCTCTGAGCTTATTTCGCGGCCCTGATGCCTTTGGCCGACGCATAGCGCTGGTTTAGCACCAAGCGCACGAAGGGATGCCGGAGCAGGCGTCTTTGTTCCGCTGCATCAAAGGCCGCATGCTGAATGTCGCAGCTGGCGCGCATTTTCTTCCACAGTTGTGCGGCCTGGCGGTCCAGCACTTTACAATCGCCGGTGCGCAGGGATTTGACCTGGGTTTCAAGTTTTCTGGCACAGGCCATCCAGATGCTGCGGTGCGTTTCTTCGTGGGTTTTGAGGAAGGATTTGAACTGGCCCCATTTAGATGCGGTGGCACCCCTCAGCGCCGACTCATTTTGCAGCTTCGGCAGATTGATAATGAAGTCGATGCTGAATTTGTAGCCATCAACATGGCAGGATTGGCCCTGTAGCACCATGCGGCCACTTTGTGCCGATGTGGCGGAGGTAGAGGCATAGGCGTTGACGCCGTTCACATCAGGGCCACGCCGGATCATGGCGCTGTAGATTTCGCCGGGTGTGTTTCCGCTGATCGGATAGAATTTATACTTGGTTTTTTCGATTGGGTTTGCCCAAGCCTGACCCACCATGACAGCGAACACTGCCACACCTAACACACCCAATTTGCGCATGGAGTCCCCCTGTGACGTCTTCTTGGGCGCAGCTAAATGCAATCGCGTGACTTAATCAAGGGGGTGTTTGCAAATGTAATGAATGCCGCAGACGCTTGGCCTTGGCGAAGCAAGATGGTAACGCTTGGTGCAGCAGGAAGCAGATGGATGAGACGCCGGGGCACCGTAAAATTTTTCAACAAGGACAAGGGCTTCGGCTTCATTGCGCCGGAGGATGGCGGCAAGGATGTGTTTGTACATATTTCCGCCGTGCAGCGCGGTGGCATACCCTGGCTGGAAGAGGGCATGACCCTGTCCTTCGGTGTGCTGGATGATTCGCGCGGGCGCGGGCCCCAGGCCACGGAATTACAAATTGACTAGGGTTGTGCGGACATGAAGCGTGCCCTCGTCATGCAGCACATGGAACATGACCATGTGGGGCGTTTTGCGGAATATTTCGCCGAGGATGACATCACCCCCACAACGGTGCGGCCCTTTATGGGTGAAGAGATCCCGTCGCTTGCAGGATTTGACCTGATGTTTGTTCTGGGCGGTGCGCAGAACACCTGGGAGGACGACGCGCACCCCTATCTGGCAGTCGAGAAACAGGCGATCCGCGAATGGGTGGGTGTGCGGGCCAAGCCCTATTTCGGCATTTGCCTCGGGCACCAGTTGCTGGCCGATGCTTTGGGTGGGGCGGTGGGGGTGGCTGTGCGGCCTGAAGTGGGGGTTTTTGATGTCGCGGTGACGGATGCGGCGTCTTTGTTCGCGGGTTTGGGTGCGGGCTTCAAGGTGATGCAGTGGCACCATGCCGAGGTGCAGCAGCTGCCAGCTGGTGGGCGCGCCCTGGCGTCATCCGCCACGACCCCGGTACAAGCCATGGCCGTGGGGGATCATGCTTTTTCCACCCAGTTCCACTGTGAATTCACACCGCAGGCCGTGTTGGGCTGGGTGGCGTTGCCGAGCTATGTGACAGCCCTCGAAAGGGATTTGGGGGCGGGTGCCCATGGCCGGCTCGTCGAAGCCTGCTGGCCCCACATGCCGGAGATGGGGCGGAATACGCGGGTGATGTGGGAGAATTTCAGGCGGGTGAGTGGATTGTGATGGAGCAAGGTGCTTCAAGGCCCCATGCTTTCCTTTGCCAATTCGGCCCGCAGCGGTCCGAGATGCTTCTCATAGCGTTTCCAGCGGCTGACGGATGACGCGTATACCGGTTGGCGCACTTGCCAGCGGCTGGGGGTGCGCACCGCGCGTTCGGTTTCGTAAAAGCGCAGGCAGGCCTCATCCCAGGGCAAGCCCGTCGCCGCAATGATGCGCCGGGCCGCAGCTTCGGTGTCCTGAACAGTGGCCTCATAATCAACTGTGGTCACGCGCAGCGGGACTTGTTGCGTCAGCCTCTCGCTGACAAAGTTGTAGGCGCGCCAGTAGCGGCCAAGATCAGCGAGGCTTCGGTTGTAGCCATGGCTGTCGTTGAAGTTCTGCATGTAGATGGCCACGCAGTTGTCCATCGCATCACGGCGGCAAAACAGAATCTGTGCTTGCGGAAACAGCAGCGCAATCAATCCCAGCAATTCATAATTATGCGGGCTCTTGTCCACCAGCCGCAGCGCTTGCGGTTTGTTCGACTGCGCATAGGCCTGGAGGTAAGTGGCTGCGAGTCTTCGCACGTCTGCTTTCTTGAGCTTGCCGACACGCTTCACAAATTGCGCGGGATCAGCAGCGCCATAGTTCAGCGACTGCGCAACCTTCCGCATATCCGATAATTCGCCAAGCCCTTCAATATCGCCATGGCTCGACAATATCTGTTCTGTCAGCGTGGTACCAGAGCGCGGCAAGCCCACAACAAACACCGGGCGCTCGTCCGGCAGGCCCCAGCCATCACGCGCGGCAAAGAAATCCGGCGTGAACAGGTCTGCTGTGAGGCGATAAACCTGTTCCAACCTGTCGGCATCAAACCTGGCGTTTTTGTATTTTTTGCCAATCGTAAAATGCTGAAAGGCATCGTCATAGCGGCCAATGTCGTTGCAGACCTTTGCAAAGGCATGATACAGTGGCGCCCTTTGATCGGGGCGCAGCGTTTGCAGCTTCAACAGGTTTTCAAAGCGCGCAATCCATGCATCCTCTTTCTCAAATTTTCGCGCATGGGCAAGACCACAGAGCGCCTCCACATGCTGCGGGTCTTTCGCAAGAATGGCTTCAAAGGCAGCGATGGCCGCGTCAAAGCGGCCCATTTCCGAGTCGATTTCAGCGAGTTCTGAACGGGCCGTCAACGACTTTGGATCAACCAACAGCGCCTTGTTGAGCCAGCTGACCGCAGCCTCCATGTCGCGTGACATGCGGCAGAGCTTGCCCAGATTGCACAGCGCGTCCAGATAGCGGGGATCAAGCGCCACGGCCTTGTTGAGATGCACACGCGCTTCCTCAAGCTCAGACTGGCCGAGCAAGGCATTGCCGAGGTTGTTGCGGTACATGGCAATACGCGGCGCCAGCTTCACGGCCTTCCGGAAATAATCGAGGGCGAGATCATTGCGGTTTGCCTCGATGGCCAGTACACCCATCAGATTGAGTGCATCGGTGTGCGAGGGGTTTTCACGCAGAACCGTCTGATAACAGCGCTCGGCGTCCAGAAAGGCGCGGGCGTTGTGAAAGGAAATGCCGCGCTGGATGAGCGCGGCATGTTGCGTGGCATTCATAGGGAAAACGCGATCAGAACTTCCAGGTCACACCAGCTTGAACGACCTGGTTGAAATTGTGGTTGAAAGCGTAGCCGCTGTTGTTGGTCGAGGCAGACAAAACTCCTGCCGTAACCTTCAAGCGATAGCCCACATCCAGCAGGGCATTGTCGGTCAATGAAATGCGCACACCCGTGCCAACTTGCGCTGCAAGATTGACGGTCGAGTCATCAATGAGGTTGGAACCAAGACCCAGCGTATAATCCGCGTTGGTGAAGGCGGCGCCCACACCAAAGCCACCATAGGGGATGAAGCTTCCCAAATCCCAGTCATGCCAGAGATTGGCCATCACGTAAGTGGTCGCCACACTCCCGGTCTCTGGATCAAAGGTCAAAGACTGTATCTGGCTGTCCTTGATCTTGGCCTTGGCGTAGCTCAGTTCAAGTTCGGCGCGCAGATTATCCGCAACTTCTCGGCCCACCGCGACACCCACTGTATAGCCGGTCTTGTAACGCGCATAATAGTCAGAGTCATAGTAGTTCGAGATATGATTGTTGGCTGGCCGCATGCCGCCGCCAAACACGCTGACATACCAGCTTCCAGGCTGTCCATCATCCTGCACGATGGGCGAACCGTTGAAGCCGTAGGTGAGGCTCGCCTGCAAGACATGATCGACCGTGGTCAGAGCGGAAAAGCCGTCTGTTCCGTTCGCAGCGCCCACATTGGCCTCAATGATGGATTTCAGGCGATAGCCTACATCCACCGCAAGACTGTCGCTGAACTGTGCCCGCACACCTGCTCCCACTTGAGCGGCGAGGCCCACACCGGTCTTATCGCCCAAAACGTCGCCATCGAGGTTCACACCATTTGCATCAATGAAACCAAAACCCAGACCACCCCCAAAATAAGGTGAGACCGAGCCCATAGGAATGTCGTGCCACATATTGGCCATGAGATAGAACTGGTTGAGATCACCTGATGCGGGATCAGAAACGGACGAGTCGTCTCCAAAATTCTTCACCCGCTTGCTGAGGAATGACAGCTCCGCTTCAGCGCGCAGCCTCGGTGTGATGCGTGTTCCCACGGCTGCACCCAGCGAAAAGCCAGATTTATGCCGCAACGACTGCGCATCCGAATAGTTCTGCGCCGTATCTTCAGGTACCGCCAGTCCACCAAAGACGCTGGCATACCAATTGCCATCACCGGAGGCCGGCGCTGGAATGGTTTGGGGGCCAAAGGCATAGGTCGCGCCAAGCTGAACGGAATGCACGTATTGTGCAAAGTTACCATTCTCATCAGGGGTGCCACCAAACGTCGAGTTGCCTTCAAAGCCCGCCGCATAGATGGCCTTGAAACGGTAGCCAAGATCAGCCGTCAAACGGTCGGTTAACGGAATGCGCACGCCCGCGCCCAATTGCCCGGCCAGGGCAAGGCTCGAGTCATCCCATGATGCATCCCCGGAAACCGCCTGAGCGTTGCCACGTGCATTGATGAAGCCTGAACCAAGCCCGCCGCCCACGTATGGGGACGCAATGCCGAGATCAAAATCCTTCCAGACATTGCCCATAAACAGAACCGATCGCACGCGACCGTTGATCGGCAGATTTGGGTCGTTGCCTGCTTCTTGGCCGGTATCAAAACCATTTGAAATGAAGCTCAGTTCCGATTCGATGCGCCAGTTCGGCGCGAAATGTGTGCCAAGCGCACCGCCCAGCAAAAAGCCGCCATCGGTGCGGAAATTGATGAGATCGTTATCGATGTGGCTGTGGCCAAAGCCGTCGGTATAGCCTCCGAACAGTGAGATGTAATTGGCAGGATCACCTGCCTGAACGTCAGCCGCGCGCCCCATGCCGGACCACGCGGTTGTCACTGCCGCCATGCCAACGACCGAAGCTGAAAGCCTGAGAAAACCGATCATATGATACCCGCGCGAAAGATGTCTATTCAAAGACATGTTTGTGGTTACCCCGTGGCGTGACGCTAGCAGGGGCATCTTGTCGGTGAAAGCAACTTGAGATTGTTCATTGATTCCCAGGTACAGGTGTTGCTGTCAGAACACAATTCAGAAGCGATTGTTTAAAATTACGATTTTAGTGTTTCGAAGAAAATCTGTTCAAATCGTTGCGAAAACTTCCCTCTTGTCGTTGCGCCGCATCTTCAAGCGCGCCTTATCTGCTTTCGCATCTCTTTTTGGCCGTGACGCATATTCCTGAGAAAACCAATCAAACCATTTCCACAAACGTAGTCTCCGCGCAGAAGACACTTGGTTGCGGATATCATGCGCCAAAAGCGATGCGGATTGCCGTGGGCGTTGAGCAGCCGTCTCCTGGCGGCCAAGGTTTTGACTAGGGTTTTCTTATGTTTGGTTGGAATGAACTCAGCATTTCTTTCCATCAAGAATTCAGCGAGGCGTATTTCTTCAAACCCAACATTGCTGGTAACAAAATCATTCAAACTGGAAGACCTGCGTTTCCATCTTCGGTTCCCTATCAAAAATGAAATTTTTTCGAGTGTTCCGAGTTGGAGAACTTCTCCAACCGTATTTTTGCCGTGAATTCTATATCGCACTAATTCTTCGTCCAAGATGAGGCGCGTTCCCAATACTTCACCCGCCAAGCAGATCCAAGTATCGTGTGCGACAGAAAAATCTGCCTCAAGAATCGCGGATTTTTCGAGCAATGACCTGGTGAAGGCGGTTGCGCAGCCGTGTGTTAACATGGCCCCTGATCGCCCGGCCGCCTCCAAACGCCTAAAATAAGAAAATCCGGGCACGCTGCCAGGAAAATAGAAGATTTCTAAATCGTGAGAAATGCATTCAGCACTTGAATCGCTAAACTTACCTAACACAAACTCAAGTTTACGGGGGTGCCACACATCATCCTGATCGCAAAAAAAAATAAATTCACCGGTTGCGTGGCGTAGTGCTGAGATAAAATTACGTATATGGCCAAGCCTGGTCGAATTGTGAATGATCTCACACTTAAAACTTGCACCAGTCAATTTTGCATCAAGAATATTACGAGAGTCATCGTTAGAATTGTCATCTGATACAACCAGTTGGTTTGGTTTGCGCGTTTGTTCAAACAAGGAATCCAATTGTTCAGACAAGTAACTCTCGCCGTTGTAACTTGTCATGACTATGGACACGTTGGCACTTGATTTGGACATGCAAAAACGGCCTCGACATTCGACAGTGCTGGTTAATATATCTGATCGAACCGAAGGGCAAGCGCAACGGCACCCAAAACGCCCAAACGACATCGCTGGGTTTTGGCATTGGCAGATCGGGCAAACAGCGGAGAGTCGGTAAGGCGCTTGTGAAGCGGCAAAGAATGAGGACGCTACTCTTTTCTTGGTTTGGCGGTGCTGCCATCACTGCCTTAAGCCACGTCTCGCCCGGACTGTATTTGCCCAGATGCTGCAACACTTCATGTCGAGTGCAACCGGGTGGGTGCCCGCTTGTTCATCATGGCCTGATCAGGCACGCGCTGCTCAAGCCCGGGATGGCCTGGCACCATGATTTTGCCAACTGGTGGCGTCGGCTGGCCGAACCCGCCGGCGAGGACGCCCTGCTGTTCCTGCGCCGCATCACCATGATGAGCCTGCCGTGCTGCGGGGCAAAGCTCATCCGAAAACTGGAAAAGCGCACGGGCAGCGACCTGAGATACAAGCCTCAGCGGCGGCCAAAGAAGGTGGTTCAGGTGTGAGGG
>CAXTKL010000016.1:0-9944 GCA_964244825.1 uncultured Aestuariivirga sp.
GGAATCTTGCGCATGCCGTCCATGTCGTCGGAGAAACACAGAAGACGCGTCGGCAGATCAGACAAAATCGAAAACGCTTTCCGCACCATCGTTGTGCGCGCCACTTCGCCGAATGTGCCGATATGCGGCAGGCCAGACGGGCCATAACCTGTCTCAAACAAAACCTGCTTTTGCCCCGATTTCTCCACCCGCTTCAAAATCTTCCGCGCCTCCTCAAAAGGCCAGGCGCGGGATTCAAGGGCAGCAGCGCGGAGGGTGGGGGATATCGTCACAGTTCAAACTTTCATTTATGTTGGCGCTGTTTAGGTTTGCCTTGCCTGACGGTCAATATCGCCCGATTGAATAATCCGAGAAACTGGCTATATTGTTAGGCATGGAAAAAGCACAGAAAAAGCCCAAATCTTCCGACATCGCCGGGGTAACCCGGGATGGCGTGGCGATTTTGAAGGTTGGGCGGGCAACACACTTCACCGATCGAGAGCTTGCCAGCGCTCTCAAGAAGGTTTTGCGGGTTAGCGGTCCAGGGCAGTTCGCCAAGGCAAAGCGTGGATGAAATCCCGGCACGTTTTTGTAAACTGCCCTTTCAGCGCTGACTACACCGGAATGTTCCGTGCCATCACCTTCACATTGTTGCGTGCTGGCTTCAAGCCTCGATGTGCACTTGAGGTTGATGACAGTTCCGACAATCGTTTCGACAAAATTTGCCGCATAATTCAAGAATGCGGACTTGGCGTGCACGATATCTCCAAGACAGAATTGGACAGCAACACCAAATTGCCGAGATTCAATATGCCATTGGAGTTGGGGTTGTTCCTCGCCGCCAAAAGATTTGGTGATGCAAGGCAAAACCGCAAGAGATGCATCATCTTCGACCGGGAAAATTATCGCTACCAAAAATTCATTTCAGATATCGCAGGCCAGGACATTCACGCGCATTCAGGTAAAGTTCCGCAATTGATTTAAGAACTGGCGGCATGGCTTCGGGCGGAAACCAAAGACCAGCGCGTGCCTGGCGGCAAGGCAATCGAGTGGGAATTCGATCAATTTCAGTTGGACCTGCCCGTGCTCTTGAAAGCCATCCATTTAAGCAGCGGTGAAGTCACCTTTCTCGACTATCGGAAACTGGCAGCAAAATGGATTCTGTCACAGAACTAAAAGTTGTTGTGCGCCAATCAAGCAGTTCCACCCACATACTTCTTCAAAAACGCCACCGTCCGGCTCCAAGCGAGGTCCGCAGCTTCCTTATTATATCTTGCCGCGTTGGTGTCGTTGTTGAATGCGTGGTTGGCGCCATCGTAAATGTAGAGTTCGTAAGGTTTGTTATTGGCTTTGAGGGCGGCTTCGAAATCCTTGATGCCGGCGTTGATGCGTTCGTCCAGTGAGCCGTAATGCAACATCAGGGGTGCTGTGATTTTGGCAACATCGGCGGCAGCCGGCTGCTTGCCATAATAGGCCACTGCAGCGGCCAGCGAGGGATCGGCAACAGCCAGCGCATTCACCGTGCCACCGCCCCAACAAAAGCCCATCGCACCTGCTTTGCCCGCGCCTTGCGGATGGGCGGTCAAGGCTTTCAATGCGGCTTGTGAATAGGCCAAAATATCTTCCGGCTTCAGGGTGCCAATCAGTTCCTTGGCTTTCTCTTCATCAGCTGGCGTGCCGCCTGCGGACGCGAGGTAATCAGCACCAAACGCCACGAAGCCTTCCAGCGCCATGCGGCGTGTGATGTCCTTGATGTGCGGATTGAGGCCGCGGTTTTCATGCACCACCAACACGGTGGGCAACTTGCCCGTGGCGTCTTTCGGAATGGCGAGCAGGCCTTTTATGCCGGGAGCGATTTCACCTTCGGTAATGACAAGGCGCGGATCATCTTCCGGCACCATGGCGGCTTGGGCGTAGTTGTTTTCGAGCACCGGCAACAGGGCCGTGGCCGCAGCGGCAGAACCTGCCATCAATGTAAGCTTATCGAGAAAGGCCCTCCGGTTCATGCCGCCATGGGTGTAAGTATCGAACAAGGTGATGATTTTCTGGTCCATGATGTAATCCTCTCCATGCTGCCGCGTTTTGATCTTGACCCAGAATCAGGCAAAGGGATGACGTGTTGATGAACGTGCCCACTGCAATAGCCCATGGCCGGGGTGCCGCGCTTGATGGTGTGGTGCTGGCACCCAGGCCCGCGCTTGCGGCTTTGACTGCGGCTCCGCATGTGCTGTGCCATGCTGGCTTTCTGGTGGCACGGCTGGCGCAGGCGGCGGATGCCAAGGCTGATCTCGGACGTTCAGCACTTGATCCCAGGCACCTCGACGTGGCGGAACTGTTTGCTTTTGTGTTCCCGGCACAGGCCGCCGTGCCCACGCCCAAAGGGTTGGCGCGTGTGTTGCGGTTGGATGTGAGCGACGATGCCACGGCCCTCAAGGCTGTGGCGGCCGCCTTGTTAGCGCGGCTGGAAAATCCGAAACAGGGCTTGATCCGTGAGACAGCGGAACAGGCCACGTTCCTCGCCCGCGCCAACTGGCCCTGGGCACCCCATGTGATGAAGGCCTTGCTCAAGGCCAACCCGAAACTTGATGTCGGGACGTTTGCGACAGGTTTGAATATCTGGGATCGTCTGGATGAATGGGAAGATGTGGGACCAGCCGACAAGGGCGATCATCAGGAGGTGCTGCCCGCAGAAGCGTTAGCAGTGCTACGGGATGCCCTGGGAGCGGACTCGGAAGCAAGGCCACAGCAGCGCGATTATGTGACGACGGCCATTCACGGTTTTGCTGCACGGCAATCTCCTGCCTTCAACAACATTCTGCTGGCGGAAGCAGGCACGGGCCTTGGCAAGACTCTTGGCTATCTCTCCCCTGCCTGGGTCTGGGCGCAGAAAAACAAGCGGCCGGTCTGGCTCTCGACCTACACCAAGAATCTGCAACGCCAGCTGGATCAGGAAACCGTGCGATTGGTGCCGGATCCTGAGGAGAGGCAAGGCATGATCGTTATTCGCAAGGGCCGCGAAAACTATTTGTGTCTGCTCAACATGCAGGAAAGTTTTGGCCGCCTGCAAGCGCAAGGTCCTCGCGGCGCGTTATTGGCAGTGCTGCTGGCCCGCTGGGCCAGGACCACGCGTGATGGCGATCTGGTGGGTGGTGATTTTCCATCATGGATCTATGGCCTGTTTCCCGAGTCAGGATTTGAAGGCGACATAAAGCACCCCTCGCCGCAATCCCTCGGCCTCACGGACCGGCGCGGTGAATGCATCTATGTCGCCTGCGCCCATTACAAACGCTGCTTCATTGAAAAGAACCAACGTGCCGCGCGCAATGCCTCACTGGTCATCGCCAACCACGCATTGGTCATGCATCAGGCGGCTGTAGACTATGCGCTGGGACAAGCGGTGACCGATGAGGAAGAAGCGGCCCCTGGTGGATTGAAGCGCATTGTGTTTGATGAGGGTCATCATCTGTTTGATGCGGCAGACGGCGCGTTCTCATCCCATCTCTCAGCACAGGAAGCAGCCGAGTTGCGGCGCTGGTTGCGCGGGCCTGAAACCGAACGCCGCCGTGGCCGTGGCCTGATGGACCGCCTGGGTGATCTCGTCAGCGATGATGACGGCACTTCGGCTATGCTGGACGAGGTGATCAAGGCGTCACGCATATTGCCGACGGCAGGCTACATGCGCCGCATACACGACGGCAGACCCGATGGCGTAGCTGAAGAATTCTTTACTCTGGTACGTCAGCAGGTGGTGGCGCGGGATGAAAGTGAAACCGGCTTCTCGCTCGAAACCGCATGCCTGCCTTTGGTTGAAGGCCTGGGCGAAGCCGCTTTGACGTTGACCAAGGCGTTGGAAAATCTGAAGCGTCCGATGCAAAGACTTGCCAAGGCCCTTGCCGCAAAGCTGGATGATGAAGCGGCAGAACTTTCAACTTACGAGCGGGGCCGCATTGAAGCGATGTCCCGTTCATTGCGCCGGCGTGGCGAGTTGATGTTGGGTGGCTGGCTTTCCATGTTACAACGTCTCAACGGACCGCCCAATGTGCTGATGGTGGAGTGGTTCTCGGTGGAGCAGCAAGGCCAATGGCAAATCGATGTTGGGCTGCACTCACACTGGCTTGACCCCACGGAACCTCTGGCATTGGCCGTACTGCGCCCCGCTGACGGGGTGATCATCACATCAGCGACACTGAAAGACCGCCCGCCCAATGTGCCCGACGATTGGGAGAATGCGGAGATGCGTACCGGAGCCGTGCACTTGCCCTATCCGGTGAAGCGCCAGCACTTTGACTCACCTTTCGACTATCCCAACCGCGCCCGCGTGATTGTGGTGACAGATGTGTCGCGTGACAGCATGGACCAGTTGGCGGCGGCCTATCGCGAATTGTTTTTCGCGTCCGGTGGTGGCGCACTGGGGTTGTTCACAGCGATCTCAAGATTGCGTGCCGTGCACAAACGCATCGCCCAGCCCTTGAGCGAACGCGGCCTTCCACTCTACGCCCAACACGTGGACCCCATGGACACGGCAACATTGGTGGACCTGTTCCGCGCCGAACATGATGCCTGTTTGCTGGGCACCGACGCGGTGCGGGACGGTGTAGATGTACCGGGAGACTCATTGCGATTGATCGTGATGGACCGTGTGCCCTGGTCCACGCCGAATATTCTGGAAAAGGCGCGGAAGGAAGCGTTCGGCGGCAATGCCTACGTTGATATGACTGTGCGTCTGCGACTGCGTCAAGCCTTTGGCCGCTTGATCCGATCAGAGACCGACAAGGGCTGTTTCGTGGTACTTGATCCGCGTCTGGCCTCACGCTTTTCGACGGCGTTTCCTGATGGTGTTGCCATAGAACGGATGGGCCTTGTGGAAGCGATTGAGGCGGTGGGCAGCTTCTGCAATACTGCAATGAGGAATTGATCCGTCACCCCGGCGCAGGCCGGGGTCTGGCGGCGAAAAGATCCCGGCCTTCGCCGGAATGACGAGAGAGAGAGTAACGATGTCCGGTACCATCAGCAATGAACAGGCGCTCATCTATGTCATGGTGATGATGTCGGGTGTGGAAGGCGTGATCAAGCCGGAGGAACTGGCAGAGATTGATATTCTCGTGCGCACATTGCCGGTATTCAAGACCTTTGATCGCACGCGCCTGGCCACCGTGGCCCAGGAAGCAGGCGATATGTTGCAATTGAGTGAAGGCATGCAGACAGTGCTGGATCTGGTGGCTGATCAACTCTCACCACGTTTGCGCGAGACGGCCTATGCACTGGCGGTGGAAGTGGCGGCTATTGATCTGGCCGTCGGCAAAGAAGAACTGCGGTTTCTGGCGATTTTGCGCGATGCCCTGGGCTTGGACAAGCTGGTGACTGCGGCAATCGAACGCTCGGCGATTGCACGGTTTCAGGGGGCGTAGGATCACTGCTACTCACCCAAATACCCGCACCCTGATCGCCGGCAGCTGCGCTGCAAAGCTCACACTGCGGGTGATGAAGAACACACTCAGCGCCGCCCATAATCCGTGATTGCCATAACGTGGTTCCAGTACGAACCACGCCAGCATATAGACACCAATTGACAGCAGCATCATGTTGCGCATGTCGCGTGTGGCCATGGCACCGGTAAAAATTCCGTCGTAGAGAAAACAGGCGGCACCAAGGAACGGCGTGATCGCGGCCCAAAGCAAATAGCCCTGTGCAAAGTCGCGCACCTCTTGATTGACGGTCATGATTTGAATGAAGGCGGGTCCCAACAGCCAGATCAACACCGAGGCCAAGACTCCGAAGGCCATGACCCAGAAGGTGGACAGTGTAATGGCCTTCCCGTAGCGTAGTTGGTCCTTCGCACCGATGGCCTGCCCGACGAGTGCTTCAGCCGCATAGGCGAAACCGTCGATCATGTAGGCAGCGATTTCGAACATGTGCAGCAACACCGCATTGGCGGCGACTGCCGTATCACCGTTGCGGGCACCGCGTGAGGTGAACCAGGCAAAGGCAAACAGCAGGCACACCGTGCGGACCATCATGTCGGCATTGGCGGTGATCAGTGATTTGATTTTAGCCGCGTCTAGAATGTGGGCGCGGTCCAACGGTTGTTGCAGTTGCCGCAAGCGCCGCAAGACCATCGCAAGCCCAACGCAAACAGCGGCATATTCCGCAATCAGCACGGCCAGACCAACACCAGCTATGCCAAAATTAAAATGCAACACGAAAAGCGCGCTCAGTGCCATGTTGGTCACGTTGAGGGCAAGTTGCGTGATGAAGGCCACCTTGGTGCGGCCCTGGCCGATGAACCAGCCGAGGATGGTGAAATTGGCCAGTGCTGCAGGTGCGGCCCAGATGCGATAGCTGAAATAGGTTTTGGCCGCCGCCTGCACATCGGGTGAACCACCCATCAGCGCAATTGAGAGGGGCTTGAGAAGAGGTGACAAGGCAATCAAGGCAAACCCGATCACCGTTGCTATCAACAGGCTGCGCCAGACAATCGACCCCACTTCTTTCGCATCATCGGCACCTGTAGCTTGCGCGGCAAGACCGCTGGTCGAGAGTCGCAGAAATCCAAAGCCCCAGAACAGGAACGAGAAAATCAGCGACCCCACCGCAACGCCACCAATCAGATGTGCCTCAGGCAATTGTCCGACCACAGCTGTGTTAACGACACCGATCAACGGCTCCGTCACATTCGACAGCATGATAGGCACCGCAATGCGCAGGATGGTGCTGTGGTTCACGGGTTGTTGGGGAAGTGCGGTCATGTCTCCCGTTGCGCGTTTGTTCTGAAACGGTCAAGCTTGATCCCAACATGGTTGATTTGCATTCTCGCATAGCTGCTTGGTTTGACGGCAAAGGCTGGGCGCCGCGTGCGCATCAACTGGCCATGCTTGACCATGGCGCAAGGGGGGAAAGCGCTTTGTTGATCGCGCCCACAGGTGGCGGCAAGACCCTGGCCGGGTTTCTGGCGACGTTGCATGAACTCGCTGAGCCCCACGCCAGCGACGGCATTCACACGCTCTACATTTCACCACTCAAAGCACTGGCCGTGGACATCGCCCGCAATCTGGAAAAGCCGGTTATGGAAATGGAACTTCCCATCACCATTGAAACCCGCACGGGTGATACGCCTATTTCAAAGCGCAAGCGCATTCGCACGCATCCTCCGGATATTCTGATCACCACGCCGGAACAGGTGACACTGATGATTGCCGACCCGGCTGCTGCCCATCTGCTCCGCAGTTTGAAATGCATCATCATTGATGAGCTGCATTCGCTTGTGACCAACAAGCGCGGCGTGTTGTTGTCGCTTGCCTTGACGCGCGTCAGGGCCTTGGCACCTGCAGTGCGCCTGGTGGGTCTATCCGCGACCGTGGCAGACCCCGATGCGCTGTGCGCCTGGCTCGCACCTACTGGCTCGCCACCCGTGCCGCTGGTCATCGGCTTGCCCGGTGCTCCACCCTCCATCCATGTCATGGAGTCAGCGGAACGCGTGCCCTGGTCAGGTCATTCCACGCGCTATGCCGTGAAGGATGTCTACGCCGAAATCCTGAAAGCCCGCATGGCGCTGATATTTGTCAACACCCGCTCCCAGGCCGAAATGATGTTCATGGAATTGTGGACGGCAAATGAGGATCATCTGCCGATTGCGCTGCATCACGGCTCCCTGGACATTGCCCAGCGCCGCAAGGTGGAGCAGGCCATGGCGGACAACAGGTTGCGGGCCGTGGTCTGCACATCAACACTCGATCTGGGTATCGATTGGGGCGATGTTGATTTGGTCATTCACATCGGTGCACCCAAAGGGTCGAGCCGCCTGTTGCAACGTATTGGCAGGGCCAATCATCGCCTTGATGAATCAAGCAATGCGATTCTTGTGCCGTCCAACCGCTTCGAAGTTCTGGAATGCGAAGCAGCGGTAGAAGCAGCACGGGAGAATGCCCAGGATACGCAATATCCCGCCGTGTTGAAACTGGATTGCCTGGCACAACACATCATGGGCTGCGCCTGTTCGGGGGCTTTCGATGCCGATGCACTTTATGGGGAAGTCACCTCAGCTTTCACATTTCGCAATCTGGCGCGGGACATTTTTGATCAGGTTCTGGACTACTGCGCCACAGGTGGCTACGCCCTGAAGTCCTATGCGCGCTATGCAAAACTGAAAATGCAAGCCGATGGCACGTGGCGTCTGGCACACCCGCGCATCGCCCAGGACTGGCGCATGAACATCGGCACCATTGTTGAAGAAGGCCTGTTGAAAGTGCGGCTGGCCAAGGTGCGCCGGGTTTCTGGCAAGCGCGTTGTTACGGGTGGTTTTTCGCTGGGGGAAGTCGAGGAATGGTTCCTCAGCCAACTCACCGTAGGAGATACGTTTTTGTTCGCGGGGCAAGTGTTGCGCTTTGAGGCCATGGATGAATTTGGCGCGCTTGTGACCAAAGCACCAGGCGCTGATCCCAAGATTCCGTCCTACCAAGGCGGCAAGTTTCCACTCTCCACTTATCTCGCCCAACGCGTGCGGGAAATCCTCAGCACACCGGAACGCTGGAAAAGCCTGCCCTTGCAAGTGCGGGACTGGTTGTCGACGCAACGTTTTGCATCGGTCTTGCCACGGGCCGACCAGATGCTGGTGGAAACCTTTCCCCGCGCGGAAAAACACTATCTCGTATGTTATCCCTTTGAAGGCAGATTGGCCCAGCAAACCCTGGGCATGTTGTTGACGCGCAGACTTGAAAGATGGGGCGCGAAACCCCTGGGCTTTGTCGCGTCTGAATATTCCCTCGCCATTTGGACAGTGTCTGACCTTTCCCACATGATTGCGTCGGGACGTCTGTCTCTGGCAAAACTGTTTGATGAAGATATGTTGGGCGATGATCTGGAGGCATGGCTGGCAGAATCGAACCTGATGAAACGAACCTTCCGCAATGTGGCGCTGATTGCCGGGCTGATCGAAAAACGCATGCCCGGAAAAGAACGCACGGCACGGCAGGTGACAGTGAATACGGATCTGATTTACAATGCGCTCCGCACCCATCAGCCCGATCACATCTTGCTTCGCGCGGCCTGGGATGATGCGGCAGAAGGTTTGATCGACGTGCACCGTTTGGGTGCCATGTTGAAGCGCATCAAGAACCACATTCTGCATCAGGCGCTGGAGCGCGTCTCACCGCTGGCCGTGCCCGTGCTGTTGGATATTGCCCGCGAATCAGTTAGCGGCGAAGCCCATGATGCCCTTCTCGCCGAAGCCGCTGATGCCCTCATTGATGAGGCTACACGGCTTGTCTAAGCAACATACCATCGCATTGGGCGGCCTCGCTTTCACGCCGGACATGTCGGGCGCATTGTATTGTGCGGAAGAGAAACTGTTGCTGATCGCCGACCTGCATCTGGAACAGGGTGCCAGCCTTGCCAGGCGCGGCCTGCATGTGCCACCCTACGACACGATAGTAACGCTGGCCATGCTGGAGCAAGTGCTCGCCAACACAAAAGCGCGGCGGCTGGTGTTGCTGGGTGACAGCTTTCACGATTCCGTTGCCCACGAAGCTGTGCGTGAGAGCGATGCCGATCGCCTGCGCCACATCACGGCATCTGTTGAGACGATCTGGATATCCGGCAATCACGATCCAAAGGCACACGACCAGTTGGGTGGTACCTGCGTGGACGAGATGACATTCGGGTCAATCACGTTGCGGCATATTCCCCAGCGCTTGAAACCGGAAGAACTGGAAATCGCTGGCCATCTCCACCCCGGTGCCACGGTGGTGCAACGGGGTTCCCACATCCGCACCAAATGTTTCGTCGCCGACAACCGCCGGATCATCCTACCCGCCTTTGGCAGTTACACAGGGGCTGTGAATGTATTGTCGGGTGCCTTTGCAGGATTGTTTGAAGAAGCCCAGACCCAGGCCTGGATGATCAGCAAAACCGCCATCCACCGTTTTCCATGGAAGCGGTTGGGCTGACAATAATTCTTCACTTTAGCGACC
>CAXTKL010000016.1:10044-39906 GCA_964244825.1 uncultured Aestuariivirga sp.
GCGGGGATGACGGCTTGAATATTGATCAATGTGATTTACGATGCGTCAGGCGAATCCGCTTTCCATGCGGGATCAGTCACAGCAACAGTGTTCGCCTCATCCGGTGCTGTTTCCGGTTTCCAGTCGCGCAGGCGCTGTTCGGTACTTTTCAGGTCCACGGTTGACATGGTCTTGGCCAGAACGCCGGCCCGCTTGTTGGCATCGGCATCATTCTGCTTTGCTGCCATGGAATACCAGAACAGGGCTTCCTTCGGGTTGGCCTTGGTGCCAAGGCCACGTTCCAGCAGTACTGCGAGGTTGAACTGGCTGTCTTTCAGGCCATGGGCTGCACCGAGTGAAAACCACTTGAAGGCCTTGGCGTAGTCTGGCTTTTTCTGGTCGTTGTTGGCTGAAAGCACGGCCGCATTGTGCATGGCTTTAACGTTGCCAAGGGCAGCGGCACGTTCATACCAGCCCAAGGCGGCACTCATGTCCCGCGCAACGCCTTTGCCGCGTTCATACAACGTGCCCAGGCGGTATTGCCCTGGCGCATTGCCCGCAGCGGCGGATTTGCCATACCAATAGGCGGCCTTGGCAAAGTCCTGTTGCAAGCCGTTTTCGCCATTGAGATATCGCGTGGCAATGACAAACTGTGCCTCCGCATTGCCCAGTGCCGCTGCTTCACGCAGTTGCAGGGAACCGGTGGCGGCAGGGGCCATGGCGTCGTCTGCCGCAGCAGTGCCCGCCACAATGCTGGTCAAGGCATCTGCGGCTGGCGGCTCCACGGAACCCGTCAGCAGCGGATCAGCCCCATCGGGCACCAACATGCTTTGGATTTCAGCGGGCTTTGGCTGTGGTGGCTTGGCCTTGGAGGCGTCTGGAGCAGGCACAGGTGCAGCAGAATTGGGCTGCGGCACCGGAGTTGCCGATTCCAGTTGTTGTTCAATGGCAGCGGGTTGAGCGGGGCTCGCGGCCTTCCTGGCCTGGCCCAGCATATTGAAGGTGAACACCGATACGGCAGCCAGCAGCGCAATGCCCATGATGATATATTTGCGCTTGCGCGTGTCATTGGTGTTGGCGGCCTTCAAGCCTGGCGGGTGTTTCAACTCACTGCCCAACGACGGAGCTGGCTGCGCTGACGCTGCTGATCTCTTGCGGCGCTTCAGGAAACCGCCCAGCATTTTTTTCGACACCTCTTCGCTGGCGCGGGCGGCACCGGGCGAAAGCCCTGACAACATGCTTTTCGACTGCACCGACGCTTGTGCAGCGCGGCGGGCCGCCGCAATGAAATCATCACCATCGCCAAGGTTGGGCTGCTGCGGCATGTCACTGGTTTTACCAGAGCGCTGCATGATTGCGTCAAAAGGATTGAGCACTGGAGCTTCGGGTTGTGGCTGCACGGCGTCCATTGCCGGAGCAGGAGCAAACGGATTATCAACAGGCGATTGCAGGTCCGCCGTCTGGTTCCACTCCTGTGCAGGCGCCGTGGCTTCGGCAAATGCCTCAGCCTGGGCAGGGGCTGTCATGACCATGGGGGCCGCAGCTGCGGCGGCCACACGCTGGCCAATGGCCGCAGTTTCCAGTTCTGCCAGTTTGCTGACGATCTGCTCCAGCGTTTCGTGCACCGCTTCCAGGGTTTCCTGGTTGCGGCCTTCGGCATAATCAGAAGCCTCACGGACGGCTTGCAGACCTGCCTGCAAGGCCTGGATTTCTGGCGCACCACCGATAGATGGGGGCGCAGGCACTGCTGACATGACCTGCTGTGCCATGCGGTTGGCCGCACTGTCGGCCACCTCCTGGGTCCAGTTGCGCTGCTGTTCCATGCTGTCGAACAACTGGTTCACAGCCCGCTCAATGGTTTCGAGTGAACCCAATTGCGCTTCCGTGCGCCCCACGCGGGTGGCGATTTCGCCAAGTCGTTCTTCAATCTCGGAAGCTTGGGAGCCGCCACGATCCGCCACTGCCTCAGACAGCTTGTAGTCCAATTCGGCCATGCGGCGCTCAAGCTCGCTGACCTGGGGTGAACTGCGGGTCTGGGCCTGCTGTTGTTCCAGGCGCTGGGTGATATCGAGAATGCGGCGATCCATGTCCGCCAGTGGGCGCATGTCCGGCCCCTGCGCCACACGGGTTGAGAGCTGTTCCACCGCCGCCCGCAGCGCCATGACATCACCGCCATTGGCCTGGGCCTTGTGGGCTTCGTCAATGCGGGCGTTCAGACGTTCCACTTCACCGCGCAGACGCTGCATTTCCGCAGGACCCGCACCCGTGCCCGATAGTGACGCCTGCGCTTCCTTGACCAGACCGACGATGCGGCCTTCAATGGCGCGCAGTTCCTGCTGCGAGGTTTGCACGGCTTGTGTCTGGGCCCGCGTGGCAAGACTTTCAGCTGTTTCGCGCACCGTGTCGATGCGGTTGGCCAGCTCCGTCAGTTCGGTTTTCAGCAGATCGGGCAGCGTGTTCTGCACGGTGCCCGACTCATTGCGTTCCACCCGCTTGGCCAGATCAGCCAAGCGTGACTCAAGCTGCGTGAAAGCTGGCGCCTGTTTGCTAACCGCATCCTGAGGTGACGTCGACGCCTTTTGCGACAGCGACGCCATGCGGTCATGCAGGGATTTGAAGTTATCGCGTGTGCGCTTTTCCGAGCTTTCCATGTGCTCGACGATGTTGCGAACCGCTTTTTCCAGCGCCACATAGCCGGGGCTTTCTTCAACCCGTGGCTCACGCTTGCCAGCCTGCGTAATCTGGCGGCCTAACACCGACAGGCGGTCATTCACCGCAGTGAAAGCTTCCACCGTCTGGCGTTCATTGCTGTCGACGCGGCTCAGGATTTTATGCAGCGCTTCACTATCGGGGGCAAGCCGCTGTTCAATGGGGGCTGCCACCCGTTGGGCTGTTTCCGAATCCCGGCGCGACAAACGCGACAGTTGTTCGGCAATGTCTTCAAGGCGGCTCGCTGTGCGCTCCAGGGCATGGCTGGGTGCAATGGCGGAGCGTGCATAGGGGTCTGGCCGTGTATCGGGAATGTCATCAGCGGTTTCGAGGATCTTGCTGTTCAGCCATTCCCCCAGCGTCATGCCCGAGCGTCGTGCTGCAACCTTCGCCGCTTCGCGCACGTCAGGCTCAATGCCTTTGACACTCCAGGGTACACCAGGTTTCATAACGCTCGCTCCTCAGGCCCCGCAGGGCCCCTCAACCAATGGGCTGGAGTGCCTTCACAAGGCGGCGCCAGCAGAATTCCGTGGCGCGAAAGTTAACGTTTTTGGTAAATATTCAGTTAAAGTGTTGATCTACGGATGATTTCATTTGCATCGCACCATTGGAGACAACCCCACTTGCCGCATTTCGCCTATGCCCATTCACCCCTCGACCGCATGGCCCATATCCGCAGCGATGCATTGGAAGTGGAGAAACACAGACAAAGCGACGCTGCCTGTTTTATTGCCGTGCATGGTGACAATGTTCAGTTTGCCGGTGAAAAACTGGATGTGGCGCGCCCGAATTCTTTTGCAGAGACGATTTTTTTGGGTGTCGATGACAAGGCCAGACCCTGGTTTGCCGTTAAAGCTGCGTTAAGTGATTCGTTGAAACCGATCCGTACAGTGATGATTGAGCAGCTGCTGCCGCGCAACACGCTCTCGATCATCGCCCAGGCCAGGAGCCTTATCCATTGGCATGAGAGCCACGGCTTTTGCGCCAAGTGCGGCATAGCTTCCGTGATGCAGGACGCGGGTTATCGCCGCCATTGCGCAGCCTGCGGCACCGACCATTTCCCCCGCACCGACCCCGTGGTTATCATGGCGGTGTGTTGTGGCAAGAAGACCCTTTTGGGCCGCCAAAAATCCTGGCCCGAAGGCATGTATTCTGCGCTCGCCGGATTCATGGAACCAGGCGAAACCATCGAAGCCGCCGTGCGCCGCGAGGTGAAAGAGGAAGTTGGAATAACTGTCGGAAAGGTCGACTACGTTGCCTGTCAACCCTGGCCTTTCCCTTCCAGCCTGATGATCGGCATGATCGGCGAGGCGGAAGACGAGGTGCTGAAGATCGACGAAGGCGAAATCGAAACCGCACGCTGGTTCGAGGCGGATGAGATCAGGATGATGCTGGACCGGACACATCCACAAGGTTTCCACGCATCAAGGCCAGATGCGATTGCATGGCATCTGGTGAAGGCGGCTCTGAGACGGATTGAGAGGTAATGCGGTGGGCCCTTCGAGGCCCGCAAGAGGGCGGGCGCCTCAGGGTGGTAGATCTACGGAGCAATGTCATTAAATTCCCTCACCCTGAGGTGCGAGCCCTTGCGAGCCTCGAAGGGCCGTTGGCATTTAGCCCCCCGCTCTCTTCTTCGCAATCTCCGCCCGGTACACACTTGCAGGATAGGCCCCGAGTACCCGTACATAGGACGTGAAGAACCCCAATTCCTCAAGTGCCAGTTTCACATTCGCATCATCCGGGTGGCCTTCGATGTCGGCGTAGAATTGTGTGGCAGAGAACTGGCCTTCGAGTTGGTAACTCTCCAGCTTGGTCATGTTGACACCATTGGTGGCAAAGCCGCCCATCGCCTTGTACAAGGCTGCCGGAACGTTCCGTACACGGAAGACAAAGCTGGTGATCATCTTCTGCTTGCCGGATGGAATGGCTTTGGGTTTTTTCGACAGGATCACAAACCGCGTGGTGTTGTGCTCTTCATCTTCAATGTTGCGGGCGAGAATCTTGAGGCCATAGGTTTCGGCGGCCAGCTTGGTGGCAATGGCAGCCTGCGTCAGCTGCCGTGACTCAGCCAGTTCCCGCGCCGCGCCCGCCGTGTCAGCAGCAACAATCGGTTTCAGCTTGTGTTCACGGATGAACTTTCGGCACTGTCCCAGGGCATGTACGTGGCTGTGCACTTCTCTGATGTCGGCCAGTTTCACACCCGGCACGGCCAGCAGATGAAACGCGATACGCAGGAAATGTTCGCCGACAATACTGAGGTGCGATCCCGGCAACAAATGATGCACGTCGGCCACGCGGCCGGCCGTGGTGTTTTCAATGGCAATCATGGCCAGCTCTGCCTTGCCGGATTCAACCGTCTGAAACGCATCCTCGAACGTGGGGCAGGCGAGGGGCTCATGCTCTGGCCGGGCTTGCAGGCAGGCGATATGGGAATTGGCACCGGGTTCGCCCTGGTAGGCAATTTTCGCTTTGGCAGTCATGAATTCAGGCGTCTTTCAGCAGGCGGCGGGCGGTTTCAAGATCGTGCGGCGTATCCACGCCCAGCGGCTGCGAGTCAACCTGCACCACTGCGATTTTCATGCCATTGTCGAGGGCCCGCATTTGCTCCAGCGAACGCTCCTTTTCCCGCGCCGATTGCGGGAGTTCGACGAAGCGTTCAAGCGAAGAGCGTTTGTAAGCATAAATGCCGATGTGGTGCCAATGCGGTGCCGGATGCTCTTCGGTCAGTACACGGACAAAATCCCGGGCAAACGCCACTTCCCGCTCTGATCCCAGGGGTGCGATGGCTTTCACGATATTGACATTGCGGCGGTCTTCCTCAGAATGGATTTCCGTTGCGACCGTGGAGATATCAACGGCGTCATTGGTGATCCCCGCCAGACAGCGCCTGATGGTAAACGCGTCAATTGTGGGAAGGTCGCCCTGCACATTCACCACATGGGAAAATTGCTGATCAGGGTCGCGCAAGGCCAGTGCCGCTGCCACCCGGTCCGACCCGGATTTGAGTCCGGAAGGCGTGATGATGGCGTCCCCACCGGCATCCAGAATGGCGGCGGCGATTTCGCTTTCTCCAGCCGCCACCAGTACGTGACCAAGTCTGGCCTCCACCGCGCGCCGCCACACATGCACAATCATGGGTGTGCCGTTGATGTCGGCCATGGGCTTTCCCG
The DNA here is from genome assembly GCA_964244825.1 of uncultured Aestuariivirga sp. Taxonomy (GTDB): domain Bacteria; phylum Pseudomonadota; class Alphaproteobacteria; order Rhizobiales; family Aestuariivirgaceae; genus Aestuariivirga. The sequence continues at coordinate 15,903 of CAXTKL010000016.1, forward strand.
GCAGCCTGCTGGCCGCCATGCGGGCGGGAATGACGATGATGGTATTCTGGTGATCTATCATGGACTTGGCGGGCTGGAGCGGCAAAATGCTCTGCGACCTTTATAGGAGTTGCAGGGCTTTGGGCAAAGGTTTAGTTAGCCCTCGGATTTAACGTTTTTCGGGATCTATGATGGACAGCTGGACTTTCAACAAGATGGCGGGCGCGGTTTTGGGCACGGCCCTTCTGACACTGGGTTTGCAAAACCTGGGCAATGGCATCTACCGGGTCGAAAAACCAGCAGCGGACAAGCAGGGCTTTCTGATTGAGGTTGCGGAGGCCACGGAACCCGGTGCTCCGGCTGCGAGCGGCCCCGCCGCCTCGATCGGTACCTTGTTGGCCGCCGCCGATGCCACCAAGGGGGCCGACGTCGCCAAGGCGTGTGCTGCCTGTCACAGCTTTGAAAAGGGCGGCCCCAACAAGACCGGTCCTAATCTTTATGAACTGGTGGATCGCGGCATTGCGTCCCACGAAGGCTTTGCCTATTCGGAAGCCATGCTCGGCCACAAGGCTGACAAGTGGAGCTATGACAATCTCAACATCTACCTGACGGCTCCCAAAAAATATGTCGTCGGCACCAAGATGGCCTTCGGCGGCATCGGCAATGACAAGAAGCGCGCTGATCTCATCGCCTACCTTGGCTCCCTGTCTGACGCGCCCAAACCATTTCCGGCCCCCTGATTTTTCAGCCATGCTTCATCCATGAAACACCGGCAGCGTCAAGGCCGGTGTTTTGTTTTGTGCGTGAGGCGGCGTATGAAAGAACACCGAATCACGGGGAGACAGGAACAGCCCATGGCACTGACACGGCGGCACCTCTTGCAACTGACGACTCTGGCCCCTGCCATGCCTTTTACCGCCCCATCGGCCCGGGCTCAGGAACGCGTTTTCCGCCACGGTTCTACCTTGATCGAGCCGTTGAAGTATCCAGCGGCGTTTCCGCATTTCAGCTACGTCAACCCGCAAGCCGCCAAAGGTGGCCGCGTCCGCCTCGGAACCCTCGGTTCGTTTGACAGCGTCAATCCCTTCACCCTGAAGGGCGATTCCACCAATACAGGAGTCAATGAAACCCTGCTGGTGCAGCCGCTGGATGAACCTTCCGCTGAATACGGTCTGATTGCTGAAAGCTTCTGGTATCCGGAAGATTTTTCGATGGTGGTATTCCGCCTGCGGACTGACGCCCGTTTTCGCGATGGTGTTCCCATCACCCCGGAAGATGTGATTTTCAGTCTCGAATCGCAAAAAGCTAACAACACGTCTTCCGCAGCCTATTACAAGGATATCATCAAGGCTGAAAAAACCGGTGAACACGAGGTGACCTTCACCTTTGGTGTCAAGGGCAACCGTGAACTGCCGAACATTTCCGGCCAGCTTGCCATTCTCCCCAAACATTGGTGGACTGCAAACGACGCCAGCGGCAAGCCGCGTGATGTCAGCGGCATCACCTTGGAACCCATTCTTGGCTCAGGCCCCTATGAGATCGCCGAAATTAAGCAGGGTGCGAGCTACACCTTGCGCCGTGTCAAGGACTATTGGGGGCAAGCCCTGGCGGCCAATGTGGGAAAAAACAATTTCGATGAAATCGAAATGCAGTTTTATCTGGATCGCAGTGTGTTGCTGGAGGCCTTCAAGGGTGACCAGTTTGACATCATCCAGGAAACTTCATCGAAGCAATGGGCTACCAGCTATGATTTTCCAGGCATCAAGAACGGCAATGTCTTGAAAGAAGAGTTGCCGAGACTGGGTGTGCAGGGCATGCAGTCATGGTCACCCAATATCCGGCGCGCCAAGTTCCAGGATGTGCGCGTGAGGCAGGCGTTGAACCTTGCCTTTGATTTTGAATGGTCAAACCAGAATTTGTTTTACGGGCTTTACACACGCTCGCGAAGCTTTTTCAACAACTCGGAGTTTGAAGCCAAGGGCCTGCCAGGCGCAGATGAACTGGTGCTGCTCGAGCCCCTGCGCAGCCAACTGCCCCCGGAGCTATTCACGACGGAATACTCCAACCCCAGCAATGCAACCCCGCAAGATCGGAGAAAAAACTTGCGGGCTGCGCAAAAACTATTGGTTGATGCCGGTTGGACCGGGCAAAAAGACGGCCAGAAGCAAATCCTGAAAAACGCCAAGGGCGAAATCTTCACGATCGAATTTACCCTCGACTCTCCGGCCTTTGAACGCGTGGCGTTGCCCTACAAGGAGCAACTTGAACTGCTGGGCTTTGCCGTAACAGTGAGAGTTGTGGACGCGGCCCAGTATGAGCGCATCCAGGAAAATTATGACTATGACATCATTGTCGGCTCCTGGGGCCAAAGCCTGTCACCTGGCAATGAGCAACGCAATTTTTTCGGCAGCGAATTCGCCGACAAGAAGAAGAGCCAGAACTACGTCGGCATCAAGAATCCCGCAGTGGATGTGTTGATCGACAAGATCATTCTTGCACCCGACCGCAGGTCTCTGGTGACTGCTGTGAAATGTTTGGACCGGGTTTTGATGGCAAACCACTATGTGGTGCCCATGTGGTGGAAGGCCAGCGATTGGCTGGCCTACTGGAACCGCGTGAAGCACCCCGACCACATGCCGGGCTTTGCCTTGGGCTATCCTGATATCTGGTGGTTTGACGCCAGCGCCAAAAAAGCCTGAGAGCCTACTGACACCCATGGGCTCCTATATTCTCAAACGCCTGCTCTTGATGATACCCACTCTCGTTGGCGTGTTGTTGATGACGTTTTTCGTTGTGCAATTTGTGCCCGGCGGCCCGATTGAAACCATCATTGCGCAACTCAACAATCCAAATGAAGGCGGCTCAAAACTGGATACCGGCAATGAGAACATCGGAACGGATGCAGCAAGCACAAAATATCGTGGTGCCGAAGGTCTTGATCCCGAATTCATCAAAAAACTGGAAAAGCAATTTGGCTTCGACAAGCCGCCAAGCGAGCGTTTCCGCACCATGATGTGGAACTATCTTCGCTTCGATTTTGGCGACAGCTATTTCAGTGGAAGGCCCGTAATCAGTCTCATCCGGGAGAAGCTGCCCGTATCGATATCACTGGGACTTTGGCTCACGCTCGTGACGTATCTCGTCTCTGTGCCCCTTGGTATCAAAAAGGCTGTCACCGATGGTACGCGGTTTGACATCTGGACGTCGGCCGTTGTGATTTTGGGCTATGCCATCCCCAACTTCATCTTCGCCGTCATTCTCATCGTGCTTTTTGCCGGCGGCAGCTATTGGGATTGGTTCCCTTTGCGCGGGTTGACGTCTGACAATTTCGCGACATTGTCCTGGTGGGGCAAGCTGAAAGACTATGTCTGGCATCTGGTCCTCCCGCTTCTGGCGCTGGGCGTGTCCAGTTTTGCCACCATGACGCTGCTCACCAAGAATTCCTTTTTGGACGAGATCAAAAAGCAATACGTGACCACCGCACGGGCCAAGGGATTGACGGAAAACCGGGTGCTCTATGGCCACGTCTTTCGCAATGCCATGCTGCTGGTGATTTCCGGATTTCCCGGTGCCTTTCTCACGGCATTCTTCACCGGATCCCTGTTGATCGAACAAGTATTCTCGCTCGATGGCCTGGGCCTTCTCACTTTCAAATCCATTGAAAAGCGCGACTATGCCGTAGTCTTCGCCAATCTCTATATCATGACCATTCTCGGTCTCTTCGTCGGGCTGATCAGTGATCTGGTTTACACCTGGATTGATCCCCGCATTGATTTTGAATCGCGGGAAACCTGAGTCCATGCTGTTCAGAAATCTCTCCGCCATCAATCGCCGCCGTGTCAATCTGTTCAAGGCCAACCGTCGCGGCTTCTGGTCTTTTCTGCTGTTCATGTTGCTATTCGTGTTGTCGGTGTTTGCACCCGTGATTGCCAACGACCGCCCCATGCTGGCGTCCTACAAGGGCGAATTGCTATTTCCCCTGTGGAAGGATTATCCTGAAACCATGTTTGGCGGGTTTTTGGCCAACACCGATTACCGCGATACCGTGAACCAGGATGAAATCAATGCCAATGGCTGGATGATTTGGCCACCCATCCGCTATTCCTATAACACCGTGAACCGGGAATTGCCGGCCTCGGCACCATCGCGCCCGGCCTTTCGCCTGGACCGTGAAACCGCCTGTGCCAAATACCCGCTGAAGGCGGAAGACCCGCAATGCATCTGGGGTAATTTGAACTGGCTGGGCACCGATGACCTTGGCCGCGACGTGGTGGCCCGCATGATCTATGGCTTTCGCATTTCCGTGGCCTTTGGCCTGATCCTCACGTTCGTCTCGTCCATTATTGGACTCGCAGCAGGTGCCGTGCAAGGCTATTTCGGCGGCTGGGTTGACCTGTTGTTCCAACGCTTCATCGACATCTGGACCTCGTTGCCAGTGCTTTACATTCTTCTCATCATGGGTGCATTTATCACACCCGGATTCTGGATATTATTGTTCATTCTGGTGCTGTTCTCATGGACAGGGCTCGTCGGTGTGGTGCGGGCGGAATTCCTCCGTGCACGGAATTTTGAATATGTGCGCGCGGCGCGGGCGCTGGGTTTGAGCAATACCAAAATCATGTGGAAACATCTGTTGCCCAATGCGCTGGTTTCCACCGTGACCTTTATGCCCTTTATCCTGTCAGGTTCGGTTGGCACACTGACGGCGCTGGATTTTCTGGGCTATGGCCTGCCGCCGGGTTCGCCCTCGCTTGGTGAAATGGTGAAACAGGGCAAGGACAACCTGTTTGCGCCGTGGCTGGGTTTCACAGCTTTCTTTGTTGTTTCGACACTGCTGACATTGCTGGTATTTTCGGGTGAAGCGGTGCGCGATGCGCTTGATCCGCGGAAAACCTTCCAATGAGTTTGCTCGTCGTGAAGAACTTGTCCGTGGCCTTCCGTCAAGGCGGCAAGACCAGCCTTGCCGTGGACCATGTCTCCTTCACGTTGGCGAAGGGAGAGACACTGGCGCTTGTGGGTGAATCAGGTTCCGGCAAATCCGTAACAGCGAATTCCATTCTCAAGCTCCTGCCCTATCCTGCAGCCTCACACCCTTCCGGCGAGATACGCTTCAATGGGGAAAACCTGCTGGATGCCAATGAAGCAGATCTGCGCCGCGTGCGCGGCCGCGACATCACCATGATCTTCCAGGAGCCGATGACCTCGCTCAATCCATTGCACACCGTGGAAAAGCAGATTGGTGAAATTCTGGACTTGCATCAGCAGATGACGGGCGACAAGGCCCGCACGCGCATCATTGACCTGTTGAAAAAAGTTGGCATTCGTGACCCTGAGACAAGGTTGCAGGACTATCCGCACCAACTCTCCGGCGGGCAGCGCCAGCGCGTGATGATCGCCATGGCACTTGCCAACAATCCCGACCTGTTGATTGCTGACGAACCAACAACGGCACTTGACGTGACGGTGCAAGCGCAAATCCTGAAACTGCTCAAGGACCTGCAGAAAGAATTCGGCATGGCGCTGCTGCTCATCACCCACGACCTTGGCATCGTGCGCCACATGGCTGATGCTGTGGTGGTCATGCAGAAGGGCAAGGTAGTGGAGCAAGGCCCCGCCAAGGCCTTGTTCGCCAATCCGCAACATGCCTATACCAAGATGCTGCTGGCGGCTGAACCGAAGGGTGATCCGCCGCCCGCTGACGCATCAGCCGAAACCCTGGTGACCACAGACAATCTCAAGGTCTGGTTCCCGATCAAGCGCGGTTTCTTCCGCAACACCATCGGCCACATCAAGGCTGTTGACGGTCTCACCTGTGAGGTGAAGGCGGGGCAAACCCTTGGCATCGTCGGCGAGTCAGGCTCCGGCAAAACCACGCTCGGCCTTGCCATGCTTCGTTTGATTTCATCCCAAGGCCCCATCACCTATCGCGGCCAGCGTATCGACGGTCTGAACAACAAGGCCATGCGGCCCTTGCGCCGCCATATGCAGGTGGTGTTTCAGGACCCCTTCGGCTCGCTCTCGCCGCGCCTGTCCGTGCTGCAGATTGTGGAGGAGGGGTTGATGATCCAGAACCCCGGCATGTCGGCATCAGAGCGCCGTGCCAGAGTCGCCGCATCCCTCAGTGAAACCGGCCTCGACCCCGAGACCATGGATCGATACCCCCATGAATTTTCGGGTGGCCAGCGCCAGCGCATCGCCATTGCCCGCGCTCTGGCGCTTGAGCCTAAATTCATCATGCTGGACGAACCCACCTCGGCGCTTGACATGTCGGTGCAGGCGCAAGTCGTGGATCTGCTGCGCAAACTGCAGGCGAAACACAATCTCGGCTACCTCTTCATCAGCCATGATCTGAAAGTGGTGCGGGCCCTGGCCAATGAGTTAATCGTCATGCGCAATGGTGTGGTTGTGGAGCGTGGGCCATCACAGCAAATCTTCGCCAACCCGCAACATGATTACACGAGGGCACTGCTTGCGGCGTCGCTGAATCTGAAGCCGGTCGCAGCATGAGTGCTTTTCTGTTCGTGACCCCGACATGGGACGGTCAAGCCTGGGCCGCGCACATGCGCAACGCGATGTCTGCACGGTCCATCCGCGTCTGGCCAGACATGGGCGATGTGCAGGATGTGCATTACGTCGCGGCCTGGTTGCCTCCTGCCGACGTGGTGAAGTCCCTGCCGAATCTGAAAGTGATCTTTTCACTTGGTGCAGGAGTGGATGCCATCCTCTCAGACCCGTCACTGCCGCAGGACAAACCGATCGTGCGCGTGAACGATCCTGACCTCACCATGCGCATGTCAGAGTATGTTGTCATGCAGGTGTTGATGCATCACCGGCAACACCGCCGTTTGGATGCCAATCAACGCAATCTAGTCTGGGATGCATTTCCACAACATGCTGCATCGGCTCTGCGTGTGGGGGTCATGGGGCTGGGTGTGCTGGGCGCTGATGCCGCCCGCAAACTGAGCATCATGGGCTTTCCGACGGCAGGCTGGAGCCGCACACGCAAGTCTGTCGACAGCATTGAATGTTTCGCAGGGCAGGGCGAATTGGACGCCTTCCTCGCCCGCACCGATGTGCTGGTCTGCCTGCTGCCCGCAACGGCCGAAACCGATGGCATTCTCAACCGCGCCCTCATCTGCAAATTGGCGCGCAACGGGCCCTTTGGTGCACCCGTTCTGATCAACGCAGGCCGTGGCCGCCAGCAGGTCGAAGGCGATATTCTGGCGGCACTGGACGCAGGCGAACTGCATGCGGTTTCGCTGGATGTGTTCGGCATGGAACCACTTCCCCCAAATAGCCGCTTCTGGTCCCACCCCAAGGTCATTCTCACGCCGCACATCGCCGCAGATTCAGACCCCGCCACAATCTGCAACTACGTCGCCGCACAGATTGCACGATTCGAGTCCGATGGCAGTCTGCAGAATCTTGTGGACAGAAGGCGCGGGTATTAGAGTCGCTTGATTGCCGTCATGTCAGAACCCTTGGCCGCAATCCGGTCCACTGCAACCCTCAAAGGTTCACTGACCACTTTCATGTGATAGCCATTCGCATGCAACAGTGTGGTGGCGTCCTGCATGATGCCGACATGACCTTTCCAGAAAATGAGATCACCGCGCCGCAAGTTCTCTCGCGAAACCAGAGCGCCTAACTCCTGCTCCTGCATGTCGCTGTCGCGCGGCGCTGCCATGCCACAGGTATGCAAGGCGGTTTGCACGAGGCCGGAACAATCAATGCCCATCACCGTCTTCCCACCCCAGAGATAAGGAACGTGCAGAAATTGTTCCGCCACAGAAACAAAATCACCCTGTGTGATCGTGCTGGCATGGGTTACGTAAATATACTGACCCGTCGGGAGTGCATGAAAGTCACCGCTTTCACCCGTCACGAGAAGCCTCGCATTCATCGGCACCGCAACAGCAGGTTGGCTTTTGATATCTGGCTTTGGATAGAGATGTGCCAGGGGTGCCGTCACATGGTGCGTGGTTTTGGTCATGCCGTAATGCAGGCCAGCATCGCGCACATAGCCGACATAATTATCCCGCTCAAGCTGTACCCAGGCCCAGCCGTTTGATGTCTCAAACACAAGCAGGGTTTCACCCAGCAACATCTGTGTCAGCTGCATCGCATCATCAGCAGGCGCACGAAATACTCCGGTCACGGGGACAGTGCATTGCGCAGGATTTCCCTCGACAAACTGCGCCGCTTCACACCTGCCTTTCAGACGCATATCTGCAAGGTCGGGCCGCACGGCAAACCGCCTTGTATCAAGGTTGCTCATACGTGATCCGCTTTCACCGCCACCAGATCCGACAGCCGCTCGAGGTAAAGCGCACCCTTCACCGTCCGCTGCACCAGTACATTGCGCCGATCTTCATCGTCCCGGCGGCGCGACACCAGACCCAGCTTGCCCATGGAATCCAGGGCCCGCGTGATCACGGGTTTTGACACGTGCAACTTGGCGGCAAGTTCCCGAACGGTATGTGGCGGGGCTTCGAGGTAGATGGTCAGGAGAATACACATTTGCCGCACCGAAAGGTCCGGCTCATCGTCCTTGACCTGGGCCAGCGCCACATCGTGCCAGAGCTGTAACGATTGTGTGGAGGAGAACCGCATGGCCATGTTACGCAAACCACTTCTGAAAACTCGTTTCGGAACCGTTTCATTCCACTCTACTTGCTGCGGCTTTTCAAGCATTATTATTGTCCATAGCGTTCTGAAAGGTAACTGAACACGGCCCGCATGGCCTGCTGTTCGCCGCCCCTGGGCCTTCCGGGCTTGGCCGTCGGCACCCAGGCAAAGATATCGAAATGCACATGGGCCCTGGCCTTCTCCACAAAGCGCCGCAGGAACAGTGCAGCGGTGATTGATCCAGCAAAGCCACCCTGGCCGGCATTGTTGATGTCGGCTATCGGCGTGTCGATCATAGCGTTGTAGGCGCCCCACAATGGCATGCGCCACAATGGATCATTGGTAAGCTCCGCATGTTTGGCCAACCCCGATGCGACCTCATCATCATCCGTATAGAACGGCGGCAGATCCGGGCCCAACGCCACCCGGGCCGCACCTGTCAGCGTGGCCATGTCCACGATCAGCTCCGGTGACTCTTCGTCTGCGAGGGCCAAGGCCTCACACAAGACAAGACGACCCTCTGCATCCGTGTTGCCGATTTCCACCGTGAGGCCCTTGCGTGTCTTGAACACATCACCGGGACGAAAGGCATTGCCTGCGATGGCGTTTTCAACGGCGGGGAGCAACACGCGCAAGCGCAGCTTCAGTTTCGCCCCCATGATCAACTGTGCAAGTCCCAAAACATTGGCCGCACCACCCATGTCTTTCTTCATCAGCAACATGCTGGAAGACGGTTTGATATCAAGGCCGCCCGTGTCAAAGCAAACACCCTTGCCCACAAGCGTGACCTTGGGATGTTTTGGATTGCCCCAGGAGAAGTCAATCAACCGGGGTGCACGCGGTGAAGCCGCGCCTACCACGTGAACAAGCGGAAATTCTTTTTCCAGCTTTGCACCCGAAATGACATTGAATTTCGCGTTATGTGTCTTGGCAACGGCGCGTGCTGCCATTTCCAACTGGTCCGGTCCAAACAGATTGGATGGCAGGTTCACCTGGTCACGGACATCAAAACTGGCATTGGCCAAGGCAATCACGCCATCCCGGTCAACGCCCCTGGGGCACACCAGCTTGACATCCTTAAGCTTTAGCGGCCGGAAAGGATCATGTTTGTAAAGTTCAAGACACCAACCCAGCGCGACCAGCTCTGCACGCTCCGGCATGTCAGAAAAAGCATAAAGCCCCGCAGGCAGCTTCGACGAGATTGCGCCCAGCGCAAAGCCATCATCATCTGTCCGCGGCGCACCCACCAGCACCTGCGCGAGACCGCCATGCTTATCAGCGACGCAAAGTAATGACAGTGGAGATGCCTCGAACCCCTGTGCTGAGGCCCACGTCACAACGGCCTTGTCCAACCCGGCCTTGGCAGCTTGCCAATCCGCAGCCGCAATCACGCGCAGGGGCACGGCGCTTTTGGTTTTGTGTCCCAGGAGAATTTCAGAAGCATTGATCACGGCGCAACTCCAAATCAGTTTTCCGATTGTTAACGTGTATGGTTAATCATTTATTGAGAATTGCGCGTCCATTCTGGCATTTCGTGGGGTGGAGTGCGGCATGACCGGCATCGGATTACACAAAGTTGCGCGCGAACTGGGCGTGGTCACAGTGCTGACAATGGCGCTCTTCCTGTCAGGGTGCCAGAACAAGGCCGCCAGCCTGGACGCTGATCCCATCGCCACGGCTTCGACGGCTGTGCCCGGCCCCTCATTCAAGAAAACTGAGGCCCTCAGCAAACAATGGAAGGCTGATCCTTCCAACATTGGTGTCGCCATTGCCTATGCTTCGGCACTGGATGAACTCGGCCAGAAGCCCACTCAGATTGAAGTACTGCGTTCCACGGCGTCACAAACACGGAGCCAGGCCCCGGCCCAACTGCAACTGGGCCGCGCCCTGCTGGCGGCAGGTGACTTTGAAGGTGCGACCGATACGCTGAACCACGCCGTTGAACTGAACCCGCGTGATCCCAAAGCACTTTCCATATTGGGCGCTGCCCTCGATCAGCAGACCAAACACGCTGAGGCGCGCGAAAAATACCAGGCCGCACTGGCCCTTGCACCCGATGACCTGAGCGTGATGAACAATCTCGCCATGTCCTATTCACTGCAGGGTAAACTGCCGGAAGCTGAGGCCATCCTGCGCAAAGCCGCAGCCCATCCCAATGCCAAGACCACGCCACGTATCCGCCAGAATCTGGCGCTTGTTGTGGGTTTGCAAGGCCGCTTTGACGAGGCCAAAAAAATTGCGAGCGAAGACCTGCCGCCAGATCAGGTGGAGGCCAACATGGCCTATCTGCAACAGATGCTGGCCAGCCAGAACACCTGGGCGAAGCTGAAACAGGGCTGAGGTGCGCCCCTCATTTTCCGCTTTCGCACCGTCATAAAATCTCTATAAGGCCTCCTCATTCAGACCTCAGAGGAGAAGACCATGGCGAAAGTTCGCGTCGCAATCAACGGGTTTGGCCGCATCGGCCGCAATGTTGTCCGCGCAATCTATGAATCCGGCCGCAAAGACATCGACATCGTTTCGGTGAACGATCTCGGCCCCGTTGAAACCAACGCCCACTTGCTGCGCTATGACTCGGTCCATGGCCGCTTCCCCCATGAGGTGACGACGAAGGGTGATGCAATCTCCATCGGCAGCGACACTTTCAAGGTCACCGCCGTGAAAGACCCATCCCAGCTTCCCCACAAGGAAAATGGCGTTGACATCGTCATGGAATGCACGGGCATTTTCACGGCAAAGGACAAGGCCTCGGCCCATCTCGCCGCCGGTGCCAAGCGCGTCATCGTGTCAGCCCCGTGTGACGGTGCAGATGCCACCATCGTTTACGGTGTCAATCACAACACCCTGTCGAAAGACCATATGGTGATTTCGAACGCGTCCTGCACCACCAATTGTCTGGCACCCGTGGTCAAGGTGTTGAACGATACAGTCGGCATCAACCATGGCTTCATGACCACCATCCACGCCTATACCGGCGACCAGCCCACCCTTGATACCATGCACAAGGACCTCTATCGCGCCCGTGCCGCTGCCATGTCCATGATCCCGACTTCAACGGGTGCGGCAAAGGCCATCGGGCTTGTCATTCCTGAACTCAAGGGCAAACTCGACGGCACCTCGATTCGTGTTCCCGTGCCGAACGTGTCCGTGGTGGATTTCAAATTCGTGGCCAAGCGCAACACCACGGTGGAAGAAATCAACGCCGCCATCAAGGCCGCCGCTGATGCTGGTCCGTTGAAGGGCATTCTCGGATACACGCTGGAACCCAATGTCTCCATAGACTTCAACCACAACCCCCACTCATCCAACTTCCACATGGACCAGACCAAGGTGCTGGAAGGCAACTTCGTGCGCATTCTCAGCTGGTACGACAATGAATGGGGCTTCTCCAACCGCATGAGCGACACGGCTGCCCATTTCGGCAAGTTGATTGCTTGATCGCCTGACTAACGGATTCTGTTCACCCATGGTTCCGTCATCCTGGCGAAGGCCGGGATCGCGCTAACAGCATATTCAGTTGGAAGACAGCGGGATTCCGGCCTTCGCCGGAATGACGGGTGAAATTAAATTCCTCGATTCTCAATTGGGGCGTCTTGTTACTTTCAGGGAGTTAAGATTGTCACCATGAAAACCCGCCCTCTCCTGATCTCCCCCTCCATTCTCGCCGCCGATTTTTCCAAACTCGGCGCTGAAATTGACGCCATCGAACGCGGCGGTGCCGACTGGGTGCATATCGACGTCATGGACGGTCACTTTGTGCCCAATATTTCCTTCGGTGCGCCCATCATGCAGTCCATCCGTACACGGACGAAAATGCAGTTCGACGTGCATCTGATGATTGCCCCGGTGGACCGTTACCTGCAGCAATTTGCTGATGCAGGCGCTGACCTCATCACCGTTCACGCCGAAGCAGGCCCTCACCTGCACCGCTCGGTGCAGGCTGTGAAAGCCCTAGGCAAAAAAGTGGGCGTTTCGCTAAACCCTGGAACGCCACTCTCGTGTCTGGAACATGTGATTGACGAACTTGATCTCATCTTGATCATGACCGTGAATCCGGGCTTTGGTGGCCAGAGTTTTATACCCTCGATGCTCGAAAAAATCCGGCACTGCAAAGCCATCATTGGGGGCCGCAACATTGACCTTGAGGTTGACGGCGGCATAACCGTGCAGACCGCAGGGGCTGCGGTTCAGGCAGGTGCCAATGTGCTGGTGGCGGGCTCGGCTATTTTCAAAGGCAATCACGCCGACCAGATCAAGGCCATTCGCAACGCTTGTGCGATAACAGCCTGACTACAATCGTGCCGCCACATAAGGCCACACTTCCAGGCCGCCGTGGTACATCATGTCGCCCGCCACATAAACGATGATGGCCAGACCTACATAGGCAATCCAGCGGTGGGTGTTGAGAAGACGCGCAATGAAGGACGCCGCCAGCCCCATCAAGGCAATCGACAACACCAGCCCGATGATCAACACGGTGGGATGTTCATGGGCTGCACCGGCTACAGCCAGCACATTGTCAAGTGACATCGACACATCGGCGATCACGATTTGCCAGGCGGCCTGCGCAAACGTCTTGCGCGCAGCACCGGAGGCAGCCTCGCCGTCCCGGTCAAAATCTTCATTACCCTGGGCTTGTGCGGCGTCATTGCCGCCTTCACGCAATTCAACCCACATTTTCCAGCATACCCAGAGCAACAAAAGTCCACCGACCAGCAGCAGGCCAGGAATTTCCAGCATCTGTGTTGCCATCAAGGCAAAAGCAATCCGCAGAACCGTGGCAGCGGCGATGCCCACGAGAATGGCCTTGTTGCGCATCTCCTTTGGCAGGCCCGCCGCCGCCATGCCGATCACAATGGCATTGTCCCCCGCCAGAACCAGATCAATCATAATGACTTTGCCCAGGGCAATCAGGGCGGCTGTGCTCATCAGGCTTTCAAACAAAATCAGAAATCCGGGGTTGTTTCATCAGCCCGTCACATAGGGCGAGGCGGGGCTTGAAACAAGTGTCCCCTCTCCGTCACGTTGAGCGTGACGGAGAGGGAAATTCCATTATCCAGTAGCCAGCAACAACGCCTCTGTCTCTGCGCGAAGCGGCATTGAGGGCGCCGTGCCGTGCCGTGTGACGGATATCCCGGCAGTCGCACTGCCATATTGCGCTGCCACTTCTGGCGTGTCACCCCGTGCCAAAGCCGCTGCAAAGCCACCATTGAATGCATCACCGGCACCTGTTGTATCCACGACTTTGCCGGCGCTGAAAACCGGAATGTGCAGCGACATGTTACGGCAGTGCAAGAGCGACCCATTGCTGCCAAGCGTGATCAGCGCGGCACCCACACCTTTGCCCAACAGCACATCCGCAGCTCTTCGCGCCGACGCCACATCAACAACTTCAACGCCCGTGAGCATCGACGCCTCACTTTCATTGGGTGTCACGTAATCGCAGAGTTTGTAAACAGCATCATCCAGCGGTGCTGCCGGTGCGGGGTTGAGAATTGTTATTACACTTGCGGCTCGCGCAATTTGCAAACCACGCAATGCAGCGGGAGTGGGCTGTTCCAGCTGGGTCATGAACACTGCTGCATTTTCGATGACATCGCGATGGCGCTCGACATCATCAACGCTGATGGTTGCGGCGGCACCCGCCACCACGATGATGGCATTCGCCCCCGTGCCGTCCTGCACGAAAATATAGGCAGCGCCCGTTGAATTGTCTGTCACCTGTTCGGCGCGTACCGTCACACCTTCTTTCGCATACATGGCCAGCGCCCGGTCACCGAAATCATCCTTGCCCAACTTGCTGATGAAGGTTACTTGCGCCCCGGCCCGCGCCGCTGCAACCGTTTGGTTGGAACCCTTGCCCCCCGGCCCCATGGCAAAGCTCGTGCCAAGAAGTGTCTCACCCATGATCGGCTGCCGTGCCGCGCGAAAGGCAAGGTCAGCCACGTAAATACCAAGGATGGCGACGCCTGATCTTGTCATAAACTAGGCTCCAAGTTTTGCCTCTGGTGGCACCACACCCATCTTGAATTTGAAGCAGCCATAGAAGCGGCGCTCCCGTGTTTGCACCACACAGAAAGCCCTCTTGGCATGTTCATAAAAAGCAAAGCGCTCAATCGAACCCATCGGCCAGCTTTTACCCTCGGCTCGATCCACCTCGGCTTGCACCTCTTCCGCCACGGGTAAAACTTCTGTCGGATTGCCCATGACTTCCATGCGCGCCGCAGCCTCACCCATGCTTACAGCCGGATCAAGCGGAAATAGCGACAACAGAGCACGAATAGCGGTTGGAGCATCCGCGTCAATGCGTAACAACTGCCCATAGGAGGTATCACGTGCCACAGAGTCCGCCGGAAAATTTGAATCACAAACGATTAAGTCATCGCCGTGCCCCATGGAAGCAAGGGCGTGCAGCACGTCGGCGTTGAGCAGCGGGTCGAGATGTTTCAGCATGGGTCCCTCATTTGGTTTTTGCGCGTAACGACTTTGGCATTTTGCTGCGCGGCAAAATAGCCCCTGGATGCTGGATCACGGCATTGGCCAATAAATGCCCGTCCGCCGCCGCCAGCAAGGGCGGCTTGTTCTTGATCCGCGCCGCAAGATAGGCTGCCGCAAAACTGTCTCCCGCCGCCGTGGTGTCGATCACCTTTTTCACGGGCAGGGGGGCTGCCACCTCATCATGGTTTCTCCAGACAATGCGGGCTGATGCGTCGGGCAGTTTCAGAATCTTTTCCACGCAATTGGCAATTTCAAACATCGCTTCACCAGAACGCCCGAACACCCCCGCCATATCCTCATGTGATGCGAAAAGGATATCGGCAATCTCGATGGCCTGGCGGAAGGCCCGGTCCTTTTCTTTGACGTCGGGCCAGCCCTTGTCACGAAAATTGGTATCAAACACAATCCAGGCTCCAGCGTCATTGGCCCGCTGCATATAGTCAAACAAAAGGTCGCGCCCGGCGCGGCTGTAAAGCGATAGAGTGACGCCAGTAA
The DNA here is from genome assembly GCA_964244825.1 of uncultured Aestuariivirga sp. Classification (GTDB taxonomy): domain Bacteria; phylum Pseudomonadota; class Alphaproteobacteria; order Rhizobiales; family Aestuariivirgaceae; genus Aestuariivirga. The sequence continues at coordinate 31,503 of CAXTKL010000016.1, forward strand.
AATAAATCCAGTCATGTTTGAGAAACGACTGTGCCAGATGCTGGTCATCCACGTCAAAAATCTCCCGCGCGGGTGACTGGTCACGCCAATAGGAAAAGCGCCTTTCGCCATCAGGCTGGTTCTGGATCACATAGAGTCCCGGCATGCGTCCCGGTATCTGCCGTACAAGCGAGGTTTCCACGCCTTCCTTCTGCCACTGCGCCAGCATCTGGTCGCTCCACACATCGTCGCCGAGTGCGGTGAGATAGGAGGACTTGATACCGAGCCGTGACAGATAAATCGCCGTGTTCAGCGAGTCACCGCCAAAGCCCTGGGCAAATTTACCTTTGCGCTCCTCGCGCAATTGCAACATGCACTCACCGATGGACAACACGCTTTGCATCACACATCTTTCATCAAGCGCAGCGCATCAAAGATCGCCGCATGTGTATTGCGTGCCGATACTGCATCGCCGATGCGATAGAGCATAAAACTGCCATCAACATTTTTGTGCACAGTCTGCTCCAATCCCGCAAGCAGGGCATCGTAATCAACCTCGCCCAGATTGCGTGACTGTGGTTTCAGTTCAAAATACAACTCATCCGAAGGTCTTGTACCGTGGTTGACCACTACCTGGTCAAACACACGCTCCTTGCGCACACCCCCATAATCACTGCCAATCAGTGCCCGTAAATGGTTGCCCTCGCGCACCACATCCGCCAGCCGAAAGGTCACCGTAAATGTCACGTCATGATTCTGTAGGGAACGCATATAGGGCGTCAGGTTCATTCCCATCACATCTGGGGCAAAGCTGCGGTCTGGCGTCATGATTTCGATTTTCGCTCCTGAAGCGGCCAGCACTTCCGCTGCCATCAGCGCCGTATGATCCCCCGCATCATCATACAGCAACACATTGCAGCCAGGCTTCACATCACCCGATAGAATATCCCATGCCGAACACACAAGATCATTTCCAGTCGCCAAAACCGCCGTATGCGGAAGACCTCCGGTGGCGATGATGACCACGTCAGGCTTTGTCGCAAGGACGCCAGCGCCATCCGCATAGGTATTGAAGTGGAATTGCACGCCCTTGGCTTGGCACTGTGCAAAGCGCCAGTCCACAATGCCGATCATTTCTGCACGGCGTTTGGACCGCGCCGTCAGCCGGACTTGCCCCCCAATGTCATTCGCGGCCTCAAAGACCGCGACATCATGGCCGCGCTCTGCAGAAACCCGCGCAGCCTCAAGCCCTGCTGGTCCTGCTCCCACAACAACGACTTTCTTGCGCACCGATGCTTTGGCGATGACATGTGGCATCGTCAGTTCACGGCCCGTTGCCGGGTTGTGAATGCAATAGGCTTCGCCCCCCTGATAGATCCGGTCGAGACAATAAGTCGCCCCGACACAGGGGCGAATATCATGCTCGCGTCCCTCGATGATTTTGCGCACAATATGCGGATCCGCCATGTGCGCTCGCGTCATGCCGATCATGTCGACCTTGCCCGTGGCAATGGCATGCCGCGCCGTCGCCACATCCGAGATCCTTGCTGCGTGAAATGTGGGAAAATCCGTGGCGCTGCGAATCTCGCCCGCGAAATCCAGATGCGGAGACGACGGCGACCCCTGCAACGGGATGACATCCGTCATCGCGGCATCGGTATCAATATGGCCTCTGATGATGTTGAGAAAATCTACCAAACCCGAGGATTTCAAGGCATGGGATATTGCCAACCCCTCAGCCTTGGTCGTGCCGCCAAACATGACCTCGTCGGCAGTGTAACGCACACCAAGAATGAACTCATCGCCAACCCGCGAACGTATCTCGCGCAGCGTTTCAAACAGGAACCGCAACCTGTTTTCGAGTGCGCCCCCATAGGGTTCTGGCAGATGGTTGGTTGCAGGCGAAACAAACTGGTCCAGCAAATGACCGTAAGCTTCAAGTTCAATGCCGTCCATGCCCGCCGCTTTCATGCGCTCAGCGGCGTCGCCAAAATCCCTGATGATGCGTGCGATGTCCCACGCCTCAACCACTTTGGGAAACGCGCGGTGCGCGGCTTCGCGGTTATGCGAAGGTGCCACCACCGGCAACCAGTCCCCCTTGTTCCACCCCGTGCGCCGCCCAAGATGTGTCAACTGGATCATCACGGCGCAGTCATGATCATGAACCTCGTCAGTGAGTTTCTTCAACCAGCCCACAACTTCGTCTTTGTAGGCCAGCACATTGTTGAAAACGGGGGGCGAGTCTTTCGACACCGCAGCCGAACCTGCGGTCATGGTCATGGCAATGCCACCCCGTGCCCGCTCTACATGATAGGCCCGGTACTTGTCCTTCGGCATACCGTCCTCAGGGTAAGCGGGCTCATGACTTGTCGTCATGATGCGGTTTTTGAGTGTGAGATGTTTAAGCTTGTAAGGCTGCAGCAGCGGATCAGTGCGGGTCATGCCAGGAGATTAGAGCGGCAACGGATTAAGACAAGCACCCAGATTTCAACGTGCGAATGTGTGAGCCCCGAGGGCACGCATCCATCCCTAACTGCGTATTCGTTCCCCTGATATGCCGTCGAAAAGATAAGCGCGTGGCACATCGAAATTGAGCGCAATCGGCGTGTCAATGGCTTGGCGGAAATCCCGGTCGGCCCGCGCCACCATCAGATTTTCACCAAGCCGAACGGTGACCAGGGTCTGGTCCCCCGTGGGCTCCAATGAGTACAGAAGCGTATTCACATGGCCCTTGCCTTTCGCCACAACCGACACATCTTCTGGCCGGATGCCCAAAGTCACTTTGCCTGAAGCCTTGCCCGCCTTTGGCACCACCGTGTCCGGACCTGTGAACACACCCTTGTCCATCGTGCCATGGATCAAATTCATGGGCGGCGAGCCAATGAACCCCGCCACAAACACATTGGACGGATTGTTATAAACTTCATCTGGCGTGCCCAACTGCTGGATCTTGCCCTTGCTCATGATGGCTATGCGGTCAGCCAGTGTCATGGCTTCGATCTGGTCATGCGTCACGTAGACCGTGGTGGTCTGCAACGTCTTCTGAATGTGCTTCAACTGCGCCCGCATGGCCAAACGCAACTTCGCGTCCAGATTAGACAAGGGTTCGTCCATGAGAAATACCTGGGGGTGGCGTACAATGGCCCGCGCCAGCGCCGCCCTTTGCCGCTGCCCACCGGACAGGGCCTTGGGCTTCCGGTCCAGCAGGTCGCCAAGTTCCACCATGCGGGCCGCTTCCCGCACCATGGCATCATGTTTCTCCGCCGGGACATTGCGCATCCGCAACGGAAAACGGATATTCTCGTAAATCGACATGTTGGGATAAAGCGCATAGGACTGGAATACCATGGCCACATCGCGGTCCCTGGCATCCACGTCATTCATGGTCTGACCATCAATCTGTATCTCGCCAGCCGTCAGGTCTTCAAGCCCGGCGATCATGCGCATGGTCGTGGTTTTGCCGCAGCCGGAAGGACCCAGGAACACCATGAATTCCTTATCCTTGATCTCAAGGTCAACGGCATCAACGCCCATGACCGCACCCCAGCCCTTGGTGACTTTCTTCAAAGATATCGAAGCCATGTTCCCATCCTTGTTTCTTTTCAGTCTGCCAGCAGCTAAAACATTCTGCAACTGACTGGTGATTTTGACAAAAGCTAATAATAGCACATATTGACTTTGTCAAAATCAAAAGTATCATAAATCTGTTCTTTTTCATTGGGAGGTGCAAGTAACATGGCCACGTCAAAATTCTCCGGAAATCTGCCTGCTGACCTGCAACGCCGCCAGTCCGAATTGGGTCGGCCCGTGCGCGTCGGCCTCATTGGTTGCGGTGAAATGGGCACCGATATCGTGACCCAGTGCCGCATGATGCAAGGCATCACCGTTGCGGCCATTGCCGAGGTGCGCCACGGCAATGCAACCAAGGCCTTGACCATTGCTGGCGTGCCGGAAAGCCACCACGCCATTGCCGACAGTCAGTCGAGACTCAACAGCGCCATAGAAAACGGAAAATCCGCCATTACCCTTGATGCGCAACTGATCTGCAAATCTGACCAGATCGACGTGGTGATTGATGCCACAGGGCGTCCCGGCGTTGGCGCGGAAATCGGCCTCACCGCCATGGAAAACGGCAAACATCTCGTCATGATGAATGTCGAAGCTGACATTACCATCGGTGCCTACCTGGCGCAGGAAGCCCGCCGTCTTGGCGTCACTTATACGCTGGGGGCAGGCGATGAGCCTTCGTCCTGCATCGAACTCATCACCTTCGCCAAGGCACTGGGCTACCCCATCGTGGCGGCAGGCAAGGGCAAGAACAATCCCCTGAACATTGATGCAACACCAGACGCCTATATGGAAGAAGCCACCCGCCGTAACATGAACCCGCGCATGCTGGTGGAATTTGTGGATGGGTCCAAGACCATGGTGGAGATGGCTGCCATCTCCAACGCCACAGGCCTGGTGCCGGACAAACCCGGCATGCACGGTCCAGCAGCGACCCTCGACCAACTCACAGAATTTCTCTGCCCGAAGGAAGATGGCGGCCTGCTCTCGCAATCCGGTGTCGTTGACTATTCCATCGGCAAAGGTGTCGCGCCCGGCGTGTTCTGCATCGTCAAGGCACCCCATGCCCGCATCCACGAACGCCTCAGCGATTTGAAAATGGGCAAGGGCCCCTATTTCAAATTTGTCCGCCCTTATCACTTGACGTCGCTTGAGGTACCTTTGTCCTGTGCCCGCGCGGTGATGTATGGCGCTGCCGACATGGTGCCACTGCCGGTGCCCGTATCCGAAGTCTGTGCCGTCGCCAAAAAGGATCTGAAACCTGGCGACAGGCTGGATGCCATCGGCGAGTACACCTACCGCGCCTGGATTATGACGGCAGGTGAAGCGGCTACAGCCAAGGCGCTGCCCTGCGGTTTACTCGAACAGGGTAAGGTCACGCGAGACATCAAGAAAGGCGAACTGCTGACCACAACCAATGTCGCCGTGGACACCACCGCCAAAATCTATCACCTCCGCCAGCGCCAGGACGAGATGCTGAAAGCAAAAGCGGCCTGACAGATGCCACGCTACGACTACACATCCGCAGGTTTTTACACTTACGATTGTTTGGGCTGGCCCTTCACGGAAGTACCGCCCGGCGGTGGCACGGTGTTCATTGATGAATTGACGCTGGCTGTATCAGGAGCGGCTGGCACTGCCGCTATCGCAGCTGCGAAGATGGGCTTGAACACCCTTGCTGTCGGCGGCCTGGGCGAAGACATCATGGCCGACTGGGTTCTGGCCCGCCTCAAGCATTTTGGCGTGGACACTTGGGGTCTGCAACAAAAGCCAGGCTGGAGAACATCGTCGTCCATTGTCCTGACCCGTGCCGACGGTTCACGACCGGCCTTGCACATGAGGGGCGCCACCAAGGATTTTGTGGTGAACGAAGACATGTATGCCCGTGTGACCGATTGTACGGTGTTTCATCTTGGCGGCATTGGCCTGACCGAAGCCATGGATGCGGGCGGCCATTCGGCCAAATTGATGAGAGCCGCCAAGGCCGCTGGCACAAAAACTACGGTGGATGTGTTTGCAGGCGCGCCGAAGGATCTTCCTGCTGTTGCCGCAGTTCTTCCGTATACTGACTATTTCATGCCGTCAATCGAAGAGGCGCAGGCCCTGTGCGGGCTCTCTGACCTTGCCGACACCGCCAAGTTCTTTTTCGACATGGGTGTGAAAGCCTGCGTGCTCACGCTTGGCGGCGAAGGTGCCTATTACCATGACAATAGCGGTGTGAAGTTCAAGGTACCGGCCTTCCAGATCACCGTCAAATGCACCTGTGGCTGCGGTGATGCCTTCAATGCCGGCATGGCTGTTGCACTGGTCAAGGGCTTCGATATGGAAACCGCCGTCCGTTTCGCCCAGGCCACTTCAGCCCTCAACGCCACCGGTCTTGGCTCCCAGGCAGGCGTCATCGATTTCGACCACACGCTGGATTTCATGAAAAAGACAAAAACAACGTGACAATCCACTTGTGGGGCCTGAGATTGGATTGACTGCCTTGCGTCACATATTGTCTGCCCTGCTTGTTCTTGCGTGTTCTCCGCATGCCAATGCCGGATATCCCTACACCGGTTATTTTACGGTCTCGATCACGCCCCTGAGGCCCCAGGATGTAGAAGCCCAGTGCTCGCTGAAATATTTCGTGCAATATGACGATGGCCGTGCGGAAGATTATTTTCTCGATGTCAACAGCTTCAGGACGTCAAAAAAACTCGTATTCATGCGCTCCAACGCCACGGACTGTAGTTACAATCTTCCACTGAAGACCGAAGAATGCACGACGACCTTTGAGTCCACTGACGTGACGGAACGTTTCTCGATCCAGAATTATCTGCAACGCGTAGAGCCGGACTATATGGAAACAGTCTATTTCCGCTCACGCGAAGAATATGATCGCTTCATCGCCTCACCCGGTCGCGTCTTTGTGCAGAGCCTCTATCCCACCACGGACTATATTTACAATTATCGCTGCCCCAACCACTCCGTCACATCCCTCTCACCCTACGTGCAGACAAAGAATACGCTGACCAACGACCAGACCTATCCTTTGCAAACGCCCCTGCTGGACGGCATTGAAAATCTGCGGGACGTCGCAGAGCAAGTGTCGAAGATACTGAAACCTGCCTATTGAAACAGGCTGTCCCTCACCCCTTAACCGCACCCATGGTTAGCCCGCGTGACAGATGATTCTGAATCATGATCACCAGCAGCAGGGCCGGGAAGAAGGCGAGGAAGCCCACAAGTGCAATTGCGTTGTAAATGATGCCGTCAGAGCCACCGGAGAAGTTGGCAAGGGCTACGGAAAGTGGATACGCGTTCTTCGAGGCGATGATCAACGTGAACAGATATTCGTTCATGGCGAAGATCGCGGCGATGACGGCGGCGGTGATGATGCCGGGCAGGCACATGGGTATGATGATTTCCCAGAGAATGCGCAAATCACCTGCGCCATCGGTGCGCGCCGCGTCTTCGATTTCGGGGTGAATATCGATCATGTAGCTGCGCACGATCCACACCACGATGGAGAGATTCATGGCGGCATAGACCAGCATCAAGGCCCAGACGGAGTCGATCAGGTGCATTTTACCGAACAAGAAGAACATCGGCACCACCACAGCGGCAGGTGCCATCATTTTAGTGGAAAGGATGTAATTGCCAATGTCAGCATTGCCCTTGAATTTATATCGGGCCAGCGCATAGGCGGCGGGAACACCAAGCAGCAGGCAGATGAAAACGCTGCCCGAGATTGCGACGACGGAATTGTAGAAATAGAGGCCAATCGGCCACTCGGTCCAGATCTTGGTCCAGGTCTCTGTTGTCAGAGTCGGGAAGTAAATGGGTTCAGGAGCGATGATTTCGTTGCGTGGGCGGAGCGCAATTGATGCGAAGTAGATGATGGGGAGAAGTGCAAACACCCCCCATATGGCCAATACAATCCAGCCCCAGCGTGGGCCTTCCAGGCGCTTGCTCATGTTTCCGTTCCTGACCTGAAGAATTTGCGAACAAGCAATTGCGCAAGAATGACCGTTGCAATCAACAGCAACACGGAAGCCGACGAGGCATAGCCTTGGTCAAAGCTGCGGAAGGCCGTGCGATAGATGAAATAGCTCAATGTTTCGGTGGCACCACCGGGCGAACCTTGCGTGATGATGTTGACAGCTGACATGTTGTTGAGCAGATCAATGCCCCGCAGCACCAAAGCAATGGCGATGATCGGGCGCAGCAGCGGCAGCGAAATGTTCCAGAACATTTTTCCAAAGGAAGCGCCATCGAGGCGCGCCGCTTCTTCGATTTCCTTGTCCTGGCCCTGAAGGCCAGCAACCAGGATGATGAAGAGGAATGGCGTCCATTCCCACACATCGACAAGAACCAGAACGAAGCGCGCAGTGAAAATATGCGCCATCCAGTCAACACCGCCGTCGACCAGACCGACGCGCGCAAGAAGATCGGCCATGACGCGGCCATCGTTGAACAATAATTTCCAGAGATATCCCACTGCCGAAGGCATGAACAGCATGGGCAACATAAACAGAATGCGCCAACCTTTGACCCAACGTGAGCGATAGACCAGTGCGGCGAGAAAGAGCGCAATAACAAATTCAATTGCCAGGGTAATCGTTCCCAGAAACAGCGTGTTCCAGACAGCACCCCAAAACATGTCATCGCCGAGAAGTGTTTTAAAATTTTCGAAACCGACAAAGTTCTTCTCCCAGCCGAACTTGCCGGTAAAGAGCGAGCGGTACAGCGCGAAGATGCCGGGCCACAGTGTGATGGTCAGGAGATAAATGCAGGCCGGTGCCACCATCAAATAGGGGAAGGCCTTGCGCGAAGAGGCGCTGCGGCGGCGGATGGGGCGTGGGAGCGTGGTGGT
>CAXTKL010000017.1:0-39634 GCA_964244825.1 uncultured Aestuariivirga sp.
GGCACAGCTTGCCCGGAAAATGAAAACAACCCAGTCAGCAATAGCCCGGCTTGAAGGTGGCAAGGCACACCCATCAACCCGGACGCTTTGGAAGCTCGCTGCTGCCACGGGTACAAAACTCAGAATCTCATTTGAACCAGTTGGAAAGCGTGCCCGTTCTTGAAAATTCCTGCCTCCATTGATGCCACTCTCGAACTGCTGAAGACCTCCGGTTACGTCGCCGGACGTGATCTTGCGACCGTAGTGTTTCTCGCGCTCAAAATGGAGCGGCCACTTTTTCTGGAGGGTGAAGCAGGTGTCGGCAAGACGGAGATTGCCAAGGTGTTGGCTGAAGCTTTGGGCCGCAAGTTGATCCGCTTGCAATGCTACGAGGGGCTTGATGTTTCATCGGCTGTCTATGAATGGAACTATGCTGCGCAGATGATCGAAATCCGCATGGCGGAAGCCTCTGGCCAACTCGACAGGGATCGTCTGGGCCAGGATGTGTTTGCCGAGAAGTTCCTGATCAAGCGGCCCCTGTTGCAGGCTCTGGAGTCTGAAGATGGTGCCGCGCCGATTTTACTGATTGATGAATTGGACCGCACGGACGAAGCTTTTGAAGCTTTTCTGCTCGAGGTGCTTTCGGATTTCCAGATCACCATACCGGAACTTGGAACCATAAAAGCCAAGCAACCGCCGATCGTTATCATCACTTCCAATCGCACCCGTGAAGTGCATGATGCTCTGAAGCGGCGCTGTCTGTATCATTGGGTGGGCTATCCTGATGCAGCGCGGGAAGTGGCGATCATCAAGGCGAAGCGGCCAAAGGCTTCGGACACTTTGGCGAAGGAGGTGGTTGCTTTTGTGCAGGCGCTCCGTGGCGGTGATATCTACAAGGCTCCCGGCGTGGCAGAAACCTTGGACTGGGTGTCAGCCCTGCATGAACTCGATTGTGTGTCACTTAATCCGCAGATGGTGAATGACACATTGGGCGTTCTGCTGAAATACCAGGATGACATCTCACGCATGGAAGGTTCGGAAGCAAAGCGCATTCTTAATCAGGTGAAAGAAGAACTGCGCGTGATGGGGCAGTGATGCAGCTGCCAGCACCCGCCAACTCAAACCGCAAACTCTCCGGCCATCTCGCCGACAACATCATGCATTTTGGCCGGGTGTTGCGAGAGGCGGGGATACCTGTGGGGCCGGGATTGGTTCTCGACGCGCTTGACGCTGCCTTGGCGGGACCTTTGCGCAAGCGGGATGATTTCTATTGGACGCTGCATGCCGTGTTCATCAAGCGGCGTGAGCACAAGGAACTGTTTGACCAGGCCTTTCATGTGTTCTGGAAAAAACCGAAGATGCTCGAGCAGTTGATGCAGCTGATGTATCACCAGATCGCGCGCAAGCAGGATGAGAAAAAGCAGAAGGCCGGTTTTCGGCGTTTGGCCGAGGCCATGTTCGACAAGGCCGAGGTGCAATCACAGCCCAAGTCGGAAGCGCTGGATGTTGAGGCGACTTATACCGCGTCCGCCAATGACATGTTGCGTGCCAAGGATTTTGAACAAATGACAGTGTCCGAACAGGCTGAAGCCAAACGTGCCTTGCAGCGCTTGCACGTCAACCGCCGTGAGATACAGACACGGCGCTTCCAGGCGTCGCATTCCGGCAAGCGTATTGACATGCGCCGAACGCTCAGATCAAGCTTGAGAAGCGGTGGTCAACCCATTGATCTGGCGCGAAAAGAGCAGCGCTGGCGCGAACCGCCGCTGGTTGTGCTGGCAGATATTTCAGGGTCCTGTTCCAACTACTCCCGCATGTTTCTGCACTTCCTGCACACCCTCAGCAATGATCGCTCGCGCGTCACGGTGTTTTTGTTCGGTACGCGGCTGACCAACGTGACCCGCGCATTGAAGCGCCGGGATGTGGATGAGGCGATGGACAAGGTTTCGGCGGCGGTGAAGGACTGGTCAGGTGGCACGCGCATTGGAACCACGCTGAAGGAGTTCAATTACAAATGGGCACGGCGCGTGTTGACGCAAGGTGCCCATGTCCTGCTCATGACGGATGGCCTGGACCGTGAGGATGTGGAGCAGCTCGAACTTGAGATGCAGCGACTGCGGCGTTCTGCCAGGCGCATTGTCTGGCTCAATCCGTTGCTGCGTTTTGACGGGTTTCAGGCGCGGGCAGGGGGTGTGCGCGCCATGATGCCCTATGTCGATGAATTCAGGCCTGTGCATTCTCTCGACAGCTTGCAGGACTTGGCCAATACGCTTGCAGCACCTACATCAGGCAAGCATGATCCAAAAAAATGGATGAGAGTGAAGGACGCTTGATGATGGATGTTCTGGATACAGCACAAGACTGGCTGGCACAGGGCCGCAAGATCGCATTTGCCACGGTGATAGAAACCTGGGGTTCGGCACCGCAGCCCGTGGGCAGTCAACTGGTTGTGGATGCCGATGGGCATTTTGAAGGGGCCGTGTCCGGTGGCTGCGTGGAGGGTGCTGTGATCACAGAAGCCCAGGACATGATCGCATCGGGCGGTCACAAGGTTCTGAGTTTTGGCGTGGCGGATGAAACCGCGTGGAAGGTTGGGTTGGCGTGTGGGGGTAAGATACGAGTTCTTGTGGAGGCAGTGCGGTGAGGGAAAACGACCCTCTCGGTCTCGCTGCGCTCGCCACCTCACCCGGAAGCGGGCGAGGAAGCCAGAACCATATCCTCGCCTGCTTGCGCGAGAGGTGGCATCGCGCCAGCGATGACGGAGAGGGGATTTGAAATGGAATCTGACCTCCTCAATTCCATCACTTCCGCCCGCAAACAGCGCCGCGCCATTGCCGTCATCACTGACCTTTCGTCCGGTACGCAGCGCATTGTCACCCGTGCCGACGCCGTATTAGACCCCATGCTCGACAAAGCCTTTCGCTTTGACAAATCCGGCGTCGCGCAAACGCCAGATGGTGAAGTCTTCATCACTGTTCACAATCCGCCACTGCGGCTGGTCATCATCGGTGCGGTGTTGATTGCGCAAAGCGTGATACCCATGGCGGAGTCTGCCGGATATGACGTGACGGTGGTGGACCCGCGCGGGGCCTTTGCTACGGGTGCACGCTTTCCTAAGGTAGCGTTGCACGTGGAGTGGCCAGAGGATGTATTGCCTGCGCTAAAGCTCGATGCGCGCACGGCATTGTTGGCACTGACTCATGACCCGAAGATTGATGACGTGGCGCTGGATATGGCTTTGAAGTCGAATGTGTTTTACATCGGTGCCCTGGGTTCGAAGAAAACGCAAGCGTCGCGTCTCGAACGCCTGAAACTGCGTGGCTTTGATGACGCAACGATAGGCCGCATTCATGGTCCAATCGGGTTGAATATCGGCGCTGTAGGTGCGGTTGAAATCGCAATTTCGATCATGGCGGAAATGACCAAGTGTCTGCGGTTGGGCGATTGAGATGAAGTTCGGCGCGGTTGCGGTTGTCGACGCCGTTGGCTGCATACTGGCCCATGGTGTCAAAACAGCAGAGGGGATTTTCAAGAAGGGACGGGTCTTAACTGCAAACGATACTGACGTTTTGCTTGACCTGGGCTTTGCGACCGTCATCGTCGCCAAACTTGAAGCTGGAGATGTGCCAGAGGACGAGGCGGCACGGGCTGTGGCTGTTGCAGCAAAGGGGCAAGGTGTCATGGCACAACGGGCGTTCACAGGCCGCGCCAATCTACATGCGTCAGTCCACGGACTTGTGGTAGTGGACCGTGCGCGGGTGAAGGCCATCAACCACCTGGATGAAAGCCTGACGATCGCCACTTTGCTACCGCATAGCGTTGTGCAGCCCAAGCAGATGCTGGCCACGATAAAAATCATTCCGTTTGCAACGTCACGTGACGTGCTTCAAAAAGCTTTGGCCATTATCGGCGACCAGCCTTTGCTGCATGTGCGCCTGTTTCAACGCAAAAACATAGCATTGATCATCACCACAGTTCGGCATGGCAAACCCTCGCTGGTCGCCAAGACGGAAGGCGCCATGCGCGACCGCCTCCAGGCTCTTGGCTTGCCGCTCGCAAATGTGTTGGTGGTTCCCCATGTGGAGAGCGATGTGCAAACCGCCATTGCAGCGTTGAAGCAACAGGGTTGCGACTGCGTTCTGGTGTTTGGTGCTTCGGCCATCGTGGATCGTGCCGATGTCATTCCCGCGGCTCTGGTGGCAGCGGGTGGTATAGTTGTACATCTGGGCATGCCGGTTGATCCTGGCAACCTGCTCATGCTGGGTGCGCTTGATCATATCCCTGTTCTGGGTGTTCCCTCCTGTGCACGTTCGCTGAAACGCAACGGCTTTGACTGGGTTTTGGAGCGGGTCCTGGCGGGCATTGCGGTGACGGCTGAAGATATCATGGACATGGGCGTGGGTGGTTTGCTGGCCGAAATTTCCTCACGCCCCATGCCCCGCGAAGCGAACGCCCAATCTGCGCCGAGGGTTGTAGCCATTGTATTGGCCGCAGGATTGGGGCAGCGCATGGGCGGTAACAAGATGCTGGCGGATTTTGATGGACGCCCCATGTTATCGGCGACCCTCAACAATGTTTTGACATCTGACGTGGACGAGGTTGTTGTCGTCACCGGTTACGCGCGCGAGAAAGTCGAGGCGCTCATCCATGGCGAAAGAATTCGTGCTGTTCACAATCCGGATTATGAAACAGGAATGGCGTCATCGCTACGCGTGGGTGTGCAGGCGGCTGGCGCCGCCGACGCCATTGTTGTATGCCTCGGCGATATGCCGCGCGTTTCAGGCACTGTGATTGACCGTCTGATCGCGGCTTTCAACCCTACGGAACATCGCTCCATCATCGTTCCCACGCACAGGGGGCAATTCGGAAATCCGGTGTTGTGGGGGGCTGAACATTTCGCGCGGTTGTCATCGCTGTCTGGCGACAAGGGAGCGCGGATGCTGGTTGGCGAATTGAAATCAGAGGCGACCGAAGTTGAAGCGGATGAAGGCGTCTTGATGGATGCAGATACACCGGAGGCGCTCGCAGCACTCAGATCAACTGCAAATTCCTGAAACTCACGTGGCCCTTGCGGCCGATGATAATGTGGTCGTGGATCAAAATATTGAGCTTGTCCGCCGCCTGAATGATGCGCTTGGTCATATCGATATCAGCGAGTGATGGCGTGGGGTCACCTGATGGATGATTGTGCACGAGGATGATGGCCGAGGCCGAAAGCTCAAGGGCGCGTTTCACCACTTCGCGGGCATAGACCGGTGTGTGGTCAACTGTGCCCACCTGTTGTTGCTCATCCGCGATCAACTGGTTCTTCTTGTCCAGGAACAGCAGGCGAAATGTTTCAACCTCCTCAAAGGCCATGGCGGCGCGACAGTATTCGATGATGTTGTTCCAGGTGCCGAGAACGGGACGGTTGATCACCTCGCCTTTGGTCAAACGCAGGGCAGCAGCGCGGATGAGTTTGAGTTCCGTAACAACGGCAGGCCCCACGCCCTTGATTTCCATCAGTAAATTGGCAGGGGCGGAAATCACTTCCGCAAACGTGCCAAAGCGCGCGATCAAGGCCTTGGCAATCGGTTTGGTGTCACCTCTCTTGATGGCGCGGAACAGTACCATTTCAAGCAATTCATAGTCTGGCATGGCATCGGCACCGCCCGCAATGAAGCGGTCCCGCAGGCGTTCGCGATGGCCAAGATGCAGCGGTGGAAGCCCTTCCTCCAGGCCTTTCGCAGGGGGTTTTGACATGCCCTCAAACTTTGTAGGGCGGTTGATGCAGGCCCTTCGGACTCAAGGTGAAGATTTCGCAGCCGGTTTCGGTGATACCGATGGAGTGTTCAAACTGGGCAGACAATGAACGGTCCCGCGTCACCGCTGTCCAGCCGTCTGACAGCACCTTCACATGTGGCTTGCCCAGATTGATCATGGGTTCAATGGTAAAGAACATGCCAGGCTTCAGCACTGCGCCATCTCCGGTCTTGCCATAGTGCAAGACGTTGGGATGGTCGTGAAATACCTGACCCAGCCCGTGGCCACAGAAATCACGCACCACCGTGCAGCGTTCTCTTTCGGCGAGCGATTGAATTGCGTAGCCAATGTCACCAAGGGTGTTGCCGGGCTTGGCGGCGGCGACACCGCGCATCAGGCACTCGTAGGTGAGTTCAACCAGGCGTTCAGCCTTGCGTGACACCATACCAATATTGGCCATGCGCGACGTGTCGCCATACCAGCCGTCCAGAATCAAGGTGACATCTATGTTTACGATGTCACCATCCAAGAGCGGCTTATCATTCGGCATGCCGTGGCAGACCACGTGGTTGATGGACGTGCACAGGGCGTGCTTGTAGCCGCGATAATTCACCGTGGCGGGAATGGCGTTGTTGTCCCGGGCAAATTCCACACACAGGCGATCCAGCCGTGCTGTGGTTACACCCGGCTGCGCTGCTTGCATCAGCAGATCGAGGCATTCTGCCGCCAGTCTGCCTGCGCGGCGCATAGGTATGAAATCGTCCTTCTTGTAAAGGCGAATGCGCGGGTTCTTTTCGCTGACGTCGAGGTCGTTCATGGCAGGTCCAGCAGGGGCACAGTGCCCCTGATCTCTATTTTGTCAGCGCTGACATGGCAGGTCAATGCGATGGCTTCAACCCCTGCGGCCCGGGCAGCGATAAAACTGTTGAAATAGGAACGATCCAGATCAGGCGTGAGCGTAAAGTGCTTCGCATGCCCGCCCTGGATGCAATAGACCATGACAGCACGGCAGCCCTGCCGCACCATCTCCGCCATTTCGCGCAGGTGTTTTTCGCCGCGCTCTGTCTTGCAGTCGGGGAATTCAGCCAAGTGGGGTTGCCGGTATAGCGTGACGTTCTTGACCTCGACGTAGCATGGTGGGCGCTCGCCGGATTCAAGCAACAGGTCAATACGGGAGTTCTCGCCATACCTGACTTCGCGTCGCACGGTCCTGTAGCCGGAGAGTTCGGCAATTTGATTTGCGCCGAGCGCCTCCTCGACAAGGCCATTTGGATGTGCCGTATTGATGCCAATCATTCCAATATCATCCCGTTCTATGATCTCGAGCGTCTGGGGATATTTGCGGGTGACGGACTCGGAGCGTGACAACCACACTTTCAAGCCTGGCGTGGTCAGGCCGAGCATAGTGCCTGTGTTGGGGCAGGCGGCTGTTATTGTTTCTCCTGTGTCCAAGGTCACGTCAGCGAGAAAGCGCTTGTAGCGTTTGATAAGAGTGCCACGGATGAGGGGCGATTTGAAAAGCATCCTCGACAGGGACCATGGGCAATGCCACAAGGCAAGTGAATTTTCGGAGACAGGAATGACCAACGCCCCCACCGCCGCCGTGTTGTTGATTGGCGACGAAGTTCTATCTGGCCGCACCAAGGACAAGAATCTGGGCTTTATTGCCGACTATCTGACAGCCCTTGGCATTGATCTGAAAGAAGCCCGTGTAGTGGCCGACGACGAGGCAGACATTGTCACGGCGGTGAATGCGTTGCGGGCGCGATACACTTATGTGTTTACCACAGGCGGAATCGGCCCAACCCATGATGACATCACGTCAGACAGCATCGCCAGAGCCTTTGGCGTCGATATCTCGCATCATCCGGAAGCCAGTGACATTTTATTGAAGCACTTCGCCGAAATTGGCCGCGAACCTAACGAAGCCCGCATGCGCATGGCGCGGATTCCGCATGGTGCCAGCCTGATTTACAACAGCGTGAGCAAGGCCCCGGGTTTTCGCATCGACAACGTGTTCGTCATGGCCGGCGTACCAAAGGTGATGAATGCCATGATGGACGCTGTGGCTCCGCAATTGGCAGGTGGCGTTGTGGTAATGAGCCGCACCGTGCGCTTTGAAGGTGGGGAAGGTGATATTGCAAAGCCACTGAAAGAAATTCAGGAGAAGTGGCCGATGCTGGCAGTGGGATCATATCCGTTCGAAAGCGAGCGCGGCTTCAACACCAATCTGGTGTTGCGCGGGCGCGATGAAACTGCACTGGGCGAGGCGGTGGAAGCGGTGAAGCTGGCGGCGGAGGAATTAGTCAAGGCGGGAAAGGCGCGGGGTTGGGAAGAAGTATAAACCCATTTCTCCCTCGGCACCTTTGCCGGGAGAATACCCCGAAGGGGGTGCCTGACATCTTATCCAGTCCCATCACCCCATCCCCGCTTCGCGGTACTTCCCCAGCAAAGCTGAGGAAGAAGAGTATTTCGTCACGCCGCCAGTGCGCGCCGGACCTTTTCCGTTAGATCATTGCGCGTGAATGGCTTGTTCACCAGTTCGATGGAGTCCGGCAAATCCTGCATCAAGCGAACCGAGCCTGGCGCATAGCCTGACATGAACAGCACTTTCAGTTTTGGCCGGATCTTCATGGCCTTTGCTGCGAGTTCCGGCCCGTTCATGCCGCCCGCCATGATGACGTCGGACAGGACCAGATTGATGTCGCGGCGTTCTTCGATGGCCTTCAATCCCTCGGGACCGTTGATGGCGGTAATCACTTCAAAACCCATTTCCTCAATCATGGCGGCGGCGACGTCGCGCACACTGTCATTGTCTTCGACAACCAGAATGGTGGGGCGGGACTTTGGCGAAAGGGCGCTGCCATAGTTGGGTTTCGGAGCATCTGCCGCGACCCCCAATTCCTCCCTGATCTGCTCTTGCAAGGCAGCGGCATTCATTTCCGGCGGCAGTTCGACAAGGCGTGATTTCAGGCGCGGAATGTAAAGTTTCACTGATGTGCCATGGCCGACTTCGGAATAGATTTTGACATGACCGCCGGATTGCTTGACGAAGCCGTAGATCATCGACAGTCCAAGCCCAGAACCTTTTTCCGGGCCCTTGGTGGTGAAGAAGGGTTGGAATACCTTTTCAATGTTCTCTGGCGAAATGCCGGCACCCGTGTCCGTGACCGTGATTTCCACATAGTCGCCGGGGTTCACGTCCTCGAGGTCCATGCAGTATTCGGCTGTGAGCGTCCGGTTTGCGGTTTCGATGATGAGATCGCCGCCCTTGGGTGCCATGGCATCGCGGGCATTGATCGCCAGATTCAGAATTGCAGTTTCGAGCATCACCTTGTCAGCCTTGATCGGCCAGACGTCCGCACCCGGCATGATCTTCAGGGATACACTTGCCGTGAGTGCCTGGGCCAGCATGTCTTCCATGGCGAAGACCAGATCATTGACCGTAAGTTCCTTGTTCTGCAGGGTCTGCTGGCGCGAGAAGGCCAGCATGCGCCTGGTGAGGTCAGAACCCTTTTCCGCAGCCTCGGTGGCGGCGCGAATTCGTTTGGTGGCACGCTCGTCATGCTTTACCAGATTTTCGACCAGTTGCAGATTGCCCATCACCACCATGAGCAGATTGTTGAAGTCATGGGCTATGCCGCCCGTCAACTGGCCCACCGCCTCCATCTTCTGGGCCTGTTGATACTTGCGCTCCAGCGCCTTGCGGTCGGTCACACTTTGGCAGCAGCCAAATACGCTTTCAACCTTGCCATGGGATCCTTGTTCCGGTTCCATGGACACCTCGAACCAAGTCACTTCGCTCGACGGCAGTTTGACGGCAATTTCCAAATTCTTGATGTGTTGGCCCAGTTTGGCAAGTTCGAGCGCCTCACTGAAACGTTCCTTGTCGTTGGGTTCAATGAGTTCAATGAAACTTTTCAGCGTGGGGTGCACCATGGCATTGGCCATGCCAATGAGGTCCGCCATTTCCGATGTGAGACGGGACACGTTGCTGTCAACCCGCAGCGAGAAAGACCCGAGCTTGGCCACGGACTGGGTGCGTTTCAGATTGCGCTCGGAAGCCTTCAGGCGCTCAAGCGATACCATCTGCGCGTCGATATTGCGGCACAGGCCAACGCTTTTCACGGGGCGGCCCGATTTGGGATCGCGCACCACGCCGGCGATGGCTTCAATCCATTCATATTTTCCCGCTGTGGTTTTGACGCGGTAGCGGGTTTGAAACACGTCTTGGCCAAAGGGTGCGGTGCGGATTTTTTCGTCCAGTGTCTTGTCGCGGTCCTCGGCATGAATCAAGCCATTAAAACTGTGAAAGTCGAGTGTTGAGCCTTGCACTTTCTGACCGAAAACCTCCAGCATTTCCGGAGAGTTATAGGTCTCATTCGTCTCGTAATTATAGTCCCACAGGGCGTAGCCGCCAGAGCGCAGGGCCAGACTGAGGCGGCGCTCATTTTCTTCCATCGCAGTGGCCTGTTCAGCCGTCATATGCTGGCTGATCAGCAGGTAAAGGTTTTTGCCGTCGATATCCAATTTCTGGGATTTGAAGCGTGAGACAATGGCCTTGCCGAGTGGTGGCGTATAACACACTTCAATGTTCGCGGCAGCTTCTGCCGTGCCGTTGGGTTCGGTCTGGCGGGCAGACAACAGCCCCACACCGAATTTCAGCACCGGCCTGCCCAGCACTTCATTGCGGCTGGTTCCCCAACGGCCTAAAACTGCAGAGGTGGCGTCAATCAGCACAGCTTCCGGCATGGACACCACCAATGCTTCGGTGTTGGCAAGGTTCAGGGCTGAGATCAGGTGTTCGATCATGTTCAGGATCTTGGGCTTTCGCACGGCGTCATGAAAAACCCAACTCTATGTGGAAAATGGTTATCCAAGTCTTGCGTCAGGAGCCTGCTATAGGCCAAAGCAGGGTTTATTTCCAAAAACTGAAGGATGCGTGCCCATGGACGAGAAATGGCAGAAGAGCTTTCCCGTATCCTGGGACCAGTTCCACCGTGATGCGCGCGCCTTAGCGTGGCGGTTGAATGCGGCGGGGCCGTTCCATGCCGTGGTGGGGATTACGCGCGGTGGCCTGGTGCCAGCGGCCATCGTGGCGCGGGAATTGGGTATCCGCGTGGTGGAAACCGTGTCCGTAGCGTCCTATGACTATGACAAGCAGGGCGAAATCACAGTGCTGAAACCGGTGGCACAGAGTTTCATCGAGAAGGACAAGGGGCAGGGCGTGCTGATTGTCGATGATCTGGTGGATACCGGAGCGACGGCGAGGATTGTCCGGGAAATGTTGCCAAAGGCCCATTTCGCCACCGTCTATGCTAAACCATCAGGCCGGCCTCTGGTAGATACCTTTGTGACGGAAGTCAGCCAGGACACGTGGATTTATCTGCCGTGGGACATGGACCTGCAATTTGCGAAGCCCATTGGCGAGAAGGCGAAGGCTTAAATTCAGTCGTTCAGCGCAATCCAACAAACGAGTCAATCACAGGAAGTTGCCATCAAGCGTCGGGCAATTGCGCCTGGTTTTTTGCGGCCTCAGCCGCTTCTTCTTCTGCCTCTTCAGCATCCTTTTTCGCCCGCGCTGCATTGCGGCGCTTTTCGAGGAAGGACACTGCGAAGACAGCGATTTCGTAGAGACCTGCCAGTGGCACTGACATGGCCAGCATCGAGATGGGGTCAGGTGGTGTGATGATGGCGGCGATGGCGCAGACGCCGACCAGGGCGAATCTTCGTCCGGAGCGCAGTTGGGCAGCTGTGACAACACCGATTTGCCCTAGTAAAGTGAGCACAACGGGCAGTTGAAAGGTGAGTCCAAAGGCGAGGATCAGCATCATGACGAAGTCAAGGTAGGCTTCCACATCTGGCATCAATTGAATGCCAGCTTGGCCGTTAATTGCGGTGCCAGCGGCAAGCGAGTAGAAAAACTTGATCGCCACGGGTAGCAGGAAGAAATACACCATAGCCGCGCCGAGCACAAAAAACACTGGTGTCGCCACGAGATAAGGGGCAAGCACCTGACGCTCATGCTTATAAAGTCCGGGCGCCATGAACCGGTAGATTTGCGTTGCAATGAGCGGGAAGGCAATGAACATCCCGCCAAACATGGCAATTTTTAATTTTACAAGGAACACACCCAACAATTTGATCGAGATCAGGCTGACATCAGCACCCGTGCCCCAGCGAAAGGGCTTAATCAAAATACCTAGAAGATCAGACGAAAAGAAAAAACTCGCCAGAAATGCAATGGCAAAACCTGCGACTGACCACATGAGCCGAGAGCGCAGCTCCAGCAGATGATCCATCAACGGCGCTTCAGAAGCGTCGATTTCGTCCTTGCTCATGGAGTTGTGGCAACCTTGGTGCCAGCCACGCGCGTTTCGCCTTCAGCACCGGTGGAGCCGAAAAAAAATTCAAAATCCTTCTGCGAAGATGACAAGGCATATGAAGATGATGGCGACAGAAGTGCCGGGGCCATTACACCGCCCGGGGCTGAGACTGTGGCTGACATGACGGATTTCATTTCCGTCAGGTCCTTCTTCAAGCCATCAACACCCGCGTCCTTCATTGCGGCGTCAACATGACCCTGGAACTCCCGGGCCATGCCCTTGGCCTTGCGCATGAATTGGCCAAAGGTGCGCAGCACTTTTGGCAGGTCCTTGGGGCCGATCACAATGACCGCAATCACCGCAAGCACAAACATTTCGGAATAACCGACGCCGAAGTCAAACATAGTGGATCACTCCGCCTGGAACGGGGTCTGATGTTTCAGCTCTTCACTTTGTCGGCGGCTTGCTTCACAGTTTCACCCGCGTCGTTGGCCAATGATTTTGCGTCTGCTGCCGCAGCTTCAGCTGGATCGTCAGCGAGACCCTTCTTGAAACTTTTGATGCCCTTGGCCACATCGCCCATCAGGTCAGAAACTTTGCCCTTGCCGCCGAACAACACCAGCACAACGACCAGCAAAATAACCCAATGCCACCACGAAAAGCCACCCATATCACTTACTCCTAAATCTGTGTCTGCACCGCATCCGGCACTATGAGCCTCTTGTTATCGCAGAAAGCCAATGCCGCCGCAACCGCAGTTCACGTTACACCTTCGGCATCTGCATTGAAGATGTGGGTGTCCTGTCCGGTCAAGGCAAGTCCGACTTCGCCCATTGCTGGATAATTGTCATGAATCAACAAGAGTTGATCGTTGGCATGCAGTCGAAGCATGATGCGGCGTATGACTCCAAGATCGCGGTTTTCCACAATTGTGGCTGTATGGCCTGCGATGAGTTTGATCGCATTGGGTGCAATCAACACATCCACCCTTGTTCCATCTTTGAACTTACCGGCCGCCAAGGGTCCCAGCGGCGTGACCACTTGCCCATTTCGGACATAGGTGGTGAAGCTGTTGTAATTGCGGAAGAACCTGGCGACATTGCGGCTATTGGGCCGCTGGATCAACGCATCCGGTAAGCCACTTTGTGCAATGCGGCCTGCTTCCATAACATGAATGGTATCGGCGAAAGCCAAGGCTTCATCAGGGTCGTGTGTGACAAGCAAAGCGGTGGCCCGGGTTTCGCGCAAAAGGGCCAGGGTTTCCTCGCGCACACTTTCTTTCAGGCGTTGGTCAAGGCCAGAAAAAGGCTCATCTAACAAGACCACCTGTGGACGCGGCACAATCGCACGGGCCAAGGCGACACGCTGTTGTTCGCCCCCTGACAAAGAGGTGGGGTAACGCTCCGTTGCATGGCCAAGGCCTACGCGTTCCAATGCCAGGGCAGCCACGCGCAATGCCTCACCACGTTCCAGCGCATAGAGTCCGTAGGCTACATTTTCCTGCGCAGTCATATGGGGAAACAGCGCGAAATCCTGGAATACTAAACCGATGTTGCGCTTTTCCGGCGGCACAAAGCGGGCGGGGCCCGCGATTTCAAACGCATCCAGCAAAATGCGGCCTTGGCTGGGCCGCAGGATGCCCGCAGCCAATCGCAACACCGTGGTTTTGCCGCAGCCGGACGGACCCAGCAGGCAAGCGATGGTACCGGGATTTGCAATCAAAGATATGTCGGAGAGAATATGTTTGCCGCGCGTCAGATAGGACACGGATTCAAACTCCACCTGTCCGGCAAATACCGGCCCTGCCTTGCCGGTAGGCGGCAGGCGCACAGGGTTGTCGGTTTGGCTGATGTCCGTCATATTGCGCTTCGCATACACCAATGGTGCGATGCTGCAAACTTACGCCGCGATGACAACTCTGTTGCGGCCTTCACGTTTGGCGGCATAAAGGGCCTGGTCGGCACGTTTCAGCAGTTTTTCAAGCGTATCATCAGATCCGTTGAGTGATGCGACACCAACAGAAATTGTCACTGGTATGGCTTGGCTGACGCCGCATTCGAAGGATTTTGAGGCCACGGAGCGGCGCAAGCGCTCAGCGATGCGGCTGGATAGATCAGGGGCGGTATTTGGCAGGACCATGATGAATTCCTCACCGCCTACACGGCAGCACAGGTCCACACTGCGTGTGTTGGCTTTGAGCCGCACCGACAACTCCTGCAACACCTTGTCACCAATATCATGACCGTAAGTGTCGTTGATGGCCTTGAAGAAATCCACGTCCACAGCAACCACAGAAAGCGCCTTGCCGCGGTTGATGTAATGCTCAATCAAATGGTTGAGGTGGGTTTCAAGGTAACGGCGGTTGTACAGACCAGTCAAAGGATCGGTGATCGCCATCTCAATAGAGGCCTTGACCGAGGCGCGCAAACGTTCGGTATAGCGATAGCGTCGGATCTGCGTAGAGACGCGGGCCTTGAGTTCCTGGCGGTCCACAGGCCGCATAAGATAGTCGTTCACGCCCATGTCGAGGGCGCGCAACAGACCCGGCTGGTTGTCCGGATCGACAATCACCAAAATGGGTGTTTGCCGGGTGGATTCCATGGACTTCAGTTGCGAGCACAATCGTAAACCGTCGTAATGTTCGCTGTCGAAGCTGACGATGACGAGTTCATAAGGATTGACCCCATCCTGCGCAGCCTCGATGGCTTGCTGGTGGCCAGTTACACGCACAATCATATGCTTGTGTTCGAAGCATGCGATAATGCGTTCAGACGATGAATCGCGGGGGTCGACCAGCAACACGCGGCCCGCTGAGTCAGATTCGCGATAATCTTCGCGCGTCAGAATGCCGATGGCACTTCCGGAATCGGAACGTACACGCAACTCGTCAGTCAGCATTTTCAGGCGCACCAGGCTCTTGATGCGGCAAAACAGCGAAATATCGTTGACGGGCTTGGTGAGAAAATCATCGGCTCCCGCTTCGAGGCCGCGCACGCGGTCCTCTGGCTGGTCAAGGGCCGTCACCATAACCACGGGAATGTGTTGGGTGGCAGGGTCTGCCTTGATGCGCTTGCACACCTCAATGCCGTCGATTCCGGGCATCATCACATCGAGCAGAATGATGTCGGGCTTGGTGCGCTGGATGGCTTCCAATGCGTCCAAACCGTTCATGGCGGTGACAACATCGAAGTATTCGGCCGTCAGCTTGGCTTCAAGCAGCCGCACATTCGCCAGAATGTCATCAACAACGAGGACGCGGGCTGTCATTGCTTTGTCTTCAGAAATCCGTCGATGGTTTGAAGGAAACTCATAACCGAGATGGGTTTGGAGATGTATGCTTCACACCCGCCCTCGCGGATTTTCTGTTCATCGCCCTTCATGGCAAAGGCTGTGACGGCAATGACGGGAATGCGGCGCAGCTGATCGTCTTCTTTTAGCCACTTGGTCACTTCGATGCCGGACACTTCCGGCAACTGGATGTCCATGAGAATGAGGTCTGGATTGTGCTTGCGCGCCATGTCCAGTGCTGAAAGGCCATCACGGGTCTGCACCACGCGGTAGCCATGGGCTTCCAGGAGGTCATTGAACAATTTCATGTTCAACTCATTATCTTCCACCACGAGTACGGTCTTTTGCATGGGCGATGTATGTCCAGAAATGTCCTGCGGGGGAACTTCAGCGGGTCTGTTGTAATCCATTCAAGCTCCACAAGCATGGCAGGGAACCTCGGCGTGACGCTGATTCCGCTTATTCTTCTCCGGATTTTGCCCTAAGAGCCGTAACCAACTTATTAAACGCCGGGTTAATTTGCGCCCGGCTGGTTAACCATTGGAGAACGGGGTGCGCCCGAAAACTTCACAGAATACTGGCAATTCCAGTGATATCGCTTTGCTCTATATGGCTTATCTGGCATCAAACGAAGACAAGCTGGGGCAGTTTTGCAATCAGTCGGGGCTGGGGCAAAGCGAATTGACGCAGCGACTGACAGATCCGTCGTTTCATGGGTTCTTGCTGGATTTTCTATTGCAGGATGAGTCGGAGCTGCTGGCGTTCAGCGCTGCGCAAGGACTGAAGCCCGAAACCATCATGATCGCCCGTTCAAAACTTCCCGGATTTTCCCATGATTGACACTTTTACCCAGACTCAGCTTGCGGCGCTGGAAATTGACGCAACGCGGCCCCTGATCATCAGCGACGTTGATGATGTGGTGGTTCACTTCCTCAGGGGTTTTGACGCCATGCTGGCACGGATGGACCATGTGCTGGAAGCCAACAGTTTTGCGCTCAACGGTAATGTTGTGCATATTCAGACGCGGGCAGAAATGCCGCACGAACACGTGGCGAAACTGGTGGATGACTTTTTCTTCGAACAGACCGAGCATATGGAGGCCATCGACGGGGCCGTGCAATCGCTGCTTGATCTGTCGGATAAAGCGACGGTGGTAATGCTGACCAACCTGCCACATCACGCGCGTCAGAAGCGCATTATAAACCTGCGAAGGCATGGCCTGCCCTTCCCTGTGATCACAAATTCAGGTCCCAAAGGTCCTGCGATCAAGCACCTGGCAAGCCGGACAAAGGGACAGAAAGTCTTTGTCGATGACAGCCCAAGCTTTGTCCAGTCATCGTTTGATTTCGCGCCCGACGTGAAGATCATACATTTCTTGCATGACCAGCGTTTTGCGAAACTGCATCAGCCTTTTGACTTCGTGTCGCGCACAACGGGAGACTGGACTGATGCGAGGCGGCATATCCTACGCCTGATTTCTTGAGTGCAAAGGAACGCTCAGGGCAATCAAGAATCGGTCTTGGCAAAATCCGCTGTCCGGTCTGCCATTGTCTTCAAATAAGATTCACATGAAGGATAACGGAGTGCCACCTCATCAAGCAATTGGCGAATCGAAGCAAGGGCACGGGGTTTCGGAAGTTGGGCGAGTCTGCTTGCCAGGTGGTCATGTTCCCGTTCCAATTCTGCAAAAGCAATCGAAACGCGTTCCGTCTCATCGCCAATCAGGACGTGAATGGGTTCGGGCAAACTCTTGCCTTTCATGGCGGTATATCCCGCTTTGAGCACGGCCAGCTTGCACGTTTCATTGTGCAAAGCGCCTGCAAGAAGGATATCATGACCCACGACCTTGCAGGAAGATTCTGTGCGCGCTGCGGTATTGACTGTTTCGCCCAGCACTGAATAATCGAAACGTTCGCTCGATCCCATGTTGCCAACGCAAGCCGGACCGCTGGCGAGACCCGCACGTACGGCGATGCGGGGGACGCCGCGTTCTCTCAGCAGCGTCGATACGGGTTCGCTGTTGTTGTAGTCTTCAACAGCTTTGCGAATTCCAAGAGCGGCCATGGCGGCGCTGTATTGATGATTGGCCACGGGGACGGGGGCATTCCAGAAGGCCATGATCGCATCTCCGATGAATTTGTCGATGGTGCCTTGATATTCGAGTATGGCTTTCGAGCAAGCATTCCACAGGCCGTTGACGGTCTGCACCAGTTCTTCGGGGGAAAGTTTTTCGCTGAGCGGCGTGAAGTTTGCGATGTCGACAAACATCACGGTGACATCACGCACCTCTCCACCAAGTTTGAGGTTTTGCGGATTGCGTTCGATATCATCCAACACGGAGGGCGAAACATAGTGGCCGAACATGCGGCGCATGGTGCGCCCGTCGCGGTCGGTGATCACAAGACGATAGGCGGCGCTGACCAATGAAATTAAGGTCAATGTGATGACGGGGAATGTCAGGTCGAACAACAGCCCGAGGCTCTTGAAGGAATAGAGCGTCGTCCCCACACAGATGTTGCCGAAGGTGATGCCAGCCGCAAAAGCTGCCCATGGCCGGTAGACCGCACCAATGGCGGCAATTGCAGTTCCACCCAGCAGCAGTGCTACAAATTCGAGCGCAACGGCCCATTCGGGGCGTGACAGAAAGCGCCCCGTCAACATCTGCTCCGTGGCCTGAGCGTGGATGGAAACGCCCGGCACAGTTTCGCCCAATGCCGTTGTGCGTGCGTCAAGCAGTCCTACTGCCGAGGTGCCAATGAAAACGATGTTGCCTTCGATTTGTGGCCGAAGTGCCTCTTGTTTTGCAGGTGTCAAAACGTCGATGGCGGAGACATAGAGATCAACAGGGTTCGGCCTGTAATGGACATAAAACAGAGCGTTTTCAGCAGTTGGGATTTCAATGTCACCAACACGAATACTCTCAATTGCGTTTTCCGTATCGGCGGCGGCGTTGATCAACATCGTGCCCGCACCCTGCGCCACACGCAGTGTTTCAATTGAAAGCGCGGGCGCAAAGCGTGTGCCGTCTGTCCAGAGCAGGGGAATTTGCCGGGCGACACCTTGTTCTCCCGCCAGGTCGATGTTGATGCCACCAACACCTGCCGCCGCGTTATCCAGAATGGGCAAGTTCGCTGTAATGCGTCCAAGCATGGGAGGTGCCAGGGTTGCGGATGCACCGGTTTGGGCAAAGCCGGATTTGATGACCAGCGGCGTATTGTCTAGGCCCGCCGTCGATGCAAATGCAGTGACGACGGGTTTGCCCGATAGGGCTGCCGCAAATGCCGCATCTGAGTCGGGGAGCGCGTTGATGTCGAATGACGGGGGCAGTACTCCCGTCAATGCGGGGTCCCGCATGATTTGGCGCGGTGACAGCCGGTCGGGCTCGGGAAATACAATGTCAAATGCAATGGCTGCGGCCCCAAGCCTGCCCAATTCATTGACGAGCTTTGCCATGGTTGTACGTGACCAAGGCCACTGACCAAGTGCCTTCAACGAAGCCTCGTCAATATCGACGATGCGCACGGGCACCGGCTGTTCCATGTGGCGCGGAAACAGGCGCTGCAACTGGTCAAAGCCGGACCCACGAACGGTCGCGATAACACCGGGATCAAACACCCGCAGGGCCAGCAGAGCCAGCAAACACAACATAACCCAGGAGAACTGGATCAGGCGTTTGCTGGTGACAGGCGTCATTCAGGTTTCCCGCTTAATTGCGCCGCCTCCGCTATGGCTTGCCTCTGCCTGGCGGTGGTGGCGGCGTTTCACTTGGTGCGCTGCCGCCGTTTTCATCAGGTGGCCCCAGCCTGCACGCCGTTACGTCCAGCTTGAAGCGGCGCGTGAGCGTGGACTGGTCTTGCAGGAAGGGCAGGTTCTTGCGAATGGTTGCGATCTTTTCCTTGCCGATGAGCGGCCGGGCGCTGGTCAGTGTTGCCTCGCCCATTTCGCAGCCGGAATTCACGTTGACCGAACCACCTTGTATCCCTGCCAGCACAACAGCACCCTTCAAAACCACAGCGCCGGTTTTCTTCACCACCCAGAAGTCAAAACCCGTGCCGCGAATGCCGATGGTGGCTTGCAATGTGGTAATCTTGTACGCGGATTTGTCACTTCGTCCGGTAATGAAACGATAGGTGCCACGCAACGCGCTGATGGAAACCTTCTCCGCCTTTGAAGCGCCGCCACGCATGACAAACTTGTCGAGCAACAATGTTGAGTCAGGTCCGACAACAAGCCTTGTGCCATCATCCAGAATAATTTGCGCATTGCCTTTGCCCACGTGGACCGAGTCATCTTCGAATACTTTGCTGCCCGCTGACAAGGTGCGGGCGCCCGATGGCCCAGTAGCAGAGGGTTGACCCACCACAGCCACGACTTCGCCCATCTTTGCAGCGTATGCTGACAGAGACGCTGACAAGCCCAGCAGAAACACGCCCGATATGACAGTGATTTTCCCAACCATCGCCCATGACTCCCGATTTACACGGCCCCCGGCGCTTATCATAACCCAAGCCTGTTGCATTGCAAAACCAATTGCGGCGGCGGCGGCGCTTGGCAGTGTGTGCAGAAAAGGCTATGTGCCACGCCCATGAATGGGGCGGTTCAAAATATATTGCTTATGCTACTGGCTTTGCAGATCAAACACGTGCTGTGTGATGGTCCGTTGCAGACGCTGCGCATGGTCAAGGACAAAGCCTTTTACGGCAAGCCTCACGGACTGTTGCATGGGCTGATCCACTGCGCCGGAAGCTTCATTATTTTTGTCATGTGGGGACTTCCGCTCGTTTCTGCCGTAGGTTTGGCGCTGCTTGACGGGGTGATCCACTATCACATCGACTTCACCAAGGAGAACGTCGTGAAAGCCATGGGCTGGAGCTACGCTGACGGTCCCTATTGGTGGGCCATCATCACCGACCAGACGTTGCACCATATGACGGCGCTGCTGCTCGTATGGCTCGCAGTCAAACCCTGACGGCGTCCTCTTCTTCCTGCAACACCCGGCGCGTATTGGCACGGCGCATTTTCATGGCAAGATCGCGGCCCAGAAGCTGATAGATAATGCCGTTGATTTGTGGGTCCGCTGCAATCACCTTGGCCATGCGCATTTTTGAAAACTTCAGGACCCGTGCTGCTTCATCAATGATCACTGTGGCTGTCGCTGGATTTCCGGTGAGATAGGCAATTTCACCCACGAAGGACCCTTTTTCCAGGTATGTGACCAGGGAGCGGTTGACCTCGACATTGGCGCGCCCGGAACAGAGAAAATACAGGGCATCAACCGGGGCGTCCTGTCGGGTAAGAACGTCGCCATTCTGAAAGTCTTTCCATTCTGCAGCTTGCAGCAGTTTTGAAATTTGCAAATCGTCGAGACCGGCCAGCGCTTCCCGCAACAGCGGCGCTTCTTTTTCCGGAAGTTTGGCGCTGATGCGTTCGCGGATGAGCCAGAAAAGCTGGTAGAGATTGATGATAATGAATAACACGGTCCAGGCAATGCCGGTGACCAGATCACCGCCGGAATACATGAAGTAGATGATTTCCAGCACCATGCTGACAACAGCCGTCACCCGCAGCCAGAAGATATTGGTCAATATGTAAGATAAGGCCAGCATGAAATAGGCAAAATGCCCGAAGATCTGGAAAGGTGAATTGAAATAATCCATCATGAATCCGCGCTGTCTATTGCCCCGGCCCCAAATCAGCCCTTGTGCCACTGCTTGTCAAGCAAGGCCTCAAGCCTCTATGAGGCTGGCTGAAGCAGGCGGGCGTGGCGTAATGGTAGCCGCAACGGACTTAAAATCCGTTTTTCGCAAGGAAGTGCGGGTTCGAGTCCCGCCGCCCGCACCAGTCTTCGTTGCTTGGGCAAACACTGGCGCAGCCTGGGGGAGATGACTGCGTCACTGCCGGACAAATCGGAACTTCGCTACTTCACCGTCTCGTTCTCGTCCGGATAAACGCCCGACAGCACCGTATGAAAATGAGCCCGCACGGCGTCGTTGCAGCCACAGGATTTCTGCGCGAGCTTTTTAGCGTCAAGAATGATGAGGTGGCCGCGTTTGACCTGCAATATGTGTTCCTGTTTGAAGCGCCCGATCACCCGGCTGATATAGCTGCGGCCCACACCCAGCATGCCCGACAGTCTCTCCTGGGTCAGTGGAACCTCGCTGTTGCCCGTGCGATCAACGGCTGCCAGCATCCATTTTGCCGTGCGCTGTTCAATGCCATGGGCAGCGTTGCAGGCGGTGGACTGGAAAATCTGTGCCATGGTGCAATCCGCATAGCGGGCAAACAAGTTATCAAGTGAGCGCGATGCTGATTTGGCCTCATCCAGAACCGGGATGGGCAGCGTCAAAAACTCGCCCCCAAATTGCACCATGATTCTGGAAAAGGCGGGCAACTTGCCTTGGCTGACGATGCCGCCAACCGCCCCTTCGCGGCCCACCAGCATGGTTTCCACGGCACCACCGTCTTCTGTTGAAATCAGAAACGAGACCAGCGTCGGTCCGCAAGGGAAATAAACAGTGCCGACATTCTGTCCTTGTTCATACAGAATCTGGTTCGGCTCTGATTGCATCGACTTCAAATGCGGTTTGATCAGATCAAAATCCTTCTGCTTCAAATGATTGAGCAGGTTGTTCTGCGTCAGCGCGTTTTCGAGCACTGATATCGGCGAATTAATGTTCATCAACGTTCACTAGTGAACAGACTGAATTCGGACTTGTGTTTATCTCTACACATATGGACCTCACTCGAATGCGCTGGAGAGCGATCTGGTGAGTTGCATCAAACGATCACCATCAACGGGTTTGGACAAGAACGGGGCTTGGCTGAACGCTTCAGGAAGCTGGTTTTTGGTCTTGCCGGACAGGAAGACGAAGGGAATTTCGTTGGCACTGAGTTTGTGCGCAACTGGAAAACTCACCCCATCAATAACATCAATATCGAGAAATGCAAAGGCAATGGCTTCCGGGATCAATTTCAGCGCAGCAGCGACACTCCTGCTCAACACGGGGGTGGCATGCAGCTGCTCCGCAACAAGGCTGGCCATATCATGCGAGATGATGAAGTTGTCTTCGAGGATCAGAACATGAGGTTTCATGATGATTCAACTCAAGAACACGGTCTTCGTTCCATCGATACCTCATTATCGTCGCCATCGCTTGCCGGTCGCAAACCCAAGCAGCAAGGATTGCCGCCGATGATCATCGCGACGGACCGTTGTCTCATCGTTGAAGACAGTTACATCATTTTCATGGACCTTGAAGATATTGTCATGTCCATGGGTTTCAATTTCGTCGATCAGGCGTCAAATCTGGAGCAGGCGCGGGAACATCTGGAACGCCGCCGCTATCGGTTGGCACTGCTGGATTTGCGACTTGGCAATGACAGCAGCACCGCAGTGATCAGAAGATTGAAAACTCTGAAAATTCCCTTCGCCGTGACGTCGGGTTTCAATCATGATGATGACCTCGCCGCTGGTCTTGGGAACATTCCCGTGATTCAGAAGCCCTATGTCATCGACAGGGTGAAAGAAACGATCATAAAGCTTCTAAAAAACAGTTCTTGAACAATGCGTTATGCGTTCCTGTGAAGAGCCTGCGTGAGGTTTCCGCGTTGCACGACTTGCACGTGTTGCAAGCCCAGCCACCGCGCCATCAAACTCAATTCTTGCATGAGTGGATCGGCGACTTCAGCAGCCGTGACGCCGCTTTCATGATGGGCGGAATTGACCCTCAATGTGGATGTGGCCCGGTCGGCCTTTAAACAGAGGCGGCCAGCCAAATTGTCGCCGTGCAGGAAAGGCAGCACATAATAGCCGAATTTGCGTTTTGCTTCAGGCGTATAGAGCTCAATCCTGTAGTGGAAGTTGAACAGTCGTTCGGCCCGGTCGCGGTTCCACACGAGCGGATCAAAAGGGGAAAGCAGGGCGGTTGCACCGGCAGACTTTGGCAATGCAGCGGCGCAATGGAGATAGGCCTGCTGTTTCCAGCCTTCGACCTGAACCGGCCTTAAAATGCCAGCCTCAACGGTATCCGCCAAGGCCGCTTTGAAATCGGCCACGGGGAGGCGAAAATAGTCGCGCAAGTCGAGGTCAGTTGCAATGCCGAGGGCCGCACCGGATTTCGCCACCAATTCGCGAATTGCGTTGCCTTCGGATGGTGTGGGCAATCCCAGAATGGCTTGCGGAATAACGCGGTCGGGCACGTCATAAATACGCTCAAAACCCTGCCGGGTTGCCGTAGTCACCAGGCCTTGATCAAACAGTGTCTCAAGTGCCAGCTTGCCCTTGCTCCAGCCCCACCACGCACCTTCGGCCTTGCCACCGCCGGGTATGTCGCGAACCCGAGTCGGGCCGTTGCTCTGGACAAAGGCCAAGGTGGATTTGAGGTACGCACGGTTCTCCCTGCCGAAGGTGTCCATGCCCTTGTATTGCCCGTCACCCTTGCGCGCCCGCGCCATGCGCCAGCGCATCAGCGGGTGAAGTGACAAAGGCACCAGGCTGGCCTCATGGGCCCAGCATTCGAAAAAGTGGCGATGGTCATTGTCGAAGCTTCGCTGATCCAGCGCTGCCATGTCATAGGCCCCCAGCCGCGCGTAGAGTGGCAGGTAATGCGAACGCACCAATACATTCACACTGTCAATTTGCAGCAGATGCAGCGCGTCCACGGCCTTGGCAATTCGGGACCAATTCGGTTTGCTGGTGCGGGCTTGCCCCTGAAAACCCTGGGCATGCAGGGCAACGCGCCGTGCTTCAGCCTGGGTCAGTGTATCCGAACTTAAGCCGCGTCGTGCCATTCGGCCTCTGCGGGCAGGGCGTGACCGTGGGAGAGGGAGCCGGAGAATTTGTAAAGCGTGGAGCAATAGGGGCAAATGATTTCAGCTGCACCACCCATGTCCAGGAACACGTGGGGATGGTCATAGGGCGGCCTGGCACCAATGCACATGAACTCCTTAGCCCCCACCGCAATGCTGGTCTTGCCCATGCTGTTGTGAAAATGGGGCGTAGCGCCGCTGGCCATGATTTGGGAATCCTTCAAGCAACTTGTGTTTCGGCAGCGGCAATAGCATATCCGGCTCATGATGCAAAAATTCAATTCGGCAGGCGTGGAAATTGCGTTCAATGACGAGGGCGCTGGCCAGCCCATCCTGCTCATTCACGGCTTTGCCTCCAATGCCCGCGTCAACTGGCAGGCCACGGGTTGGATCAAAACGCTGCTGGAAGCCGGATACCGCGTCATCAGCATCGACAACCGGGGCCATGGCGAAAGTGAAAAGCTCTATGATTCGGAAAAATACGCGGCCTCCATCATGGCAGACGACGCCGGAAGGTTGCTGGATCATCTCAACATTCCGATGGCCGCCGTCATGGGCTATTCCATGGGCGCACGCATTGCAGCATTCCTGACATTGCAGAACCCTGCCAAGGTGTCCCGCGTGATCTTTGCCGGTCTGGCTGAACGCTTGGTGCTGGGCGTGGGCGGTGCGGAAAATATTTATACCGCATTGATGGCCGACCGCACGCACGACACAGGAGATCCGGTAGGCCTTGCTTTCCGCAAGTTTGCCGAGTCCACCAAAAGTGACTTGTACGCCCTTGCGGCCTGCATCCGCTCATCCCGCGTCAAGATCAAGCCGGAAGTCCTGGCGTCGATCACCTGTCCCGTATTGGTTGTGGCGGGTGAATTGGACGATATTTCAGGGCCCGTACAACCCCTCGTCGACATGATTCCAGGTGCCTCTGGTGTGGTGCTGCCGGGACGGAATCATATGAACGCAGTGGGTGATATGTCATTCAAGAAAGCGGTGCTCTGGTTTCTGTCGGGCACCTAAACCTTATAATCTGAGTACCTCTCCCTATATCCTGTAAAACATGATAAACTTGTGCCATTGAAGTGGAGTGTCGCGATGCAGGGCCAGATCAGAACCATCGAAAAGATTGATGCCGTGTGGGATCGCATTCGCAGCGAGGCTGAGGCCATTACCCGGGCGGAACCTGCCCTCGGAGGCTTCATCTTTTCATCAATCCTGGCCCATGACACATTTGAAACCGCGCTGATTCACCGTCTGGCGCAACGCCTGGGTAATGCCGACCTGGGCTCCGACACAGTGGTCAAAGCCTTTCAGGATGCGCTGGAAGCCGACCCGGATATTGGCCATGCGGCCCGGGCTGATATGGTGGCGACATTTGACCGTGATCCTGCCTGCCATCGTTACATTGATCCGTTGCTCTATTTCAAAGGGTACCAGGCGCTGCAAACCTACCGCATGGCCCACCGCCTGTGGCTCGCCGGGCGCAAGGACTTTGCCTATTATTTGCAAAGCCGGTCCAGCATGATCGCGTCCGTGGATATTCACCCCGCCGCAAAAATTGGCCGCGGCGTGATGATTGACCATGGACATGACATTGTGATCGGCGAAACCACTGTCGTTGAAGACAATGTGTCCTTGATGCAGGGTGTCACCCTCGGCGGCACTGGAAAAGAATCCGGTGATCGTCACCCGAAAATCCGCCATGGCGTGCTGATCGGTGCGGGTGCGAAAATCCTCGGCAATATCGAGATTGGTCATTGCTCCCGTGTGGCGGCCTGCTCCGTGGTGCTGCACGACGTTCCAGCAAACCGCACGGTGGCAGGTGTGCCTGCCAAGGTGGTGGGTTATGCGGGCTGTGCCGAACCTGCGCGCAGCATGGACCATCAGGTTGAGGATGTTGCGGCCATTCCGGAATAAAGCTAGAGCAGGCGCACCCCAAGGAGCGCCTGCCGATGAAGCCCGACGAACTCGCCAAACTCACAGCCTATTTCCGCAAGACCTTCAACAACCCGGGGCTGGCCGTCAAAGCGCGCCCCCAGAAGAAGGATTCTGGCGAGGTTTATGTTGGCGAAGAGTTTCTGGGCGTGGTGTTCCGCGACGAGGAAGACGGAGAACTCAGCTACAATTTTTCCATGGCAATTCTGGATATCGATCTGGAGTAGGTGCGTGCTTCGAGGCCCGCAAGGGGGCGGGCGCCTCAGCATGAGGCGCACCCGTAAACCCTCATTCTGAGGTGCATCGCCCTCTTGCGATGCCTCGAAGGATGCGCGCCAAGTACCCCTTTGGATTTCAGCCCCAAACTTGCATTCCTCAACCAATTGTAAACGCCCTGTCCCAATCCGGCACAGGGTGTGCGAGTGGGGTTTTGTCATGGTTTCGCAGCATGCGGCCTATTTGTTTGCCTTGGCAGTGGGCATCATTTCATCCGGTATCATCGGCAATGCCTGGGCCATGGCAACAGGCGATGCCCCCCGGCTCGGTGACCTGTTTGATCGCCACCCAACCTTCTTGACGCCTTTGCGCGTGATGGCTGCACTGTTCAGTGCGCCGACCACGATTCTGGTGGATGGCTTTGGCTGGTTTATTGCGCAGCCGCTGTTTGGCGTGCCCATCATTGCCGCAGGTCTGGTCTGGAGTTTCCTGCAGGGCGTGTTTATCCTGACGCAAGTGTTTGGTTTCTCCTGAGGTCGGCATGCCGCTTTACACCCTCGACGGAATTTCGCCTGAAACTGCCGGTGCAGGACAGTTCTGGGTCGCGCCCTCCGCAGACGTGATCGGCCGGGTGCGGTTGCTCACCAACGCCAGTGTCTGGTTCGGTGCGGTGTTGCGCGGCGACAATGAATGGATCACCGTGGGGCAGGGCAGCAATGTGCAGGATGGATGTGTGTTGCACACCGACATGGGTGCACCCCTGACCATTGGAACCAATTGTACCATCGGCCACAAGGCCATTCTGCACGGCTGTGCGATTGGCCATAATAGCCTCGTCGGCATGGGGGCGATCATACTGAACCACGCGAAAATCGGACAAAACTGCCTCATCGGTGCAGGGACTTTGATTTCTGAAGGGAAAGTGATTCCCGACAATTCTCTGGTCGTCGGACAGCCCGGAAAAGTTATCCGCACTCTGGACTCGGCGGCAGCGGCGAAACTCACGGCGGCGGCCGAAAGTTACCAACGTAACTGGGAACATTTTGCCGCGACCCTGTTAAGCGAGGTCGAGTTGCGTGCGAATAAAAATTCTGTTCACCAATAGCCGTGGGGTTATGTGGAGGATGGTATGAAACGATTGAAAGCAATAGTTTTTGCCGCAGCGATGGGCTTGTTAGCCGCACCAGCGGCGCACGCGGCAGTTCTGACATTTGATCATGTTATTGCGCCCACATCACAATTTACATCATTCAGCTACAATGGGTTCGATTTCACAACGCTTCCTGGACCGTTTGCTTATATCTGGAATGCAGGCAGCCCGAACAGCAACAACACGAATAACCTGATTTATGGTTATGCGGGTGCGAACACCTTGAATATCACCAAGACGGGTGGCGGTTTGTTTGATTTTAACAGCATCGCCATGGCCATTTCCTGGTATGATAGCAATGCCGCCGAAAATATTTTTGTGAACGGCACGCTTCTGACACTGAGCCAGACACTCACAACCTACAACCTCAACCTGCTTGGCGTTTCAAACGTAGCGATCACAGGCTTCAACAGTGGATATTGGCTCGCCGACAATATCACCGTAAACAGTGTGTCTTCGGTGCCTCTCCCAGCGGCTTTGCCGTTGTTGTTGACAGCTCTCGGCGGTGCCACTGCATTATCGCGCAGACGTAAGCGCAGGGCGGCGTAAGCCCCATACTCCATTTCATTGAGCAGCGCCTTTGGCGCTGTTTTTATTTGCATGGGCTAATACTATCGGTTTACTGATATCTGCCATGACGCTGTCCGAAGCCATCTCACACCAACCTGCTTGGGTTCAATACTGGCTCTATGTGCTGGTGTTCAGTATTGTTGTCCTGCCCCTCTCATTGCTGATCTGGAAACAGACCCGTCTCGCGGCAGTTGTCACTGTTGCAGCTTCTGTTTTGGCAGGTGTGGGGGTATCAAAGCTTTACGATCAACTCGGTTATGTGAAACTGCTGGGCCTTCCCCACATCATCCTGTGGACACCACTGGCCTGGTTTCTGTGGCGGCAGATAAAGCGCAATGACCTCCCGCAATGGCCGCGCCGGATCATGCAGGTGGTACTGGCAGTGTTCGTGGTTTCGCTGGTGTTTGATTATGCTGATGTGGCACGCTATGTTTTGGGTGAACGTACATCTTTGTTCCACGCCTGACCACTTGCGCATTGCTGTGTACAACTGCAAAATCGTTTGTATTGCCGCGCTGCTCGCGCAATCGGTCGTAGGGCGACTTCAATCAGAAGCTGTGACCATCAGTGATGGAGTTTTCCCCGAAGCTTACGACATTGCCGACTTGAGTGTCATAGGTTTGATCTCGTTGACGGCACAGGTGTTGTGACGGCGCGCGCCAACAGCGCGGCTTCGACACGGTTTCTCACCTGCAACTTCTGAAGGATGTTGGTCATGTTGTATTTGATGGTCTTTTCAGTGAGATTCAGGTTTCGGGCGACTTCCTTGTTGCTTTGCCCAACGGCAACCAATTCAAGAATTTCACGTTCACGCCGGGTCAGCTCTGCCAAGAGATTTGCTTCTGTCGATGATTTGGTAGATGGATGCCGTGCATCGCCGAGCAGTCCTGCCGCGAGTTTCGGCGTGACATAGGGTTCGCCCGCCAGAATGGAGCGGACAATCCGCACGATCTCAGATCCACCCACACCTTTGAGCACATAGCCCCGTGCGCCAGCCTTGAAGGCGCCCAGCACGTTTTCCTCGGACTCGGACGCCGTGAGCATGATGATCTTGATCACGGGGAATTCCGTCGAAATGACTTCTGCGGCGCGCAGGCCACCACCACCGGGCATACTGATGTCGAGCAGCATCACGTCCGGTGTGTGCTCTCTCGCAAGGTTGATGGCAGTTTCTGCATCTGCACCCTGTCCCACAACCTCAAAGTCCGGTTCATTCGCGAGAGCATAGGCCACACCTTCGCGCAGCAGGGGATGATCATCAATCAAAACCAGCCTGACGGTGTCAACCATGGGTGACGCTTTCCTCGCTGAGTGGAAAGGTTCCAGACACGCGTACCCCACCGTTCACATTGTTTGCAATCGTGAAAGTGCCGCCGAAAGATTCAACACGGCGGCGCATGCCAATGAGGCCGAGATGTTGCCCGCTCTTTTCTGACGGCACGACGACAAAGCCGCCACCCTGATCGGAAACGCTGACACAGATATCTTCGCCATCCACCACAACAGCCACCTTCTGACCACGGCCACCGCCGTGGCGATAGGCATTGTTCAGCGCTTCCTGAACGAAACGGTAAATGCTGATTTTGACGGACGCTTCAATGGCCGACGAAATCTCTTCGATGTCGAGCACAACGCGTGTGTCGGTCCGGACTTCATGGTCTCTGATGACACGGCGCACCGTTTGCGGCAGTGTCAGTCCAACAAGTTCAGGCAGCGCCATGCCGCCGCAGAGATTCCTGATTTCCTTCAGTGATTGTTCTAGAGCCTGACGCACTTTTACCAGAATTGCTGGCGACGATCCATTGAGGTTTTTCCCCTGCAACGCTTTTTCAAGCGTTTCGAAACTGATCAAGGCAAAGCCTATGCCTTGTGCAGGACCATCGTGCAAATCCGTGCTGACACGGCGCAGAAACTGCTCGTTCAGTTCAGTTGCACGTCTGGCAGATTCTCGCACGCGCGCGTCCAAAATTGTATTGCGATTGACCACTTCGGTCAGTTCGCTCACGCGAGACTCCAATTGTGTCTGTTGCCGTGCAATCGTCTTGCTTCCTTCGCGCACGATGCCATAAAGCAGCGCAAAGATGAGCAGCGAACCAAGTCCAATATTCAACCAGCTATAGAAGCGCGCTTCGGCCAGTTGTTTCACCAGATCATCAGCCCGCTGATAGAATTCAAGTGCACCGATCACCTTGCCTGTGGCGGCATCGCCAATGGGGCTGTAAATTTCAAGAAGCGGTTCGCCCATCCTGCGTTCCGTAACATTCTCGGCCTGGTCGAGCAGGGAAAGTTCAGAACTGGTCCTGCCGCTCAAGGCGGAAGCAAGATCGTCGTCCACCGGAAACGTCTTGCCAATGAGTTCGTTTTGGTTGGAATAGACAATCTGGCCCTTGGTCGTCCAAACCTTGATTGATGCCAGTTTGCTGCCAAGAGGCGTGTCATTGATCAGTGTCTTCAGCGTGCGAATGTCTGAAGGCGACAATCCGTCTTGCTTTGCCAGTTCCTGGATTTGCGGACCGATGAAGCTCTTCATATAGAGCGCTGCTGTTTCACCCGTGGTTTTGGTCACGCCTTTTTCGATGGTCTTGTCCATCCACCAACCCAGCGCCAACATGCCCACAAGCAGAATGGCCGCACTGGCAAGCGCAAACTTGCGTGCGAGACTGAGAAGCGCCCACCAGGTTTGAATGAACATAGACATGGATCGCAGTATGCGCCCATTGATCTGCCGTGAATACTGACTTTGGTCAGGGGTGGTCCGGACCTCAGTCAGCACAATTGGCCGCCATGGGTCCGTGGTTAACGGACGATCACCTGGCTAGTTTCTGGCCATGGTGATGAACCAGACAAACTGAAACAACCCACAAACCCGCTAACCTAAGGAGACTAAAATGTTGAAAGCTTCCACAATCGCACTCTGTGCAACAGTTATTGCCCTGTCATCCTCAATGGCATTCGCCCGTCGCGGCGCTGATGATCCAGCCGGTCATATCCGCGGTGAAGGTGCAGGTCATGCTTCTCTCTTGATTGAAGGCCAGCAACTGCTTGCCCGTAACGGTGCCGACGATGCCGCAGGCCACATGAAGGGTGAAGGCACAGGCCACGCCGCCCGTGAAAATAATGAACCCCGCGGTGAAGGTAAAGGCCATGCTTCGATCGCGAAGTACAACCCGCTGATGCAGCAAGCCCGGAACGGCGCTGATGATGCGCCAGGCGATCAGCGCGGCCGTGGCAACGATGGTGTTGGTCACGCCTGACCTGTTGATCTATAGTTCTAAGCAAGAGGCCGGTATGAAAACCGGTCTCTTTGCTTTTTGCAATTTCAGACTGGTTGAGTAAACTCAGCCCAATAGTATTCATTTGACGGCGGTATCATCAATGAAGGCCCGTGTAATCTCGATCATGTGCCGCTGCCGCCTTACATGATGCTTGCCCGGAAACACCACCGCCTTTGCGATGGGCGGGCCGGCTCGGGTTTCAGAATATTCAATGGACAAACGTGTTTCCGTCAAAAGACGGACCTTCAAATAACCATCGACGCAGGTTTTGCGCCCGACGGAGATCGTTTCCGCATATTCATAGATACCATGGTCCTCGCCGATTTTTGTCCACTGCCCGCTGCAATGCAGGCTAGGATATCTCACCGATGGATTGGCAATTCTCAAATCCACTTCTGTTGTCCATTGTGAATCTGTGCCTTGAATTCCAACGCCATGCCACAATTTGTGAATGTCCTGTGACCGTGCGGCGGAGGTGGTTGTCAGAAACATCAGGCTCCACAGGAACCTGAGCGCAACAGAACGAAATCGGAAGTACGCGGCAGCGGATGCATCTGGCATGATATGTCCTTTCAGAACTGTTCTGGTGAAGGAACTGCAATCCCTGTGATTTCGACTGCTGAACCAGTAAGGTCAATACCCCTCACGCAAAACCTATTTCATAGCCTTGGCAAACTGCAATCCTGTCACATCAACGCCCTTCCAGAAAGCCAGATCCCTGGCTAATGGGGCGGCCGCAGCTTTCGGCGCATCATAAACCCGTGCTGCATTGCTGTTTGTGTCACCATGCACGACAACATCAAAATATCCGGCGGTTCCTTTCCAGCCGCAAACTGAAGTGTGTGCTGAAGGTTTGAAAAAACGCATATCGACGCTGTCGGGCGGAAAATAGGTATTACCTTCGACCAGAATGCACATATCACTCGCGGCAATGACTTCGCCGTTCCAGGACGCTTGGGTTATGGACATAATGGTCCCCTTCGAAATCATACAACTGATGCGGAAATATGATCTTTGACCAGATCAAATTCAGTCCCGAATACAATATAAAAAAGTTAGCCGTCATTTGGCACGGTTACAAGCCAATCGTCGAAATCATGACCTTGAGATTGCCTAACCAACCCAGAATAAAAGTGGAGCCGACAGCGGGTGGGACGCTGCCGGCTCCGAGAAGCCCGGCGGTTGGGGGATGGGGGGACACCGACCGGGCCTGTTTCTTACCTCAAGGCTTCTCTGCCGATGCCACAGTGGCAGCAGTTGCAGGCTTCTTGAGCAGGGCCACCCATTGCTTTGGGTTACGTGCTGATTGACGCTTGAGGAATGTGTAATTCGTGTCATTCCACAACAGAATGTCGTTGCGGCGGTTGTCGAGGATATAATCACCTTCGTCCGATGCGACAGTCAATACCGCGTGGCCCTCGCCATGTTCGTCGAGCACAACGGTAATCTGCAAAGACTTTGCCGCAACTCCCAGTTTTTCGAGCGCGCGCTTTTTCAGCAGCACGAAATCTTCGCAGTCGCCTGCCGTCGTCGGATAGGTCCAAAGTTCGGCCTGGCCATAAAGCTGCAGGTCGCTGACGGGCTTGATCTTGCCATTCACGTAAGCGTTGACCTGATACAGCATGTTCCAGCGGTCTGGTGTCAGGCCGATGCGGTCTGACGACATTTTTTCGCCCATGGAATAGGGGGCACATTCTGATGGATTGCTGGCGCAGAAATTCACAAAGCCGATGGGTGGCAAAGTCTCGCCGTATTCGGACTCGTGCAGGCTGGTTTCAGCGATCTGCGCGCGTGCCGCCTGACCTGATGCCGAAGCGGGCAGGGTGTAGAGTGTGGTGGCAAGAACTGCCGCTCCCACTGCGGTCCTGATCTTCATGTTGACGCCCAATCTGTTTTTTTTGTTGTGCCGATACTAGCAAATAGGTGTTGCAGCCGGGTTCAGGGGGCACATGCAAATCGATGTAAAAGCAGCGCAATTCATTAACTATGCGGGAGGGGTTGCGCTTGGCGGATGGGCCTGTTAATGCGACGCCGCTTGACACAATTGTGTTTGCGGCCGTGGCGGAATTGGTAGACGCACTACCTTGAGGTGGTAACGGGGAAACTCGTGAAGGTTCGAGTCCTTTCGGCCGCACCATTCCTGATGTTTCAGGACTTGTGCTTCAAGTGATGATCCCTCAGATGACTGGAAAACAAACCCCCGTTCGGGGGGCAGGGCAGTGGCATGAGCGAAATTGACCACATCGAAGCATTCCGGGATGAATGGGGTGATCTGCTGCCGGCTTTCGTTGCAGATGTTCAGGCCGCCATTTTGCGCGATGATGGCAAACTACTGCGCAGCAAGGTCAAGGACCTGCACGCGGCCGATCTGGCTGATCTCATCGAATTTCTGGCGCAGGATGACCGGGTTCGTCTGATCGCGGCGCTGGGGAAATCCTTTGATGTTGAAGCCTTGGCGGAACTTGATGCCGGAGTCCGCGATGACCTGATGCAGGCCCTGCCTGCGGATGTGATCGCCTCGGCCATCAAGAAGCTTGATACCGACGACGCCGTTTACCTGATCGAAGAACTCGACCGGGAAGACCGGGCAGAGATTCTGTCGATGGTGTCCAAGCAGGACCGGGCCACTCTGGCCCGCGCTCTGGACTATGCCGATGGAACGGCGGGCCGATTGATGCAGACGGAGTTTGTCGCGGTGGACCGGGACTGGACCGTGCAGAAAGTCATCGAATATGTGCGTGTGGGCAAGGGGCTGCCTGAAAATTTTGTCGAACTCTATGTGGTTGATGCTGACAATCATTTGTCCGGTGCCGTCCCCCTGAGCCGGTTGCTGCGGGCCAATCGCGACAAGAAAGTTTCTGCCATCATGGACGAGGAACAAACGGTTTTCCGGGTGTCGGACGATGAACATGACGTGGCCTATAAATTCGAGCAGTACAATCTGGTGTCGGCCGCAGTGACAGATGAAGCTGGCAAGTTGGTGGGCATGTTGATGGTCGATGATATTCTGGACGTCATCCAGGAATCGGCCAGCGAAGACATTTTGCATCTGGGCGGCGTAGGCGCTGAAGACAGTGTTGTTGACGGCGTGTGGGAAACCACGCAGTCCCGGTTTTTATGGCTGTTTGTAAACCTGCTGACGGCGATTGCCGCGTCCTGGGTGATTTCGTGGTTTGACGCCACAATCGAGCAAATGGTGGCGCTTGCCATATTGATGCCGATCGTGGCCTCAATGGGTGGTAACGCAGGAACACAGACAATGACCGTGGCGGTGCGGGCTCTGGCAACACATCAACTTGGGCCAGTTAATGCGTTCAAAGTCACGCTGCGCGAGTGCTCGGTAGGACTCTTGAACGGTCTGGTCTTTGCGTTAATCATGGGGCTGTTTGCCTGGGCCTGGTTTGGGTCGGAAGGATTGGGCGGTGTAATTGCGGCCGCCATGGTGATCAACCTATTGGCAGCAGCGGTTGCAGGAATACTGGTACCGTTGACGTTGGATCATTTTGAAATCGACCCCGCCATCGCCTCAGGGGCCTTTGTGACAACGGTTACTGATGTGGTGGGGTTCTTTGCGTTCCTCGGGCTGGCAGCCGTATGGCTCAGATAAGCTGGCAAATCTGGCGCGACCAGCCCGCCCTTGCGTTTCCGTACCACAGTCGCTAGAAGCCGCGCAATTCCAACCCTTTCGCAGGAGTAATCGCTTCATGGCGCGTGTCACCATCGAAGACTGCATTGACAAATTGCCGAACCGTTTTGAGCTGGTTCTGCTCGCCGCCCACCGGGCCCGTCTGGTGTCACAAGGTGCTCCACTGACCGTGGAACGTGACCGTGACAAGGACCCTGTGGTGTCCTTGCGTGAAATTGCAGCGGAAACCATCAACAAGGACGATTTGCGCGAAGAGTTCATTCACGCCATGCAGAAGCATGTGGACGTTGACGAACCAGAAGAGACGGATATGCCTTTGATCGGCCAGATGACTGAGGCTGGCGGTGCAGACACGGGCGAAGACCAGGTGTTCGAGCAGATGTCGGAAGAAGAACTGCTGCGCGGCCTCGAAGGCATGCCACCGGCAGAAAGCCCCGGCAGTCAGCGTAACGGCTACTGATCCTGAAATACATGATATTCATAAGCCGGGGCTGGTCCCCGGCTTTTTTTTGCGTAAGCTAACACCATGATGCGCCAATATGAACTGGTGGAGCGGGTCACAAAATATGACCCAGACGCGGATGAGGACCTGCTCAACCGCGCCTATGTCTATGCCATGAAGGCCCATGGCAACCAGAAACGTGCATCTGGCGAGGCCTATTTCAACCACCCCCTGGAAGTGGCGGCCATTCTGGCTGACATGAAGCTTGATAGCGCAACCATTGCAGCAGCCCTTCTCCACGATACGGTCGAGGACACCGAAGCCACACACCAGGAAATCATCGACAAGTTCGGGACTGAGATTGCCGCCCTGGTGGACGGCCTGACCAAGATCAAGCAACTGGACAG
Source organism: uncultured Aestuariivirga sp. (assembly GCA_964244825.1). Taxonomy (GTDB): domain Bacteria; phylum Pseudomonadota; class Alphaproteobacteria; order Rhizobiales; family Aestuariivirgaceae; genus Aestuariivirga. The sequence continues at coordinate 35,782 of CAXTKL010000017.1, forward strand.
GGTCACCAAAGAAGCCACCCAGGCCGAGAATTTGCGCAAGCTTCTCATTGCCATGTCGAAGGATGTGCGGGTGTTGTTGGTGAAACTGGCGGACCGGCTGCACAACATGCGCACATTGCATCACGTGAAGCCGGAAAAGCGTGCGCGAATCGCTGAAGAGACAATGGACATCTACGCGCCCCTGGCAGGCCGCATGGGCATGCAATTGGTGCGCGATGAAATGGAGGATATTGCCTTTCGCATTCTCAACCCGGAAGCCAACAAGATCATTCAGGACCGCCTGGACCGCCTGCACACGGAAAGCGGCAATATGCTCCAGGAAATCGAGGAGTCTCTGCGCAAACTGCTGTCGTCCCGTGGACTGTCAGCCGAGGTTTCAGGCCGGGAAAAGCGGCCCTATTCGATCTGGCGGAAGATGGAACGCAAGCAGCTCTCGCTGGATCAACTGTCGGACATCTTCGGCTTCCGCGTCATCGTCTCAACGCTGGACGACTGTTATCGCGCCGTGGGTCTGGTGCACCGCACATGGCGTGCGGTGCCGGGGCGCTTCAAGGACTACATCTCCAACCCCAAGCAGAACGACTATCGATCACTGCATACGACTGTCATCGGTCCGCATCACATGCGCGTGGAAATGCAGATCCGCACCCGCATCATGCATGAAATTGCCGAACGCGGCGTTGCCGCCCATTCGCTCTACAAAGAAGCGCCGGATGCAAAACTGGCGGAGCAGGGCATTACCGAAGCGGCGGCGGAATCAAACGCCTATCGCTGGCTCAGGCATTTGATGGAGGTCTTACAGGAAGGCGACAGCCCCAAGGAGTTTCTGGAACACACCCGATTGGAACTGTTCCATGATCAGGTGTTCTGTTTCACCCCCAAGGGCCAGTTGATCGCCCTGCCGCGCGGCGCAACACCAATCGACTTTGCCTATGCCGTCCACACTTCGGTGGGCGACAGTTGCGTGGGCTGCAAGATCAATGGCCGCCATGCCACTTTGGTAACCGAGCTCAAGAATGGTGACGAAGTGAACATCATCCGTTCAGATGCCCAGGTGCCACCGCCCGCCTGGGAAGCCATCGCCATTACCGGCAAGGCCAAGGCCGCGATTCGCCGCGCCACCCGGGTTGCACAACGCAAACAGTTTGCGGGACTTGGTCAGGAAATGGTGGAAAAGTTGTTGCAGCGCCACAAGGTCGAATTCACCGAAAAGCTGATGGCAAAGGCCGCACCGCGACTGGGCCAGAAAAACGCCGACGACATCTTGTCTGCCGTGGGCAAGGGGGAACTTTCAGCCGTTGATGTATTGAAGGCCATGGGCGTTGCAATTGATGAGACCGACATCAAGGCGGCGCGGCGCAAGACGACGTCAAAGAAATCCGGTGAACTGGCAATCCCCATTCGGGGTGCGGCGGCGGGAAGCATTCTCAAAATTCATCTACGCACAGGGGCCGTGCCAGGTGAACGCATCGTGGGCATCGTCACGCCGGGCGACGGCATCACCATTTACCCGATTTTCGCCGATGCACTGGAAAAGTTTGATTCACAACCCGAACGCTGGGTGGACCTGGCCTGGGGCAACGCGGAGGAGGGGCAGCGCTTTCCCGCCCGTGTCAGGGTGACGCTGATCAATGAGATTGGTGCCCTTGCGAATGTCACACAAGCCATCAGTGACAAGGGCGGTAACATCGATGGTTTGAACTTGCAGGCGCGGGAGGGTGTGCGGGATTTTTTCGAACTTGAAATATTGCTGGAAGTGTTTGATGTGCGGCACCTGAACGAGATCCTTTCAGAAATCAGAAACAAGCCCAGCGTGAGTGACGCTGCACGCATAACAGGATGAGATGATGCTGTCCCACGACGAAGTGTTGAACGAGTTCCGTGCGGCAGGTGCCCTGCTCGAAGGACATTTCATCCTGTCATCGGGGCTGCATTCCTCACGCTATCTGCAATGTGCCCGCGTCTTGATGGATCCTGTACGGGCCGCCCGCCTGTGCAAGGCACTGGCCGAAAAACTGCGGGCAGGCGGGGTTGGTTCAATTGATCTTGTCGTGTCACCGGCCATGGGCGGTGTGGTGGTGGGTTATGAGATGGCGCGGCAACTGGGTGTGCCTTCCGTGTTTTTTGAACGCGTTGACGGCAAGCTGGAGTTGCGGCGCGGCTTTGATATTGCGAGGGGTACCCGTGTGTTGATGGTCGAGGACATTGTGACCACCGGACTGTCTTCGCGCGAATGCATTGAAGGCATCGCTGCCTGGGGTGGCAACACCATTGCGGCAGCCTGTTTGATTAACCGTTCCGGAGGAAAGGCCGACGTTGGTGTGCCACTGTTTGCTTTGACGGAGCTCGATGTGCCTGTCTTTGCGGCTGATGCTTTGCCGCCAGACCTCGCCGCTCTTCCGGCATACAAACCGGGAAGCCGGGGCCTGAAAAAATGATCCTCGGCATCGGTAACGATATCATCGACATTCGCCGCATTGAAAAGACCATTGAACGCCATGGCCAGCGTTTTATCGACCGCATCTACACCGATGTTGAAAAACAGAAATCCGAACGACGCGCCGAACGGGTGCCAAGCTATGCCAAACGCTTTGCCGCCAAGGAGGCCTGTTCCAAGGCCCTGGGCACGGGCCTCAACCACGGGGTCTATTGGCGCGATATGGGCGTGGTCAATCTGCCGTCTGGAAAACCGACGCTGCACTTGACCAATGGTGCTGCTGCGCAGTTGGTGCGGATGGTACCCGAAGGCAAACAGGCGGTAGTGCATTTGACCATGACGGATGAATACCCCTATGCCCAGGCCATCGTGATCATTGAGGCCGTGTGACTGTTGCGCTTTTGCAACAGGTAGGCCGCCCGCGCCCGGCTTCATTGCAACGCCACATTGGTCACCCCTATATATGCTGTTTGCAGGTACTGGGCCGGTTGCCTGTGTTTCGGAGATGCGATGACTAAACAAGATCATGCCATGGCTGCGGCCCGTGCGGCGGGCAAGAAGCCCGATGAGGGTATTTGGGAAACCGCAAAGGTCATTATTCAGGCGCTGCTGATCGCATTTTTCGTGCGCACGTTTTTCTTTCAGCCTTTCAACATTCCCTCATCGTCCATGTATCCCACCTTAAAGGTGGGGGATTATCTATTCGTTTCAAAGCTTTCCTATGGTTATGGCAAGTACAGCTTCAACTTCAGCTTCGGCTGGAAAGACCCGCCATGGATCAGTTGCTGTTCGTTCGTGGATTTTCCGGGTCGCAAGGTTCTGGCTGCCAACCCGCAGCGTGGAGACGTGGCCGTGTTCAAACTGCCGACGGATACCAACATTGATTACATCAAGCGGGTGATTGGGCTTCCGGGTGACCACATCCAGGTCAAGGACGGTGTGGTCTACATCAACGATGTGCCCGTGAAGAAAGAGCGAATCGAAGATTACGTCGATGCCGATCCGCAGGGCGGCAATGGCACACCCATTCCCCAATATATGGAAACACTGCCGAATGGCGTGACCTATCGCGTGCTGGATGCAACACCCGTGGGGCAGGTGGACAATACGGATGTCTACACGGTGCCAGAAGCCCACTATTTCATGATGGGTGATAACCGTGACAACAGCCAGGACAGCCGCTATCTCGACAAGGTGGGCTATGTGCCGGTTGAGAATTTTGTGGGCCGGGCGGATATGTTGTTCTTCTCCATCGGCTCCGATGCAACGCTGTTGAAAATATGGGAATGGCCGTTCAAGATCCGCTGGTCGCGGTTCTTCAACTTCCTCTGAGGATCCTATGGCGAAGCGCAAGCCAGCAGAGGGCCTGGGGCTGTCTGAGCGCTTGGGCTACGACTTCAAGGACCCGCAACTGCT
>CAXTKL010000018.1:0-39416 GCA_964244825.1 uncultured Aestuariivirga sp.
TCATTCATTCTCTCCTATGGTTTCCCGCATGGGGAGTTGGCCGTCTTTCCGGCCTGTCATGCTCTACCTACCGCGCGGCGTTACCTTAGCCATTTCTGACCGATGGGGATTCGAACCCCAAGTTCACCTGTTCTCAGCAACCGAGGCGGAATTGAACCGCCCTGTCTTGGCTGGATTGACAGGATTCGAACCTGTGACATCCTCGTTAACAGCGAGGCGCTCTACCAACTGAGCTACAATCCAATTTATTCTCCGGTCGCCCGGAATGTGGTGGAAGGGCCTCGCGCTACTGAGGCTCAAAGCTCCTGACTGTTTTGCCCGTACTGGATAACGGCAGTTGGCCCAATGCGTGTCTGCTTTCCACGCCGCCCTCCATAATTCTCTATATCATGTAATCAGTGGGAGGGGAATCAATCAAACCTCCAATCGTACCGCTTTCCAGCTTTATCATACACGGACCGAAGCCATTCAGTTACTAGCGCCTTAAATGCGGCGTCGGGTAAATCCGCGATAGGTATGCCATCTTGTGCACTCGGATGGAACCCGTCCTGTCGTTTTCCAATAGGCGATTCCACGGTCGCAAAATTGGGCGTAATCCAAGGCTTTAAGTTCTGTTCAATGGTTGCCATCATCACCCCTCCTTGCTTGCGGTCATGGCGCGGTAGAGGCCGACAATATGCTTTTGCCATGGATTTTCGCTGCTGATATGCGCGTTCAAAGCATAGTCTACGCCAGCCTTGATCATGGCGTCATTTGGTTCAACTGGCACGCACGCGAACCCCGCTGGTGCTGTGGCAAGGGAGAGGATGGTCATGCGTAGGTTTTCACGGTCATCTGGGCTATAGTTGCCATACCACTCACATGCCTTCTCCGCCGCCTCTGCCATAGCAGCCGCCCTTATACCGTCCCTTTCTGTGACGGTCATGATGATGTATCCAGAGGCGGTGAGGGCGTTGATGGCGGATGACGCCATCTGTGATGATGTTGCCCGCTTTGGATAAAGTTCAAAATCAATAGGATTTCTGCAACTGCATCTTTTCTCAACCCCTTCACACCCCAAACAGCCAGAATCAAAATTTGTATCTTGGCATTCCGATATTGCTCTTGTCATCACTTCAATCGGGTCGGTTGTCATGGTTTTTTCATGCCTTCTATCTCACTCAATATTGCCCACGTACACAGTAAAAGCATGCCAATAGTGACCATGGAATCTTTATTGCTATAAAAGGACAGTGCCAAAAACCCCCAACCTCCAACAAAACATATTGTGTGTATTTTGATCATATCATACTCCATAAACGCCATGTGAGGGTCATGGGCGTTTGAGGGCTTCGATTGTCACAGCATAGAGAAGGTTGCTAACATCACCGTCTGGACGCGGCCTGAGATACGGTTCATTTGCGCCGTAGCCAACAATGTTTTGCCTTATGACATTTGCCGCGTCATCAATCGCCGCATTGTGAGCCGCATCCCGTTCAGCGCGGGCTTGCGCGAGGTAGTATTCGAGTTGGGCGATGCGGGCGTCTCGCGGGTCAAGATATACAGTTGACATTGGGATTTCCTCCACGCGAAAGCCGCTAGCTGAATTTGGGTCAAAGGTTAGTCGCGTCATTTTTACGCCATGCAATGCCAAATCGTCACTCATTCACTTGACCTCCATGGCTCTTGCTACGTAATTGGCGTGAAGTTCCAGAGTCTTCCCTATGGTTCGCAATACCGTCCTGTGCATTCTCAGTTCTACATTCTCGTATTCCAACTCGTTCACCCTCTCACGTAGGGTGTTGATCTCGGCGAGAGAGGCTCTGCATAGTTCGCATATCGCACATTCGCAGCCGCTTGCTATTTCTTCCTTCAACCGTTCCACAATATCACTCATCATTCATGCCTTCCTTGATCATGGCTTCGGCAAAGCACCATTCAGCGCGGGCTTTACGCTCGGCAGCTTCAAAAGCTGATTTATCGAATGTTGATACGCCATGTTCCGGCGTCCACATGCCCATGGCCAATCGTATCTGCCCTGCGTACCACTGTCGAAGTGTCATACCTTCATAATTTTTTCCGAAACTACTCTCACGAGAAAGGGGAAACGCTGGCCCGCCGTCTGGTTTCTTCGTCATGCTTTCAGCTCCTGTAGATTGATGCGTAAATATTTCGGCTGAGGTTTACCAACGTCTGCCGCAGACCAGTAAATTGGTATTCTTTCCATTAATTGAGCATCTCCCCGCTTCACCATTTCAGCAAGGGCGGCGTTTTGATATGCAACAAGGCCTTCCTTCAGAAGGATGTTGGAAAATTCCACGTCTGTCATCTGTTCTTCATCAACACTCATTGTGCGAATGCGGTTTACAGTTTCCAAGTAGGCTTTCATCCCCGCCTCAATCGCATAGTCTGGGAGTGTAATTGGTGTCATGGCTTTGGGCTTTCGAGTGCGGAGAGGTCGTAGAAATACTTTGGATAAACACTTGCGCCGTTCGGTGTCTGCCAAAATGCGCTGTAAGGTTCTGTTTCACTGTCGCCTTCATATGCGCACTCGTATATTGCCGGAACTACTTTCCCGTTTTCATCTTCCACAATCGTCCATCCAGTTTTCGGCGCTTCTTCAATCGGCCTTAGCATTGTAGCAAGGCCACGAAGGGCGAGAGTTCTGACTTCAATCTCATACTCAAAATAAGCGTCGCTCTTTCCCGTAAGCGCTTCGTCATTGCATTCGAGTAACGCCTGAAATGCTCTCACATCACTTTCAAGATTTTCTTTTGTCATCGTCATAACGTTCCCCTCAAAAACTGGCGTGGACATATACGCCACACCCAATATTGACTACCGCAAGCGCAATCAGCACCAGCCAATTAGGATAGATTTTCATCGTGTCTGGGCTTCTCATCCTGTAGACAACAGCTGAGTTGCATATTATCACGATTGCTGTGGGGATTATGAGTGTCATGGCATGTTCTCCAGTGCAGCGCGGGCGGCGCGAAGTTCACCAAAATTAAATGGACACGCTAACGGCCTCGCATCGTCTGGCGCGTCTGGCTGGTCGAGAAACTTTTTAAGTGGCATCAAAGCCGCCTCTGCCTTCTCAAGGCGGGCGATGAGGGAGAGAATGGCTGTGGGGTTGGCGGCACAGTGAAATTCATTCACTGCTTTTTTGTAAGCTGCCCGCAGAGCATTATCCTGACACTGTGTAACAATATACTTTATGCCCGTGTCTGCAAGCGCATCTGCCAGCCGTTTCAGTTCTGATGTGGGTGTCATGGTTATTCTCCATCAACTTCAATGTGAATTTTAGTCCAATCGGGAATCGGAGGCATATCCATATCGCCATCAATGTAACCTACATCATCAAGCCAAAGGGACATCCAGTAGTCATTTTTAACAGCCTCAATGATTTGAGGTGGCTGCAACATAAACTGCAAGCAGGCGTCTGCAACTGACGGCCAATTGTCTGGCGCTTTCCATGATTTCACAGCCCAATCTTGAATCTTATTGGAAAGAGCGTAGTCGGTCATCTTCTCACTCCTTTATCGTGATTGTGGCTGGGACGATTTTCCAGCGGCGGTTATCCCATGTGTAACCTGTGTTGAATTTTGTTTTTGCTCCTGACTTTGTTTTTGCTATTGACCACATGACCATCTGCCCAGTCGATTTTTGCACAACCACCCACACATCAATCGTCTTGGTGTCAGTCATGGTGTGGGTTCCTTGAGCCAATTCAGAACAGCCAACTTGTGAGATTCGGCATCGTAAGGCCATGGTGCGGCATAGGAAAAGCAAAGAATATCATCGCACTTTGTATCAGCCCGAGAGTACAATGCTTTGTTCAATTCGTGTGCTTGAGTTACCGCTGCAAGATGTGACGGCGCAGCGTGGACGTCATCTGGTCCGAGCACGTGCACACACCATAAAGTCAGATCTGCATTTGCTTCAATTCGTTCGTTTGTTGTCATGGTGTGAGTTCCTTTGGTGTGTGTTCACCGCAAGTCATGCCGCCGTGAGTGAGAGGAAAAGAGTGCGTGTAACCACAGTATTTAACGGGAGCAATAATAGGAGGGAAGCGGATGCAAGAGGATTGCTCTTGATAGCCGTCCAATCGAGATGTGCTGCTATCCCACCACTTGCACGTCTTGCATGTCGCTTCACTCATGGCTTTTGTCTTTCGTTGTGGGGTGGGGCGATCATTTCAAAAATGTAGCTTTTATGCGCAGTTGCGATCCATTTCCCAATGGCTTTTGGCGACAAAATCAGAACAAACAAAACCGTGTTTATAATCCACAAGTCCATCACCCATTCCTCCGCACAAAAATCGAAATGCTATCTAAGTCCATCATGCCGGCCCCGCTCCGGCACGGAATGCCAGCCAGAAAGTGAAGCCAATCAAGACTGCGGTTGATGTTGCAAGTAATGACACTGAGTGGAATTTCTCGCCTTTGGATTTTGCTTCATAATAAACAGCGAAGCCCGCATGTACCCATGCCATCAAAAACAGATGTAATATCGCTATCCCGGTGCTTGCCGCGAGTTCAACGATGTTCATGGCTCACCTGTGGGGGTTGTGAGGGTGGGGGGATAGGCCGCAATGGCCTTGTTGAATCGTCCAACGTACTCACGGGCGTGTGGAAGCCGCATAACGTGACGCTCAACAACCCATATTAGGGATTTAATGTGCTTTGCCGCTTCCAACAATTCAGCTTCACGGGCGTCCATCACACTGCGCTCCCTGTAGACGGGGCGGGGGAGATGGTGGAGATGCGTTCGCCGATCCAGCGCATGCAATTTACGGCCATGGAATTTCCAAGCTGCTTGTAGCGACGACTGTCGGGGGTGTAGTTTTTATTCGGTGGAGGTACGTCGGTGTAGCCATCTTCGAAGCCTTGAAGTCTTTCGCATTCGAGCGGTGTCAATCGGCGCACAGACCAATGTGTTGCGATTGCGGGCGGGTGAGCTCCTGCTGCCAGCGGATGACATGGATCGCCGGGTTGCGGATTGGAATAATTGGACGGGCTTGTAATTTGGGTGGTATCAAACGCAACCGCAGTTGGGTTCGCCGCTCCGATCGATGGCGACACATCTTTGGCCGCAGCAACTTGTGTTCCGCTCATTCGTTCGGGGAATGCTATGGCGCCCACACCAATCCCGCCGCGACCTCCATTTGGCGTCAGCACTGCATTTGATGTGCCGTCACTGCGGTATTCCAAATTGTGACCGTCGCCACAGCCCCGGATGGCAAGTGTCATGACTTCCGGCACTATCGGCGTTCCGCGGCCTGTGCCATCCTCAGATGCGTCAAAACCTTCACCGCGTAGAGCGTGAGCCACATCGAAGCCGCCCCCTGTGGTAGGAATCAGCGTCTCCGTCTCCGCGTCCTGTCTGCCCATTGCCCCCGCGTTCAGGCACATCGCTACGGGCGGTAATGAACAATCCCCCCCCATTGATATGCTGATCTTCAAGGCCTTGCTTGTCGCCGAAATGCGCGTTCAGGGTTGGTGCAACGTCGGCACACATCACAGCGCCGGCGAGTTGATTGCGGATAGGACCGTCCTTTGCCCGTGCGTCTAATGTCGGGTTTACGTCCGCGAAGCCACCGCCTGCAGGGCCGATCTCAATACCTCTGGCAAAACCTTTCCCCGCTTTTCGGCGCGGCGCAGAATCCCCTGACAGGCTTTCGCGCTCAAATAGTACCGCTGCGGCACGACGCCAGTCTCCAAGATATCCGACAACGAACACACGCCTTCGTCTTTGAGGGACGGCGCGAGGGTGTGATTCCACTCGGACGAACTGAGCGTCAAGAACCCGGTAGGCGAACCCATACCCGAGTTGGCCCAATCCCCCGAGGAAGGAACCAAAATCCCGTCCGCCTCCACTTGACAGGACGCCGGGGACGTTCTCCCAAACCAGCCACTCGGGCCGAAAGCGGTCAACAATGGCAAGATAGGTGAGCATGAGGTTGCCACGCGGGTCTGCCAATCCTTTTCGGAGTCCTGCGACCGAGAAGGACTGACATGGGGTGCCTCCGACAAGAAGGTCAATTGCATGGTCGGGCCACTCCTGAAATTTAGTCATGTCACCGTGGTTTGGAACGGCGGGATATTTCTTGGCGAGAAATTGCGAGGCAGCGGCGTCAATCTCGGAAAAGAACTGAGGTTTCCAGCCAAGCGGATGCCAAGCTACGGTCGCTGCTTCAATGCCGCTGCACACTGAGCCGTATTGCATCACATCACCCCCATTGGAGCGGGGGAGAGGTTATTCATAGCCATTTTCAACAGATTGCTCACCGGACGTTTGCCGTTTTCAACAGCATTGATTGTCCGAAGCGAAATCATAAGGTGTTTTGCCAAATCGGACTGTGTTTTAAATCCAGCCTTCAATCGCTTGGCTTTAAATTGTTTCGCGGTCATTTCCGGCTCCCTATTGCGTTGTTTTGTCTTACGCCAATATTGCGCGTTAGTCAAGCGTCTTTCACGCCTATCATAGGCAGCATTCGGCGGGCAGGGGCGCGGGTCATGGGGTGGGCTTTTCGTCACAAACAGCAAAGATCACAGAGTCAGCATCAAACGACCTCTCGATTGAAGTGCCATCCCAATGTGAAAAATGGTCTGCATGAACCCACCCGCTTACTGTAACCTTGATGAACTTGCCTTTCTTGAAATGCCCATCAAGCATGTTATTCATCTTCTTTGTTTTCACGTCAATCAAAGCAAAGTCAGAATATTTCGACGCATCTATGACTTCAGTGTAAATGTCAGATATGTGTTTTTTACCCATCACACCTCTCCCGCCTCAATGGGCTGTGGCCGCGCTGTTGCATCAGCGTGAGTCTTTAAATCGTCGATCATCGCTTTCAAAGTACGCTGTGCACGAATGCTGCCAGAGAGCGCACTCAAAAAAAACAGATATTTCGTTTCTGGATCAAACTCACAAAAGGCCTCATATCCGGGCCAATTCCTAATTGTTTTTTTTGTGGTGTCGGCTTTGATGGGCCAAAGCTCGGGCATTGTAGACATGCCACTCAGAGTTTTGAAAATATTTGAAAAATGGTCAATTAGTGTGTTAACCCCTTGCTCTGTCAAGTCTTCGAATTTGAGGGTGTCAATTGTCATATTACCTCCTCAATGGGCTGTGGCGCAAAATCGTCCTTTTTAGCACGGTCAAGAATTTCAACTAACTGCGCGTCCGGAAACCACGACCTGCTATTCTCTAAATTTCGGCAAAATTCATATCCATCATATTCAAAACAATATGCGAGGTCTTTTCTCACGTCCTCCCGGTCAACAACGGGATCGGTTTCCTGAAGCCATTCAATTACCTGCTGAAGCGTGTTCATGGCGTTCCCTCGGCAAGTTTGATGGCGGCGCAGACTCCTGCAAGTTCCATGCGGATTGCGACGTGTTGTTCTAACGGTGTCATGTCATTTGCAAATGCGCCACTGACTGCTTTCAAAGCTGCCAACATCACGTCAAAACTGTTGACGGCTTGGACGATAAGGGCGGCGTTGGCATCATTTTTACGCTTTGAGCCAAGTCGCATCGTTAACAAAATAGCCCCCGTTTTATGGTGACATATGTCCGTTGACCCATTCAATAAGGTTGATGGAATGTGCCTCCAAGGCCGCGCTGTTGCTTTGCTGATGTCAGCCATGTGTCACCTCTGTTTGTGTGTTAGCGGGCATGGTTCAATACCTTTCGATGAAACGGGTGTTATCAAATTTCGGCGGGTTCATTTTCCGCGATGGCCACGGCTTTTTAACGCCGCGTATGCCGTTGTGTTTGTCGCGTTGTCTCACGCCTTTTGCAGCGCGGGCTTTGTCAAACTTATCTGCTTTGTACAAGTTGCATTTTGGGCATGTTGCAGCGCAATTTTCAAGAGTCGGCTCGCCGCCGTTGCTATCAGGATTTACATGGTCAAAGTGAATGCCATAGCTTAGAAGAAGGCCACAACGCTGGCCTTGTGGCAAACCATAGAGAGGTCCTTCTCCTTCGCACAGGCCGCCGCTGCGCTTGAGGGCTTCACGTTTCGTTTGCTTGGTAAACTCTTTGCGATGGCGGATCGTGTAGGTCATCAAAAAGGAATCCCGTCATTTTCTTCATATTTTGTGAAAATGGCTGGCTTGTCAACTTTTGCACTGCCGACAACTTGCAGTACAAAAAACTCCGAACCAACATTCGATGCTGCTAAACGTTCAGCTTCAACTTTAGCGTCGACAAATGTTGAGTACTGATACCTTGGTGCACCGGCCAACGGGTTCCAAACCATCCATTTTGTAAATCGCTTCATGCTGCCCTCGTCGCCTTGGCATCCGCTCTTTTGTTCCATGCCGAAAAAACGTCAATGCCATTGCGAGGGACAAAATCAATGCCACATCTAAGGCAGTCGATTCCGCGACACGGCCCTGTGCCGGGGAAGTCATAAGCAGGATACAGATGGTCATCAAATCCACAAAATGGACACGGCTTCAAGTCTATTACAAATTTCATGCTGCCCTCGCTTGTGTGGCGTCTGCCCCGATCATTTCTGAAATGACCTGCAACACGCGCTCTTTGCTTTCCTGGAATACTTTGCCGCCCATGGCCTTCATGGATTGGCTTTTGGCACGATAGACCGTCACCACGCTCCCGCTTACCTCGCATATGGCAAAACTGTCCATTGCTGCCAACACCATGCAAGCCTGAATGGCATCGGCATTTGTTCGGCAAACAACTTTGTTGACGGTGCAATATCCGGCCTTGCAAAGGGCATACTTTCGAAGATGTTCAGGCGAGGGCAATTCAAGCCCCAAATCCTCTGGCAAGTTTCCCCATGCCTCTGCGATAATCGCAAAATAGTGTTTGTGGCTTTCAGATGAACGCTGGTTCACTTGCTCCCAGTGCAGCACCTCACCAATGACCAAAGCCTTGTCGAGGCGCTTGGCGTGGCCAATAGGGGCTTGGAAATCACCGTCACCCATGTATCGCAGGGCAATCATCATCATGCGGCCTTGCTTGCATATTGCGCGTTCAGGGCGTTGATTTTTTCATGCACCTCTTGGAGAAAATTGACAATTTCATCTTCCATTTTTGCAATGAAAATGTCATCACGGTTCACCCGCTTGATAAACAGTTGCATGTCAACCGGCATACGTGGATCGTAGGAGACAAAATCGCACCACTTGCGGCCTGTGCAGGCCATTTGGGCTTGCATTTGCGTGATGTATTTTCCCTCGCAAGTGCCAGACAAAAGCGTTTCGATATGCGTGGCCGTATTTGGGCACTTGATTTCGAGAAGGCCATCATCATCGACAAGGCCGTCTGGAGACGCTCCAAAATTGAAAATGTTGGGATGATTTACAAATGCTTCATCCGAAACAACCGCATCACACACAAACGTGTAGGCGGACTTTGCGGCGGGTTCGTTATCGGTTCCCCATTGCATCGCGGCATTGGTAAAACGTTCCGCCTGAGTACCTGTCAGGCGATCACAAATGAGTTCAGCCATGTAGTTGCCACGACTTGCACCATAGCCTGTTTTCGTTTTTGCCATCACATCTGCAACACGGCTTGCTGTAACCTTGCCGAGGCGGGCGGCAAACCATTCGGGCGAACGTTGCTCCATTATGCGGCTTCCTTTGCAGCTTGCGTGGCCTTGGCTTTAGCGTCGTTAATCTTTTTGCTCATTGCGGCCTTTGCTTTGGCGTATTGCTGCAAAGTCAGCTTTTCCGTGTTAGTTGCTCCTACATATTTGAGCATTTCCTGTTCGTTGGACCTGCTATTGGTGAGAAGTTCAAAAATCTCTTTGACCTGCTCATCTGTGATTTGCATCGCCAATTCATTGTCCGTAGCGCGACCATCAATGTCGTCACCTTGTTCAGATAGTCCGCAAGCTGCTTTCAACGTCGCCCGTTCAAGATAGGTAACTGTGCTTATCCGTGCTTGCAGCGCGTTTTTTGCTCCTCCAGCATCAGGAGGCCCGCCAAGTGAAACAGTTTTCTTGCCGCCCAAAACATGCTCAATGATGCACGTCACTTCAATCCAGTCTCGTTCATCTTTTGTAATCGCCCATGACGCGCTTAGACCGTTTCGAGACAGGGCTGGCGTTGCCGCCTCTACAAACGATGTGAGTTCGGCATATCGTTTGTTCTTCAATGGACCGTCTGTTACAAGGCGGTTTCGGACAATAACGATCGCTTCCGATTTGAAACTGGCAAAAGCTTCATTGAAGGATTTGCGGGCCTGATTGGCCTCCCACCGCTCTTGCAAGGCAAGCAACTTTTCTAGCATTTCCGGCGTCGTTCCCGTGGCAAGCGCCTTCTCGATCATCGACATCGGCGTGAGCGTGGCAACCTGTTGGTTTTCAAATGTTGTAACGGCGTTCATTTCATGCGCTCCCAAACCTGTCTCTGATGTTCTGTGTGTCATGGCTGTACCCCTTGAGGTGCGGGGCCGCCGTTCTGAGGGTACGGTCCCGCTGTTGAAAGAACGTCGGATGACTGTGCGGTGTCTGTGGCTGGTTTCTCCTTTTCGACAAGTTCAAATCCAAGGGCTTCTGCCGCGATTTTAAAGCTATCCATTGCCCATCCGAAATAAAGATCAGCCGAAATTTTGCTATACGTCTCAAGATGGAACGCCACACTCAAGCAATGAGAAGCGTCTTGCATTTTGTGCATCGCGGCGTTGCATTTCATTTGCTGATTTGAGTTCATTTGCTTTCGTCCTTCTGAATTTGTTCCATGCGGGCCGCGACAAGCGGGTGCAAACTGAATGGGGTTCGTCCACCAAGGCGGGGGAAGTCTTTGGCTTTGGCGACAATGGCAAGAAGGGGAATGCGCATGATCAAAACCCCACGGCTTCATCGGAAAGCGTGCCGCGATACGGGCCGCTGCTTTCGGTATCACGCGAATAACTGCGCGGGCCGCGTGACTTGTAATTGGGGTATGTGATTTGCTTGACGATGTACGTCCATTGCGGCGCTTGACCTTCTGGAACGTCCCAGCCGTGGCAATAGGCAAGCATGGTGACAAACGTACAAGCCCGCTTTTCAATGCGGTCCATAAAGGCAACGGCGTATGGCCTTGAGCTAAATTCGGTGGCGATGATTTGCATGATTTACTCCCTGTTGATTTGCCACGTTGCGCCGCGTCCAAAACATTGTCAACAATTATTTTGCGCCTAGCTGTCAATTTTTATGCTTGACGTGATTTGGAGCATGTGCAATTGTGCGTTTATGGAAACAATCCCTCACATCTTCGATGCGCTTGGCGGCCCTGCAAAGGTTGCGATACTGCTTGGCGTCAAAAAATCAACCGCCAGCGAAATGAAGCGCCGAAAGAATATTAGCGTCTGGTACTGGCCCACTCTCATTAAGGTATGTCGTGACAAGCGCATTCGTGGCGTAAACCCAAGAACATTAATGAACTTACACCAAGGGGATCGACATGACCGACACCCTTAAAGCCCTTGCAGCTCTAGCCGCTGTAGCTGGCGCATGTGTGCTGTTGTTCGGCTGGCCATACATTCCAGTGGTGGCTCTGTGACCCCGCTTGATCGCCTTCAAAAGATGCAAGACATGCTCGACGCGGGGACATCTCGCAAGGTGATTGCGTATGAGTTTGGCGTTTCTGAGGTTTACATTTCCGGCATCATTACAACCCTTGGCTTGACGGCTCCTCGCCATGGCCTTCTTGCCCGCGCCCGGAAAATCCGCGCTGATGTTTCTGCGGGTATGCCGCGCAAAACTGTAGCTGCTGACCATGGCGTCACTGAGGCTTGTGTGTCTCGCATTGTTCACGGCGTAACTCACCCTGAGCCTGTTTGTGAGGTCTCACAATGACTTCGGCCCGCAAGAAAGGGGGCCATTGCCTTGCGGGCTTGGTTCGGGCGGCTGATTTTGTGTTTGGAAAGGAAGTTGAATAAATGAAAACATTTGATGTAGCAGATTGGCAAGCCGCTGTTGCCTTGTGGAATAACGGGCAAGACACTTTGCAGATCGCCCTAGCCGCCGATATTTCCGAAGCGCTCGTTTACAAAGAGCTGCCAAAATGGCGAGTGCTGTTCGGCAAACCGCCCGCTTCTATGAAGGCGGTGGCATGATGCGCGTGAACCTGAATTTATCCGACGAACTTGCCAGACTTGTTGTGGAGCAATCTCGCTTGAAGGGCATTCCGCAATCGACGTTTTTGCGTCGGTCGCTTGCCCAGTTTTTCCAAATTGATGACGTTGAAAAGGATGTCTGCCCACCGTTTTCAAAGGGCGCTCTTGACGCTATTCCAACGGGAGTTGTGGCAGGATGACAAAAAACTCAGATCATGACGTGTGCACCCCACTGCTCCCACGTCATGTAGGCGGGGTTGAGGCTGGTGACACAGTCTCCCCCGCCGCACCTATTCCAGCGGAAACGGTCCTAAATTCCGTAGGTGAGCGCGGCCATCTTGGCCCCGAAAGGCAAACGACAGATGCGGGGGCCGTTTCTACCGCTGGTCACTCCGTTAAATTTGTCGAAGTCGCGCACCCCATTCCAGAATTGCCGCCGTTAGGGACTCCCCCTGTTGACACGGCGGTGATGGCGGCGAGTGATAGTCTCACCGATCAACATGATAGGACCTTGTCCGTTGTCGGGGAAGGGGGGCCGTCACTCGCCGCGCTTGAGGCTGGCATTTCGGACTTTCTCAAACGCGACACGCCAAAGCCAAAATATGAAAAGTATATGTACCTTGGAGCTGGATGAATCATGACGATTGAATTTGAACCTTTTCCCAAACTGGCCCGATTACACCGTGATGTGACAATCACTGAAAAAATCGACGGGACAAATGCACAGATCATCATCACTTCGGATGGCTTGATTGGCGCGGCGTCTCGCAGTCGATTGATTACACCTACACACGACAATTATGGATTTGCAAAATGGGTTGACCAAAACAAGGTGGAATTGCTCGCTTTGGGTGAAGGCCGTCATTTTGGAGAATGGTGGGGCAACGGCATTCAACGCAACTATTTGCAGTCAAAAAAGAGATTTAGCCTATTCAATACGGGCAGATGGAATGCTGACAATGTGCCGCCATGCTGCGACGTGGTTCCTGTGCTTTACACGGGGACATATAATCCTTCATGTGTGTTTGACGCGTTGGAATTGTTGCGTCGCGAAGGGTCGAAAGCTGCGCCAGAATTTATGAAACCGGAAGGCATCGTTATCTGGCACGATCATGCGCGGGTTTATTTCAAGGTCACCCTTGAAAACGATGAACTATCCAAAGGCGAAGCTGCCGCACGTGCTGCGAAGGCGGCATGATGGACCTGTTCACATATCCCATGGTTGCTGGCGCAAAAGAACGCTCCACATCGTTTGACGCCGCCGTGGCTATTGAGACCACGGGAAGGGCGGAAACGCTACGCATTGAGTGTCTGGCGTGGTTCAAGCACGGCTTTGTCGGGACTGCGGACCAACTGGCCCATGCCATGAATGAAAGCATCTTGAGCGTTAGACCAAGATGCAGCGAGTTACACATCAGAGGCTTGATAGAAAAGACCGGACGACGTTGCAAAGCTGATGGCGGTCGTGCAGCCCATTGCTGGAGAGCAGTTTAATGAGCCGTTCTGGATATATTGATGATCAATATGACTGGGGAACTATCCGGTGGCGAGGCCAGGTAGCCAGTGCCATTCGCGGCAAACGCGGACAGGCCATGATGATTGCAATCGTGAACGCTCTTGATGCTTTGCCTGAAAAGAAGCTGGTTGCTGAAAGTCTTGTTTGCGATGGGGGCTATTGCACGCTTGGAGCAGTTGGTGTCTCGCAAGGCATGGACATTGCAGCCCTTGATCCTGAAGATATGGAAACCGTTGCCAGCAAGTTTGATGTGGCTGAACAATTGGCCCGCGAAATTGTATGGATGAATGACGAAGGCGCATGGAGTGATGAGACGCCAGAACATCGATGGGTCAGAATGAGGGCATGGGCTGCAAGTAAAGTCAATTTTGTGTTTGAAGTTGATATAGCAGCATGACCGGACTTCGCCGATACGCAAACGCCCGCGACGCGTCTGAAAAAGCCATTGTGGAAACCCTGAAAGCCATGGGCTGCGATGTTGTCGCTATGGATAAGCCTTGTGATTTGCTTGTGGGACTACAGGGGCGCAACTGGTTGATCGAATGCAAGTCGCCCGGCACTCAGTACGGAAAGAAGCTGAACACGTCTCAGGACGCCTTTAACAAGGCTTGGCGTGGCAGCGGGATCACAATGATTCAAACGCCGGATGAAGCGGCGCGGTTTGTGAATAATGTTCGTTTGATGTTGCCTGATTTAAGCGCGAGGTCACAGAGATGATCACCTCTTGCGAAGGCTGCAAGTCTCACGGCATATCCCGCGTCTACCGTAGTGCGGGAGCATGTTACCCCCGCAAGACATTTACGGATGGCAAGGTAAACCGCCCGCCTGCGGATGGCTTTCCGACGGAACACGAAACAGGCCACATCGATATTTATGAAAACCGATTGGCGTCCGATCACTGCGGCCCTGAGCGCCGGAACTATGTTGCGAGGGTATAACTCGCACCGGAAACGACAAAGCCCACCGATTAAGATGGGCCTTGCTATCAATCCGGGAGGATGATAAAGTGCAATCAGCAACGAAAGCCTGATCCGTATAGCTTACGACAGGCCTAATGTAAAGGCAGAAAAATGAGTGCACTACCCTATATCCCATTGTACGTTGCCGACTATCTTGCGGACACCAGCCATCTTAGCACCATTGAGCACGGGGCCTATTTGCTTTTGATTATGAACTATTGGCAGCGCGGGAAGCCTTTGCCTTGCAGTGACTTGGCGCTTTCACGCATCACTCGCCTTGCCTTTCGGGACTGGACATTGGTCAAGCCTCTCATTGCGCCTTTTTTTGTCGAAGAAAATGGTGAGTGGGTTCACAACAGGATTGAAGCTGAGTTGAAGAACGTGCGCGACAAGAGCGCGGTAAAATCAAAAGGCGGCAAGGCTTCTGCTGCATCAAAAGCCAAACAAAAGTCTTTCATGACGGCAACACAAACGCAACAGACAGTCAACACCTGTTCAACACCTGTTGAACATAACCTCAACTATACAGATACAGATACAGATACAGAATTAAGAGGTGAGGTAGAGCGCGGGCGCGAACCTCTGGCCGATTTGGAAATAAAACTCAGGGACGCCGCAGGGTGGAAATCAGAACCCGCCCCCATGCTTGCCGTCACGGGGCAAATCCAAGCCCTGATTGATGCTGGGTGCGATCCGGACCTAGATGTTTTCCCAATCGTCAAAGCCCTTGCACCCAAATGCGACGGGCGAACGTCGTGGAACTATTTCGTCAAGGCAATCCAACGCGCCCATGCAAGCCGCATCGAAGCGCAATTCCCGTCATCACCGCCAAAATTCAATGGAGTTTCCCATGGGCCTTCCAGTTCAAAACCCTCAATCCTCGAACGTTATCTTGCGGACAGTCAGCAAAGAGGGGCTAGCGAAAGCCTTATCAATTCTGAATGATTCAAAGCCCATTGAAATCGCCCCGCTCTTGCCGACTTGGGTGTGCGAACAAGTGATTGAGCGCTATTCAGGCCCGTTTCCGGCCATGCCATACGGTGCAGCCGTCAAAGCAACGGTCACGCTTTTGTCGGGCTACCCTTACGCATTCAAGGGCAACGATACTGAAAAAACCGCTTACATGCGCCGGATTGAAAACGTGTTTGCGTTATTCCCTGAATGGGCGGGAACGGCTGTAGTTGCGGCTGGCAAGGGCCTCGCATCGACAAGCGCGTATCTGCCAAGCGAAGCCGAATTGACGGAAGCACTCACGGCACAGGTCACCAAGGCCCGCGCTTATGCCGTCAAAGCCCAATGGCATATTGACGAAGGCATCCGCCGTTCCAAGCAACAGGAACTCGATACCGCCTGTTCAAAGCTAAGCCCAGAGGCCAAGGCCGCACTTGTCGCCAAAGCCTTTGCCCGCATCAAGCCCATGTCAGACGATCACCCTCACACACAGGACAAAGCAGCATGAAAAAGCGTTCAAAAGAAATAAAACGTCTCAGGGACCAATGGGACTCCGACGTTCACCCGGAAAACCAAACGAAAGAGGTGACGTCCCGCGCCAAAAAAACCCGAAAGTTTAGGGTCAACACATGCCCGTTGTCTCGCAATCTTGAAATGCAGGGATTGTATTTGCTTGAAGATGGCGTCTCGCATTTGTTTGATGAAGACCCAATTCATCACGGCGTTTCGCTTGTTCAAGCTGCAACACTCATTTACGAATTGCGGGATGAAATACGTTTGTTGAAAGGGGACAAAGCAGCATGACAAAAAAATTCAATCCAGAAGTTATGACGGCGGGTCGTGGTGGGTGGTGCGAGTGGATTCACCCAAAAGACAGAACATACAAAATAATCTGTTGTGATTGCGGCTTGGTCCACGACATGCAATTCTCGCTTGATGCGCAAAACAAATTGATATTTCGCGCCCGTCGCGATGCCAAATTGACGCGAGAGCATCGAAAAAAAACAGGTAAGTCAGCATGATCCGCCCCGCTCTCAAACACCGCCTTATAGGCATGGCAATGTGCACTGCATCTGCCGTGCTTTTGCTTGCCGTGATTTCTAACATTGTTAGCTGGTTTATATGGTGCATCACATGACACTGCAACTGAGAGAAGGCGGGTATTATCTGGACGGCGTGGCGCGGGTAATTGGCCCGATGGAGCTTTTCCAGCCGCAAGGCTACACATGGATTTCGCGCAATCCAGCAGACGGACAAAGAACCTACACCGACAACGGAGTATTTTTCATTGGCGGTCTCCCTAATAACTCCGACCTTATTCAAGAATGCACCCCAGACGGAACCCCAATAATGGAGAAGGCCATGACACCGAAATATGACGAAGCCAAGGTTGATGAACTGCTTGCGGCGATTGAAGAATGGAGAATCCATGATTTGAGTGACAGACAGCCAAAAACAGGGGAACGATTTGTTTTGGCTTTCGAAGCCCTCCGTCCAAAGCCAGTTAAGTTCCACACCATGCCAACGTGGGAGGAGTTCGCAGGAGATTGTCAAAAACATCAAGTTTCCGAACACTTGTGGATTTTCCGTAAGCATTACAACGAGCTTCGTGAAGCCACCGCCTCCGATAAGCCATTGGTGCATATTCCAGCGGGAAGCGAGTGGAGAAAAGAGGATTTGAACGACCTTCTCAATGAGTATTCCAGAAAGATAGGCAGTAGTGACTATTCGGGCACCATTGCTGTTATCGACGTCATCAAAGCCAAACTAGAATCCAAATGCGGGAAAACTGAATGAACTGGGCAATACTCGAATTTGAAGCCGGACGCCACACCGCCATCCCTAACAGCCTTGGCCGTCTTGCGGTACCTTGTGTTATCCCCATGGTCACAACGCTCAAATCTATCTCAGGACGCAATGGGCAGATTGAGGTCGTAAGGCCCGCATTGTATAACCGCCTATTCATGGCCGCTGATGAGCGACAGGTTCGCATGGTGCTGGACACCGTCCGATACGCCAAAAAGGTCTGGCGGGATGATTCTGAGGCTTTGCTGATCGTTCCTGACAGTGAGGTCCAATCATTCATGGATGGACTGGAGAAACGTGACAAAAAGCCCAAAGCCGTTCGCAAAGCAATCAACCTGGGTGATTTGGCAGACAAGGCCGCGTTTGATATGTTTCACAGGCTATTCGGGCTTTCCGAAGCCATCAAGCGCCTTGGTATTGACCTGAGCGATAAGGAGGCGGCGTAAATTGCGCTTGACATTGAAAAAGCAAGGTTTAAATCAAGCAATGCTTGCGTAGTGTGTGGACCCCCCGTGGCCTTATGGCAGAGACGAGGCGCACCTGTAAGCCGTCATAGGTGACGTTAAGACAAGTTTTGCCGAAAGGCATGAATAGGCTTACGCCCCGCAGGTTGGTAGAGTTTGGGGTCCATGCCGCGCAACTAGCCTGATGAAGCGAAAGCAGAAACACTTTTGTGTCGCTTAGGCCCTCACTAGCGCGGTGGGTTTGAGGGGCAGGCCAACTAATTTGCCGAAAGGCATTATCCAAGGGCGGTGTGCCAATCACTCCAAGAGGATCCCATGACGTACATCGAAATCGCAGTAAGCGACGGGCCGGGAACGCTGGTAAAGCATTTTGCAACACCTACAATCTTGGGGGCTGTGCCAGACGGGGAATTTATTGGCGCAAACAACAAGCGCATTATTGCGCAAACCCTCACAGAATCCGAATATCAAGACTTCATCGCCATGCACGGCGGAACAGTAGCAACGTAACACCAAAGGAATCCCCCATGGCCAAGAAACCCATAAAACCTTCCAAGCCCGCCACATGCAAGAAATGCGGCAAGGCCAAGTGTAGCTGCTAGTCCAGTGCCTCGCATCTACCCCAATCAGTCAGTGGTTCTAAAAACCCGCGTATATATCGGTGGCGTTCTTGCGGACGCCCCTGAAATCACGTTGCAGGTTAAATGCGGTCGTCACGGCGTCGAATTGCAAGTGACACCTACAAAAACCGACACAGGAACCTACGAAGGTGCTGTTATCCCTACAGGATCGGGCAACCACTATTACCGTTGGGATACCGACGGCGCGGCTGACATTGCCGACGAAGGCATATTTAATGTGGCAGAGAGTGCCTTCGCATAATGCCAAAGCTTGAAAACGAGCAATGGGAAGCCTTCGCAAGAGAGGTTGCCAAAGGCTCAACATTATCAAAAGCATATGAAAAAGCAGGTTATCAAGCCACACCTGAAAGCGCAAGCGCAAGTGCTTCACGCCTGTTAGGAAATGTTAATGTAGCCGAAAGAGTTGCAGAATTGCAGGATATGGCGGTTCAGCGCACACTGGTTTCAATTGAAAAACTCACCGATGAACTTGAAGAAGCCCGTGAATTGGCCATGAAAGACGAGAAAGGCGCTGCCGCTGCCGTGAGCGCTGTAATGGCCAAGGCAAAGTTGCATGGGCTTGATGTGCAGAAGATCGACGCCAAGGTAAATGGCGCAATCAGCATAACAATTAGCAGCGACGACGACAATCTATAAACAATTCCGCATAGCTAATTTGATCGTTTGGTCAAACAGTCTCCGAAAACAGCGGGCTGAGACTTTCGGAACCATTAAAAACAAGCTAAGTCATTGAAAGTAGCTACGGCAAAATTGCATGGCTGAATTTAAGTTAACCTCAAAGCAGCACGAAGCCAATCGGATGCTCGGCGGTGATCCGCTCCACTCACTGCTTTACGGCGGCTCACGTTCCGGCAAGACGTTTCTGGCAGTCAGGGCCAAAATCATTCGCAGGCTCAAGGTTCCGTCACGCGGGGCGTGCCTGCGCTACAGGTTCAACCACATCAAGGAAAGTTTGGTTTACGACACCTTCCCAAAGGTGATGCAGCTTTGCTTCCCCGACGTGCCTTACAAGCTGAACAAATCTGACTGGTTCGTTTCATTCCCCAATGGAAGCGAAGAATGGTTTGGCGGTCTGGACGACAAGGACCGCGTCGATAAGATTTTGGGTAAAGAATACGCCGATATGCTTTTCGAGGAAGTTTCGCAGATCGGCTTTGCCTCAGTTGAAACCGCATTGTCACGATTGGCACAAAAGACAGATTTGAGGCTTCGCGCCTTCTACACCGAAAACCCGCCGACTAAAGGCCACTGGACCTATAAGCAGTTCAAGCAACTGCTGAACCCGGCTAATAACAACCCGCTGCCAGATCCCGGCAACTATCAATCAATCTTCATGAAGCCAGAGGACAACGCCGCCAATGTGGCGACGGAATATCTGGCCCTTTTGCGCAATATGTCCGGCGCACGGCGTAAGCGGTTCTACGAAGGCGAATTTGCCGACGAAAACCCATTCGCACTTTGGACCCTCGAATTACTGGACCGCAATCGTGTCACCGACGGCACCGCGCCTGAATATCAGCGCATAATCGTGTCAGTTGACCCTTCCGGCTCCGACGACAAGGAAAATCAAGACAATGACGCAATCGGTATCGTGGTGATGGGCCTTGGCATAGACGGCAAGGCTTATCTGATTGAAGATTTGACGGTGAAGGCTGGCCCTGCAACGTGGGGGAAAACCGTATTCTCAGCTTATCAGCGCCATGGTGCCGACGCCATTGTTGCGGAAACCAACTACGGCGGGGCAATGGTTGAAAGCGTGATCCGCACTGCGGCGGCGGGTGAATCCTTCTCCTATCGCAAGCAAACAGCTTCCCGCAGCAAGGTTGTGCGGGCTGAACCCGTGTCAGCATTGGCGGCGGATGGCAAAATCCGGCATGTGGGATATTTCCCTGAACTCGAAGAAGAGCTGTGCGGTTTTTCGACAAACGGTTACACGGGCGATAAGTCACCAAACCGTGCCGACGCTTATGTCTGGGCTATTACTGAACTATTCCCGCAACTGACACGCGGCATCAAGAAAACCCTCGCGGCTCCGGTGCCACATGCGCCGCTTCCTATGTCTGGCGGATGGATGGCGGGCTAATGACCGATTCACACAAAGAAATTCTGGAGCAATTCGAGCACGACTGGCAGGCGGACAAGCATAACCGCGATGACGGCTTGGAGGATTTGGAATTTGCGGCTGGCAATCAATGGCTGGAAAGCGTTCGCACCCAACGGGAACAAGCGGGTCGTCCGGTTATCACGATCAACAAAACAGGTCAGTTCATCCGCCAGGTATCGGGCGATTTGCGCCAAAGCAATCCGTCCATCACCTTCGTTCCTGTTGACGGCAAGACCGATCCGCACATCGCTGATATTTACCAAGGCATCATGCGCCAGATTGAATATCGCAGCGCTGCGAGTTCGGCTTATGCGTGGGCTGCTGAACAGGCGATTACTTGCGGCATTGGCCATTGGCAGCTTAAAACCCGCTTTGCCGATGATGATACATTTGACCAAGAGATTATCATCGAGCGCAAAATGGACCCGTTCTCCGTAGTCTGGGATGCGGGAGCAACAGAGATTGACCGCCGCGACGCCATGCACTGCTTTGTGACGGAATGGCTGACAAAAGACAAATACAAGAAAGAGTTCAAGACCAACACCGAGGGCGATAACTTCAAGGTTCCTTCCAGTCATAGCAACAACACGCTATACTGGAACACAGAAGAACGTGTGCGCATCGCCTCGCGGTGGTTCAAGGTTCCCGTCAAGCGCAAGCTCGGCCTTCTCGACACGGGGCAGACGATTGATCTGACAAAAATGGGAACCAATGCCCGCTTCCTGAATGTCGTTCGTGAACGCGAGATCAAGGCCTTCAAGGTCATGCACCAAAAGGTGTCAGGTTCGGATATTCTATCGGAAGAAGAATGGGCGGGCAGCAATATCCCTGTCATTCCGGTTATTGGCAATGAAATCTGCATTGATGGCCGCGTGATACGTTTTGGCGTTGTGCGGTGGATGAAAGACCCGGCACGGCTCTATAACTATTTCCGCAGTGCCAGTGCTGAGTTGACGGGGCTTCAACCCAAATCGCCCTATATCGGCACGCTGAAAATGTTTGAGGGGCTTGAAAGCTGGTGGAACAGGGCCAACACTGACAACCTACCATATCTGCCATATCACGTCGATACCGACGCGCCGGGGGCCTCTCCGCAACGCATCGCACCGCCGCAACCGTCCGCCGCCTTCTATCAGGAAACGCAAATCGCAGACGTGGACATGAATGCCACAACGGGCATTTATCCAGCCGCCCTTGGCCAGCGTTCCAACGAAACCAGCGGCAAAGCCATTGATGCACGCAAAACTGAAAGCGACACCGGAACTTACGTCTATTTCGACAACTTCAATCACGCCATCCGTTGGACGGGTGAACAATGCGCTGAATTGATTGCCAAGATT
Source organism: uncultured Aestuariivirga sp. (assembly GCA_964244825.1). Classification (GTDB taxonomy): domain Bacteria; phylum Pseudomonadota; class Alphaproteobacteria; order Rhizobiales; family Aestuariivirgaceae; genus Aestuariivirga. The sequence continues at coordinate 21,838 of CAXTKL010000018.1, forward strand.
TATGACGGCGAACGACAGGTCCGCATTTTGGGACCAGATGAAACCGAACAGGACGCCGTGATCAACAAAACCATCATGACGCCTATGGGTTCCATGATTATCAATGACATTTCACAGGCAAAATTTGATGTCAGGGTGAAAACCGGACCGTCGTTTGCAAGTGCACGGGAACAGGCCAAGCAAATGCTTACTGAGTTGATGGGCCGCAATCCTGAACTGATGAAAGTCGCAGGCGATTTGTATTTTGAGGCCATGGATTTTGAAGGGGCCAAGAAACTCGCAGAGCGCATGAAAAAGGTTATGCCTCCCGGTCTTGTCTCGCCAGAGGATGGCGGCGCACAACCGCCTCCAGCCGATCCTATGGCAGATGTTGCACAACGTGTGATGCTGGCTGAAAAGCAGGCGCTTATTGAAAACAAGCACGCTGCCACAACCAAGACCAAGGCCGAAACCGCTAAAATCTTGTCGGAAACCCATGGCAAGGCCATCGACAATGAGGCGCGGTTGCACGGCCATACCCGCGATCAATTCCAATTCGAGAACGCCCCGCAAGAGGCGGCTCAAGACCAATCGGCTTACGTTCAGTAGGTTGATGCACGGGCAGGCTTTGCCCGCACGGAAACGCTGTGAAGCGTTACCTTTCCCAAGTGGATAACATGACGACAGAAAACACGGCTCCGGTTGCCGAAAATACCGAAACCACAGTTGCCGATCCTGTTGACGCGGCTACGCCTGAGACGAACGTTGACGGCAAAGAACCGGATGCACAGGCCAAGCCTGAACTATCCGACGACGATAAATCGAAGGCCGCAAGCGAGGCCGCAAAGCTGCTCAATGAGCGAAAGCAAAGTGCCCGCGAACGTGTCCAGCAAGCCGTTGCAAGGCAACGTGAAGCCGAAAGGCAAGCCTCAACACTTCGTGATGAAGTGGAGAGCCTCCGGGCCAAACTGAAAGCGCCCGATCCCAATCAGTATGACGACAATGCGCAATACACCGCCGATACCTTGACCCATCAACTGGACAAGCGTGAGGTGGAGCGTGCGGAAAAGCAGATAGCGCAAGCAGAAGCTTCCCGCCGTGGAGCCGTCGCGGAATCGTGGCGTGAAAGGGTTAACGACTTCAAGCAGGATGTTTCTGACTTTGATGATGTCGTTTATGTCAAGCTGAACAGCGCCGTCTCCGAAACAACCGCGATGATGATTGCGGAATTGGAGGAAGGCCCACAGGTTGCCTATCACCTCGGCAAGAATGCCAGTGAAGCCCGTCGCATTGAAAGTCTGCCAGACCGTGCAAAAGCATTTGAACTCGGAAAGTTAGCTGGACGGCTGACAACCCCGGCACCGCGCAAGGTCACAACCGCACCCGCTCCCATCAACTCAGTTTCGGGCAATCGTCAGTCGTCAAATGTCTCAATCGAAAAGATGGACATGGCTGACTACGCAAAGCTGGTTGCGAAAGAAATGAACAAATAATCCAACCAAACCGGACCGCCGTGATGGCGCTCCTATTCCCTGAAAGGGAAATACCATGGCAAACGCCCTTAAGGTTGCCAGCATTGTTGCCAAGGAAGCCTTGGCCATTGTTGACAACAACCTCTCTGGCCTCATCAATTCGTTTTATCGCGGGCATGAGGATGAATTTACGAAAAAGGTCAACGGTTACGACATTGGTGACACCATCACCATCCGCCGCCCCGCTGATTTCACCGTGCGCAATACCATTACCCGTTCTGCGCAGGACATCGTTGAAGGTTCCACCACGCTGTCAATCACAGACGTGGCGGGCGTTGACTTCGACCTGACTTCTTCGGAAATGAACCTCACACTTGAAGATCGTGAAGGCATCAACGGCCTTCGTGAACGTGTGATCAAACCCGCGTCGATCAATATGGTCAACTCTGTGGTTGCGACCTGCATGACGCGCCTTTATCAGGGAACGTATAATTGGGTTGGCACGCCCGGCACCCGTATCACCAACTTTGCGGGCTTCTCAAAGGGTCCAGAACGTCTTGACGAAATGGCGGTGCCATTCTCCGAACGTTTTGCATCGCTGAACCCTAGCGATAACTGGGGTCTTGTCGGTGGCCAGACCGGGCTTTATGTCTCCGATGTTGCCAAGTCAGCCTATCGCATGGGCTCGCTTGGCGAGGTTGGCGGACTTGAAACCTACATGTCTCAGGTCACGCCTTCACACACTGTCGGCCCGTTGGGCGGCGTTCCGTTGGTCAATGGTGCGGCGCAAAACGTCACTTATGCCGTAGCAAAAGACACATGGTCACAATCGTTGATTACTAACGGTTGGACCGCTGCTGCTGCATCGCGTGTTGTGATTGGTGACGTGTTCACCATTGCAGGCGTGTTTATGGTCAACCCAAAGACAAAACAGTCCACAGGCATCTTGCAGCAAATTGTCGTCAAGGCCAACGGTTCGTCGGATGCTTCGGGCAACCTCACCATGACAATCAGCCCGCCGCTCATCGTCTCCGGTCCACACCAGACTGTGAACGCGGCTCCTGCTGCCGGTGCTGCGTTGACCTTTGTTGGTTCCGCTGCCGTAACTTACAAGCAAAACCTGATGTATCACCGCAACGCCTTTGCGCTTGCCGTGGTGCCAATGGTAATTCCGCCCGGCTCTGTTGACCATGTGCGGCAGACGTTCAAAAACCTGTCGGTGAAGATTGGCCCCGTCTACAACGGCACGGACAACTCCTCTGGCTGGCGCATGGATATGCTTTACGGTGCGGCCCTGATTGATCCGCGCTTGTCGGTTCGTGTGAGCGGCACATAATGGGATTGATGAACCAGTCCAAAGGAACGGGGGAGAGCAATCTCCCCCCAACCGAAACCAATGAGGGAATCCCGACATATGGCTACGACGCCGTGAACGGGGAAGCCAAGTTGTTCAGCTTGAAACAGGGTGAAGGCTTGCCGAAAGGCTATGTGAACAGCCCTGCAAAAGCCAAGAACTTCAAAGGATAAAGCGGATGGCAACAGCGCGTGACATCATCAAAGCAGCTTTGCGCCGTATCGGTGTATTGCCTGCTGGCGCTGAGCCGTCCGATTCCGAAGCGGTTGATGCGCTCGAAGCCCTGAACGACATGGGCGCATCGTTCAATGCGAAAAACGTATACACCGGATGGTCCCCCCTTGGCCTGAACGATCCGATATTTCTGGACGAACGCCATACCGAAGGCTTGAAATCCATGTTGGCCCGTCAACTCTGCCCCGATTATGGCATTGATGTTTCGCGCGATATTGAAGCCCGCGCAAACGCCGGATGGGCGCTGATTTGTGCCGATTACATGGCACCCGAAACATTGCGGGTTGATAGCGGCTTGCGGGTCATGCCGTCACAACGGATTCACTGGATCGCTTGATGGCGCGGGTTCCCGTCCCTCTTGGCCCTAATGTTGACAAGGCCAAAACCACGCAAGGCGGCGGCGCGACAATCACCAATGGCTATATCGAAAAAACCGAAGGCGGCAAGACGGGGTTCAGCATCAATACCAGGCCACGCCTGAAATTGTTTGCGGACCTTGGAGCCGGAAACGGTATTCGCGGCTCGGTCTTGCTGAACAATGCGTTATACATTGTCGCAAAAGAACAGCTTTACAAAATAAATTCAGGCGGCACGGCGTCAAGCCTTGGAAACATTCTGGGCCAAAAGACCGTAACCATGTCGCTGAACCGCAAGGCTCCCTATCGACAGATTACAATTACAGCGGACACAAAAAACTACATTGTCGAAAACGATGTGTTGAGCGAAATCGCAGACCTTGATTTGCCATCCGGCGTGCACTCGAATTGCAACAGCAATGGCTTTACCGTGTACGGCATAAACGACGGGTTAGCCTATGCATCGGATGAAAACAACAGCGGCTCTATCAATGCTTTGGCGTTCGCAGAAGCGGAACGTAGCAGTGATGGCGGCATTCGGGTTTTGGAGTTTGGAGAGGATTTCTGGTATTTCGGCGAAAAGACCCGCGAGGTGTTTCGCTTTGTGGGTGGCACGTCTGCATTCCCATTTGAGCCGTTACTTGGTGCTGGATTGGGCGAAGGCGGCGGATGTGCAGCACGATATTCGCCCGTTATTCTGGGCAGCGTTGTGGCATGGGTGAATGACTATTTCCAAGTCGTGATGAGCGGCGGCGGCATTCCGCAGAAAATCAGCACACATGCGGTTGACCGCGACATAGAACGCGCCGTGAAATTGGGTTTAGCCGATGAAATCACAGGCTTTGCGTTCGATACCGAAGGCCATCAATTTTATGTGATCCGGTGTTCGTTGTGGTGCCACATGTTTGACCTCACAACGGGCTTCTGGTTTCCTCTCAAAAGCTACCTGTCCGACACGTTCAAGTGCGGCCATTATATCTACGCCTTCAACCGCGATTTGGTCATGGATGTCGTTGACGGCAAGATTTACGAGCTGACATTTGACCGCGAGGATGATGATGGCGACCCTTGCATTCTCAGTATCGAAACCAGCCCGCTGAATGCGTTCCCCGATGGCTATATCTGCGATGCGTTCTATGTGGACGGGCAACGCGGCATGGGCATGGCAAATGGTGCGGCACATGTGCAAGACCCACAGGCATTATTGACGGTATCGCGTGACGGCGGCATGACGTGGGGGCCGGAATATGCCAGAAGCGCAGGTCAACAGGGCAAGTATGGGGTTGATATTCGGTTCAATCGTTTGGGTGCCTGCAATGGTTCCGGCATGGCGTTCCGGCTTTCGTTTCCTGAACCTGTGCAGCGTTCGGTTTTCCAAGCCGTTGCCAAAGTCCGGCCACTGAGAAACTGACATGGCGAAACTCAAGTTCCCGCTTAACCAGTCAGTGATTGAAGGCGATACGGCGCGGCAAGGCTTCGGTAGCCAATGGCTGCGATACCTGAATGAAGTGCATAAACGCATTGCCGGACTTGATGACGTGGCATCCGTTGCAACTGCGAATGTGACGGCGGCCCCCGGTGCTTACAGCCAAGCCCATATCGACACAATCGTCACCTTGCTGAACGAAATCAAGGCCAAGCAGAACATTATTATCGAGACATTGAAAGGCTGAACCATGGGGCTTTTATCAAGCATCTTTGGTGCCAAGGCACTGAAAAACGCAAACCAGAAAGCGGTTGAAGATCAACGTGCTGGCTATGAAGATGCAAAGGCACTTTATCAGCCATGGCAACAGGCGGGGCTTGCAGGGCTTGTCAATTACCAAGACGCAATCGGCATGGGCAACAGCGACAAGGCCATCACTGATTTCCAGAACAGCCCGCTCTATCGATTGCAATATGAAGCCGCATTGAAGTCTGGCCAGACGGGCGTTGCCAACATGGGGAACGCGGCGGGAATGCGCAATTCGGGCCGAACCTTGGCTGCACTTGCCGACAACGCAAGGGACACGACAAACCGGACTTACCAGCAATATGTCAGCCCATTGTCGGGCATGACGGATATGGGGTACCAGGCCACGGGAAACCTTTCCAATCTGCGCATGGGCATGGCCGGAAATGAAGCTCAATTCCATATGAACAAGGGTGAAATCAAGGCGGGCCAAATGGCGGGCTTTGATGGTTTGCTTATGGACGGTGCCAAAATGGGCATGAAATTGTTCGGCGTCTAAGGACTGACACATGGCATCACTTTATGAAATGGCGCAAGGTCCGCAGGCTGGTTTTTATGACGCCTATCGTCAGGTAAAACAGGATGGCCAGAACGACAAGATGAACGCCTTCAAACTTGCTGATTTGCAGCGGGCGGACGTTGCGCGGCCCATGATCGGGCAGGCATTGCAGGGCGATGCGGGGGCATTCGACAAGCTGGCTGGCGTTGATCCATCGTCATATATGGATGTTGGCAATTATCAACGATTGCAGACCAAGGCCACGATTGAAGCGGATGATGCAACCAAGGCCAAGGTTGCTGGCGCATTGTTTCGTGCAGACACACCGGAAAAATGGGCGCAAACCATGGATTACCTCGCAAAGCAGGGCTTGCCTGTTGATGACGAGGATCGGAATTTTGCCAATCGTGATGCGTTCCTAGGTCAAATTCAGGGTGTTGACGGGCAGCTTAAGCAGGGTAATGCTGACCGGAATTATCAGCTTGACCAGCAAAATGCAGACACGTCGCGCATCAATGCAACAAAGCTTGCACAAACGGAAGGCCCCTATGGCAAGGCCCCTGCGGGATTCCGCTGGACGCAAGACGGCAATCTCCAGCCAATCAAGGGCGGGCCGCAAGATCCATCAAGAGCCGTTCCAAATCGCACCTTGCGTCCGACTGGCGATCAAAGCAATGCAGCGGGCTTTTACGACCGCATGAAACAGGCCGAGGAAACGCTTGCCGATCCGGCTGTAACAGCGGCGGCAATTGACTATGTGGGAAAAACGAAAGCCAATCTGCCATTTGGTGCCGGCAACTATATGGCCAGCCCCGACTACCAGAAATTTGACCAAGCATCGCGGAACTTTCTTAACGCTGTGTTGCGCAAGGAATCCGGCGCTGCTATTTCTCCATCTGAATTTGAAAACGGGTCAATCCAGTATTTCCCACAACCGGGCGATACGCCGGAAAAGCTGGCACTCAAAGCACAGAACCGCGCAACAGCGATCAACGCCATGCGCCGGACGGCTGGCCCCGCCTTGCAGGAAGGCCCGCAAATTCAGCAACCCGCCGCGCAACAGAACTATCAAGGTGCAGACGGCGTAACCAGTGCCGACCTCGCCTCGCAAGACACTCTTCCCGCAGACGGCGGGGATCAATACGATCCGCAAGCCATTGAAATGCTGGCCAGTGATCCGTCACCACAAATGCGGGCTTACTTTGACGAAACCTTTGGCCCCGGCGCTGCGGCGCGGGTTTTGGGTGAATAACCATGGCTGAAAATCCGTTCGCCAAATTCAAGCCTACAGTGGCGTCGCCTGTTGCGGGCGGCAATCCCTTCGCCAAGTTCAAGAAGCCGGTCCAGCCTCAAATGCGGGCGGTCCGGCCGCAAGATATGGGGCCGCAAACCGTCAACATCGCAGACAAGACAGATCGGGGTGGACCGAACGCCGCTCAACAGATGCTTGGCAACCAGTATTCGCCATTTTTGCAGGGCGCAACGCTAGGCGCAAGCGATGAAATTCTATCCGGCATGAACTCGCTTACCGATAGCGCATATAATGCCGTTACGGGCAACGGGCCGACAAGCATTTCCGAAAACTACAATCAACGCAAAGCGCAGGCGGACGCTGAAAGAGCGGCTTATGAGCGCGATAATCCCAAAACAGCCATTTCCTCCGAAATCGCAGGCGGACTTATGTCCGGTGGCGTTGGTGCAAAATTCATCAAAGGCGGTATTGGAATCGGCGGGAAAATCCTGCGGTCCAGTCTTGTCGGTGGTGGCGTAGGTGGTGCGCAAGGTTTTGCCGGAACCAATGGGAACATAGACGATAGGTCCAAGGGTGCCGCTTTGGGTGCCGCTTTGGGAGGCACGCTTGGCGCTGTTTTGCCGCCCGTGTTTGCCACGTCCAAGGCCTTGTTGAAAGGTGTGACTGCCCCGATAAGATCACTGGCAAAGCCAAAAGAATTTGCAGCAAGAAAAGTTGCGGAAGCCATGTCGCGCGACGGCATGTCGCTTGATCGCGTCAAAAACAGGCTCATTTCAAACAGTGCCATTAAAGGGGATTTAGCAGTTGCGGACGTTGCGGGCAGCAACACGGCTGATTCACTTCGCGCCGCCTCAAACGTTCCAAGCAAGGCCCGCCAAGGGTTGATCCAGCAACTCGAATACCGACAGGCAAATCAGTTGAAGCGGTTGCAGGGCGATATTGGCGCGGCATTTGGTGCGCCAGAAGCCTTCCACGCTGCGACGGAAAAGCTGGTTACATCACGCAAAGCCGCTGCCAAGCCAATGTTTGACCATGCTTTCTCTACACCTACGCCTTACACGGTTGATCTTGAAAATGTGTTGAAGCGGCCTTTGATGGGCCAACTTGTCGAACGCGCACGCATCGCCGCCGCAAACCGTGGCGAGAAGTTCAAAAACATTTTTGTTGAAATCGGTCAAGACGGATCAGTATCTGCCCGCCGCGTCATTGATACCGAAGGTTTGCACCGCGTCAAAATGACAATTGATGAAATGATCAATAGCTTGAAAAAAGGCCAGCCCACGGGCCTTGATAATGTCAACATGCGGGATCTCACCATTCTCAAAAAGGACTTGCTTTCCGCGATTCACAACCAACCTTACAAGCAGGCGCTTTCCCGTTATGCGGGGGACAGTGCAATGGTGACGGCGCTTGATGACGGGTTTGAGCAAGGCCTGAAAATGGACCCTGAACAAATAGCCAAACATCTTTCGTCCCTCACCGTGGCGGAACAAAAACTGTGGCGGCTTGGTTTCTCGCGGTCAATTTCCGACAGTCTGCGCGATACGGGCCGCAACGGCACAAACAGGGCCGATATTCTTTCGGCTCCCAAATTTATTCAACGCATGGAAGCGGCATTGCCCGACAAGGCCGCGCGGCGTGATCTGTTGCAGGCGATCAAACTTGAACAGCGCATGTATCGCACGCGAAACGCCGTGCAAGGCAACTCCACAACTGCCAAGCAGCTTGCGCAAGGTCAAGAAGCTGGCGTTGACGCCGAAAACACAAAAGACGTTTTAGTGGCGGCAAAAGACCTTGCGAGCGGGAACATATTTGGAGCGGCGATCAAATTCCTTGGCCGTGCAAAAAACACCGCAACCGGATTAAGGCCGGAGGTCGCAGACGAAATGATCCGGCTGCTTACGACAAGAAGGCCCGCCGATGTTGCAGCGGCTCGCCGCCTCATTCAGCATCAACAGCAAGTGCTTACGCGCAAAGGCGGTCGCACAGAGTTGCTTGACGGTCTTAGGGCAATTTCTGCTGGTCTTTTGTCTGGACGTGTTGGGGAGGCTGTAGCCAGCCCTCCATAAATGATCGGACAGGCCGTCCGACAAAATACCAAACACCAACGGCACACACCGTCAAAAGTATAAAATCGCCGATCCCACTGACGTTAAAAATCGGCGGCGGTTTATCATCATCATTCATCCGGCACGCATAGCCCGACCCCCCGACATTTTCAACCCTGCCCCAAAATGAGGTCCACCCATGGCTTTTGCCTTGCCGTGCCTGCCCACACGCCTGCTAGACGGAAACGGTGTTCCGTTGGCCCTTGCACAGATGTTTGTCTATCTGGCCGGAACCGTCACCCCGACAGACTTTTACACGTCTGCCACGCTCACCGTTGTTCATCCTAATCCGCTCACGTCGGACGCGGGGGGGCTTTTCCCAAACTGCTTTTTAAAACCCGGTGATTACAAAATCAAATTCACGTCTGCCGATGGCGCTCCGGTGTTTCAAATCGACAGTCTGCATGTGGACGCCGAAGGGTCGCAAGTTGACTTCCCGACAGTAGTCAAGACGGCAAACTTCTCAGTGCAGTCAGCCGATAAGGCCAAGGTGTTTCTTGTTGACGCATCGGCGGGCAACGTCACCGTTTCGGCGGATAGTGAAACATTGGGCAGCGGGTTCCCGTTCTTTGTCGTCAACACAGGCGCAACGGGCAACGTCACCGTTATCGGTGTCGGCGCACAGACAGTCGACGGTTCAGCCAACCGTGTTTTGAATACGCAAAACGCCTCTATCGGGCTTGTGTCAAAAGGCGCGTCGGGTTGGCAGACCGTGATGAGTTCCAACTCAAATACGTTTGTTGCCCCCGTCACATTTTCAAGCAGCGTAACGCTTTCGCGCATCACTGGCGGTTCATTTTGCCAGCCGTGCGGACGGCAAACCCTTCTCACCGCAACCCCCGTTTTGACAACGGATCAAACCGGAAAAACCAGCACGTTCTTCACGCCTTATCAGGGCAATCGGATTTCGCTTTACAATGGAACCGATTGGTCAGTCGATACCTTTACCGAAGTCTCGCAACTGTTGACGGATGCTGCAAAAAGCCCTGCGGCGGGCGCGGTAAGCAGTGTCTATTACATGATGGCATGGGCGGACGCGGGTGCATTTCGCGTCACCCGTGGTCCCGCCTGGACAACCGCAACCAATCCCGGCACGGGTGCTGGAACCGCTGAACTCGAACTGTTCAGCGGCGTATGGGTCAATAAATACGACATTGTGAATGGTCCTCTGGCACGGCGCGGCGTCATGGTGGCTTGTATCGGAACGGATGCTGCAGCCCAACTGAACATGATGTTCAATCCTGCGGCGGCGGCGGGCGGCACCAATAACAGGCTTGATGTCTGGAACAATTATAATCGTGTCGGCACTAACGCCTTGTGCCGTGACAGCACAGACACTTGGCTATATTCTACCGCGACGTGGCGGGCTGCAAATGGCAGTAACAGTAACCGGATCAATATCATCGTTGGATTGTCCGAAGATGCATTCTCAATGGTCGCTGTGGCTGGAATCCAAAACAACAGCAATGCAGGCGTAGGAAGAATAGGAATTGGGCTGGATTCCACCACAGCCTTTACAGGCATTCCGGGCGGCTCACCGGGCGATGGCACAGGGAACAGAATGGTAGCCTGCATGGCCGTGCTGAACGCAAGGGTTGGCATTGGCGCGCATTTTTTTCAACAGCTTGAATACTCCGATTTGGGCGCTTCGACGTGGGCCGGAGATAACGGCACACCACTAAATATTCAATCTGGCCTTCAAATGATCGGGCGCATGTAAATGGCAACTCCATATCAATCAAACGTCATTATCAGCACTGTCACGTCGGGCGGTTCATCCCAGACGGAAGATCAAATTGACCGCACGGGGTATCTTGAACCTGTGCGATTGGTAGCTGTAACGTCAATCAATATCGGCACGGGCGGCTTGCAGATTATCGACGGCGTTCAAACCGTCGCGGGCAATCGCATCCTGCTTACCGCACAAGTCGATGGCCGTGAAAATGGCGTTTATGACGTTGCCGAATTTGCATCATGGGCGCGGTCTGAAGGTGCAACGGAAAGCCGGGATATTGCCAAGGGCGTTCAGGTCCGGGTGCAGGAAGGCGCTACCAAAGCACTCACGACATGGGAGTTCAGAACGTCAAACCCTGTAATTGGCGTCAGCACGATTTCGGTTGTTGATGTTACGTTTGATATTGTTGGGCAAGCCGCAATTGCACAAGCGGCGGCAGCGGCTGCGGCGGTATCGGAGACCAATGCAGGGGTAAGTGCGGTGTCGGCAGCGGCGGCGCGTGATGCTGCGCTGCTCAACGGCACGATTTATGCCGATGAACCAACGGGCCGCGCCGCGGTTGCGGATAACACATATTTCAAGGTTATCGGAAGCCTTGGCACCAACTATGCGGTAACGCTGTGGAAGCGTTTGAATGCGGGCGCTTCGACGCAATACAACTCATTTCCGTCTTACGAATATGTGCAGTCTATCGTCAACAACGTGCTGTTCAAGACGGATAGTGCATTGCGGGCTGGCACTGACATGGCGGCTCTGCTCAAGCGCAAGGTGGGCTATTTGTGGGTCGCCAACGACCGCTATTCGGTATTCAGCGATGCTGGCGCAACGGTGCTGGCTAATCCCGGCGACTACTGCCCCGTGTGGCAAGACCTGTCAGGCCGCGCAAATCACTTTCTGAAAAATGTCACTTACAACGCACCTGTATTGCGAGAGGATGCGCGGGGCGTTCGCTATTTCGAGTTCGTTGGATCCACAGAGGATCGCACCCTTGATGCAGCTTTGGGCGGCAACAGTGCTGCATTCTTTGCCGCCGCGGCTATTCGTGCGCAAGTGTCGTCCGGCACAAACCAGCAAATTCTTGTCGCCAGTGATGCGACGACAAACGGCTGGACTCTTGGCCAGAACAACGGCGGCGGACGCTGGACAATCAACCATGCGGGCGGCACGACTGTTGTAAACGACAACATCGCAGGCATTGTGCCGTCTTACGAAGTTGTGAAGGTCGGTGAAATCGGCGTGTTTTCCGGTGGCTATGACGGCACCCGCGCTTACAAATGGAAAAACGGTCATCGTCGCTTAATGGTTCCCGCAACCTACTCGCCAAAAGCCGGGACTGTTATCAGGCTTGCGCACAATATTCAAAACTCAGTCGGTGAAGGCATTGTTCACCTCTACGCCGCTTGCGTGTTTGCTGAAAATCTTACGATGGCGGAACAGCAAATCGTCAACCGCTACATGGCGGCGGTTGTTCCGCAACACGGTCGCGCCACATCGGTTATATCCAGCCTCAAAAACAAAATTGAACTTGGCTCCGGCGATGTGACGATTGTTTCGGTGTCCGATAGCCTTGGCGACAGTGAAGAGGAATACTTCTATCCCTTTGCCGCCTATCTTGCCGAACGTTATCCGGCCTTCTCTGTGACATTCCAAGCCGCCGATTATACGGGCAACGCAATGTTCGGGTTGGTGACAATTCAAGTCGGCACCAACGGGCGCACAATTGCCCTGAAAAGTTTTGCGCAATCCGGAGGTTTGGGTCGACGCTATTTTGCGGATCGCTACGGCTTGATCACGGCGCTTGGAAACGCTGATTTGCTATTCAGCAACGTAGGAAAAAACTACACCGTCACCAATACCGACGCTGTTGATCGCGGTGACTTTCTCTCGTTTATGGAGCAATTCCGCGCCACATATCCGGCATGCGGTGTCGCCGCCATCATGCAACCGCCCAATATGCTTGATGACGAAGAGGATACGATTTACCGTGTTCTCAAAGGCATTATGACCGATTGGCGGGAACTCTATTTGATCAATGCCGCTGATCCATGGAAGGCACGTGGCCGTCGCCAAAGTGATTATCAAGACCCGACAACAAACGCAATTCACCCCAACAACGTCGATCCGTTTTTCAAAAACGGCGCGGGCGTAACAACACAAGTCATCATTGATGAATATGAAGTCGCAAGCGTGTTGGCTGGAACCGTTGGTGCGCGATTCTTGGCGACAACAACCGCAGGGCTTTTGCTTAATCCGAAGTTCGCATCATGGCCCGGTGCCGTAGCAGATAACTGGATTATTGGTTCCGGCACTGTAAGCAAAGATACCGTGATCTTTGACAGCGGCACCTATTCAATGAAAATCGTCGGTGCTTCGAGTTATGTGTATCAGGATATTGATGCAACAGCACTGACAAGTGTGACTGTATTTGGGCGCACCCGTGGCTCTGTAAACAACCTTGATAGCGGCTCTATTGAATTGCAGTGGCTTGATGCGGGCAACCTGCAAGTCGGCAACGTCGAAGGCTCTACAGGGGATGGTGGCAGCAATACCGCAAGCCACTCAGAAGCCTTCTGTCACACCATGATTGCGGGATCGCTCAAGCCAACTGGGGCGACGAAAGTGCGCGTCCGCCTACGCGGCGGTGCCACAGGCGGCTGGTTCAATGACATTTCAGTGGTCGCGGGCAATAAGCCGATGACCTTAACCTAAAGGAAAAAACATGACAAAAGAAACACTCAAACCATGCCCTGCCGAATTTCAGGCAGTGTCGAATAACATGATGGAATTGCACCGTCTCACTGAGGCCGTGGATAACCACATCATGCAAACGCTCATCCCGTCGCTTGATCCCGCTATCTCAATTCTCAAAGGCAACGGCATGTTGTTGGCCGAAGCCTATGCAGCAGCAATCCTGCCCTTGCGTGAAATCGCATTGGTAGGCGCGGAAAGCCGTGCCATGCACTATGGCGTGTCTGAGGTGTTGCGCAAGTATGGCTATGAGTTGCCCGTGGTTCTGACACGCGGACCGGGCGGCGGTCGCTAATGACATTTATTGCCCATGATGCGTGGTCTTTGATTTGGCTGGTTTCGCTTTGCGTTGCCGGGCTGGTTACTGTCATGGGCAAATACCGTGATGCACGTCGCATTCTTGCGGTGATGGTGGTCAATTGGCTTTGCACAAGGTCAATTGTCACCTTTGCACCTCACAATGATTTTCTCTGGCAGCTATCGGACGCGGTGGCTTGCGTTGGAATGGCGGGTTACGGACGGACAAAAGCCGCCTATGCCGTAGCTTCGCTATTTTTCATCATTCTGCTGTTTGACACTGCCATGATTTTACAACTCGCGGCATTCCCCCAAATCGCAGCCATTTCCGACGCATTGGGCTTTCTGATGCTCATTATCATGGCGGGGGCCGCACATGGAAATAATGGACGGCGAGATATACATTCTCGCTTCAATCGCCTTGGATTTGGCAACATTTATCCTTCTGTTGCGTTTAGGAGTGAGCATATCGGAGGTTCCGCAAATCCTGTTCGAAGCACTTCACAAACTCCAGACACTTTTACGGCGGACTGATAGTGATGATTGATGAAGAAAATCTAAACCCGCAATCCAAAGCGGTCATTGCTATCTTGCGTCAGGAAATTCAAACATTAAGGCGAGATATTGATGCTTCAAAACTTCCAGAGGATTCACTGAAGGCGCTCAAGATTATAGGAAGTATGGGAATAGTCGGAGGTTTTATCGTAAAACTTGCGGCGGTCATAGTAGGGGCGGGAATACTTTTTTCAGCATGGACAAAAAGATGAAAACCCTTTCAACACTTGCAGCCCTTGTGCTTGGTGTTTCGATAAGCGCCGGGTGGAAATATTACCAAGACAATCAGGCCAGCGCCATTGCAAAGGTCGAGTATCAGGCCAAATTAGATGCGCGGGCAACTGACTGGTTCTTGGTTCGCAAGGTTGACATCGCAGACAGTCCAGAAGGAACTGATCCCGCCGTTGTTTACGACCGTGAAATTCGCAAGCCATTTGAGGGTAAGTGGATCGTGGCCATTATCCGCACATCTGACAAGTTCAAGATTTGCAATGGAAACGGCGAGAGCGTCTATGAACCGAAGTATGCATTACCCGAAGCTGGCGTAACTTTGTCATGGTTTATTGGAAAAGATTGCAAGCTGCCCAAAGGCCAATATATCGCAGAAGCATTTTGGACGATCAAGCCTGAAGGTTTTCCAGAGAAGAAAATGCGAATTGTCTCCAACATTTTTGAGGTGAATTGATGAAGCTGATTATCTCCGCTCTCGCCGCCCTGCTTTTCGCAAGCCCCGCCATGGCTGCTAAATGCGAAACCATTGATTACGTCAAAACCCAAACGGATGCGCTGAATAACGGCCTTCGCTTCACGCCAATTGACCAAGCAAAAACAGCGGCGTTCATCCGGCGCTTTCAAATCATGAATGACACGTTTGCCAAAATGAAGGGCAGTCGTGTGGGTGTGATGCACCGTGCCGAAGGGACAACAATCGTGATTTTGACATTTAATGAATTGGGCTGTGCGGATCAACTCTGGCCTGTTCCGACGCCATACTTTTTCGCCATCATTGAAGACAAGGGGATTTGAGCATGAAAGAGTTTTTCGATTCCGTCCGCCAACATTTCGGCCCGCTCAATACAGAGCAAGTAAACGGCTTGGAAGCTATCGCAACTGCAAGCATTGGGCATCCTGTCAAACACATCGCCTATATGATGGCGACGGCGTGGCATGAAACCGGACGATTCCGCTATACGCATGAAATTTGGGGACCGACGCAACAGCAAGCCAAATATGAGCCGCCAAGTGCCAAGGCAAAAGAACTTGGCAATACTATGAAAGGCGATGGCAAGCGGTTCGCGGGGCGCGGATTTGTTCAGCTTACGGGCCGCGCAAACTACGTGAAGGCGTCAGCCAAAACCGGAATCGATCTTGTCATCAACCCTGATTTGGTCACACAATATCCTGTCGCTGCAAAAGTTCTGGTTTCCGGCATGACCGAAGGCTGGTTCACGGAAAAGAAGCTATCCGACTTCATCGAATATGAAGCCATGCGCAAGGTCGTAAATGGCACTGACAAGGCCGCAATGATTGGCACCTATGCCGTGGCCTTTGAGCGTGCGCTAGGGGCCGTTCCACCCGTTCCCGCCCCTGTGGCCCCGCAAGACACGAAAACCGCTCCACCGCTCACGCCGCAAGCCCCGCGCGGGCTTTTCAAGGCGCTTCTCGATCTCATTTTAGCAATTTTCAAACGAAAGGCTTAAACCATGCTTGGACTTCTCTTTTTCGCTATTGTTGCCGCTGCTATTGTCTTTGTGATGCTCTCGCCGCGAATGGTGGGCTTTCGCACAAAAACCGTGGCATGGATCACGGGCGTTGCAGGCGGGATTGTCCCCGCTATTTCAAGCGTTGCCGCCGTGGCGCTGCCCTATGGAATGGACATTACGACCTATCTCAAAGACTTGGACTGGCGTCAATATGTTGATCCTAGCTACGCCCCTGCAATTATCATTGGAATGAGCGTTTTGTTCTATGTCTTGCGCCGGATGACGCATCCGCCTGAAAGCAAGGTTCTGTGATGTTTGCCTTCCTTCCCGCGTTCCTGTTGAAATTCCTTGGCAGCGGCGTCATTGAATCCGTGCTTGCCCACAAGCGACAGATGGCGGAAACCAAAACCGCGTCTGAAAAAATCAGGGCAGACGTGGAAATTAAGGGCCTCGAAAACGAGCTGGACCGCCGCCGCCTCATTGCCGAATTGCAGGGCCGCGAATATCAGCACTGGGCACTATGGTGGCCTAAGATGATTATCATGATGTCCGTCGCTCAATACGTGGCGATTTCGTTTGTCGTGCGCAGTCTCAATCTATCCGCCGATTACAATATCATCGTGCCAGAATTGACAGTCTGGCAAGCTGGAATTGCTTCTGGTGTAACCGCCTATTTGTTCATCGCCAAATGAACGACGCCAGCGACGAAGACATCATGATGAACGTGGGCCTCTGGCTACATGCCTATGAGGCACGATTTGGCGTTGATGATCTTTTGTCGATGCTGAATGAAATGATTGAAACGCTGGAACGCGGTGACGATGCGCCCGAGGTTCCAGTGCAGTAATCCGGCAATTCTGCCGCTTGCGGTTGACGCCCGCTAATCCACCGTCAGAAAGAGGCCCTCGCTAAAGTTTTTCTCTGGCCTTGTGGCTGTTACCGCGCGGCCTGTTTTGATTTTACGACCTCCGAAGTATCACTTGCCCCGTGCCGAAAGGTTGCGGGGCTTTTTACGTTTGACACTGATGCTGAATATGCTATCTAGCACACATGAACTTCATCGCCCATTTTTCATCAAGTTACCTGTCTATCTGACGGGCTGCTTTTGCGCGGCCCGTTCCGTTTCGGAGGGTGGCGCTCGATGGTGGGCAAGCAGTCTTGAAAACTGTGCTAACCCGAAAGGTTAAGGGTTCGACTCCTTCACCCTCCGCCAAAACTAAGGAACCATGGCAGAGTGGTAATGCAACGGCTTGCTAAGCCGCACAACTCAAAAGGTTGCGAAGGTTCAATCCCTTCTGGTTCCGCCATTACTCTATCCTCTCAATTGCCCCTGCGCTTATGGCGTGGGGGCTTTTTCAATTTCAAGTTCTTTGATGTGACACATCTGCGGCCTGCCTTTTGCAATCCCGTCATCCCACTCAACAGTTACCCACGACTGATCGGCCTTCACAATTTTTCCTTTGAAGCCCAGCCCGCGCTTTACAATTCTGTCTCCTGCCTTCATTCATTCTCTCCTATGGTTTCCCGCATGGGGAGTTGGCCGTCTTTCCGGCCT